>NZ_LZIK01000026.1:0-82696 GCF_001667105.1 Mycobacterium sp. 852002-51152_SCH6134967 | reverse complement strand
ACCTCAGAAACGATGAACAAACCCGCCACCACACCCCCCAGCCCGCCGCGGCTTGACATAGGAGCAATGCTCGCGCAGATGGGGCAGTTCACAGTGACGCGCGGTAGGCGGCGACGATCGGTTCCAGTTCGTTGGGCGTCGCGCCGTGCATGATCAGCGCGTCGGCGCCGTAGTCGAACTCCTTGCGGATGCGCTCGACGCACTGCCGCGCCGATCCGGTGGCCGACGGCTCCAACCATTCGTCGGGGATCAGGGTCGCGATGTGCTCGATCTGCTCGGCCGACGCCTTGTGGTCGATACCGCCGGGGATCGACTGTACGACCTTGTCGTCGCGGAAGCGTTGCAGTACAGCGGGATCCCAGCCGTTGGTGCTGACCAGGAGATCACCGTAGCCCTGCAGGTAAGTCGCTAGCCGGGCTACCGTCTTCTTCAACCGCAGCTCTTCGGGTAGATGGTCGCCAACCGTGGCAAAGCATGACCACACCCGCACGCTCGACGGATCGCGGCCCGCCTTCTCGGCGGCGTCCTTGACCGTCTTCACGGCGCGCTGCAGGGTCTCGGGAGTGAAGTAGGTGTGCAGGACGACGTCGTCGAACGCCCGTCCGCCCAGCGCCAGCGTCTGCGGGCCGAACGCCACGATCGCCAGCCGGATGTCTTCGCGGAAGTCCGGATCGAGGAACAGCACCTGATACTTGCCGATCGGTCCATCGTGGTTGAAGATCACCTCGCCGTTCCACAGCCGACGCATGACCTGGGCGAAATCGTCCATCTGCGCGGTCGTGACCGACGGAATGCCGAACGCCGCGTACATCGCCGCGACCCCGCGCCCGATGCCCAAGGTGAAGCGGCCGCCCGAGAGGCGGTGCATCGTCGTGGCCCACGATCCGGTGATCAACGGATGACGTGTGTTGTGATTCGTTGCCGCCGTGGCGATCTGCATGCGCGACGTGACCGCGCACGCCGCACCCACCAACGACGACGCTTCCTTGATGTTCCATCGTTCGGAAATGAACGCGGTGCCGAACCCGAGCTCTTCGCCGCGGCGGGCCTCGTCCATCAACGTGGCCGGGCCCTCACCCCCGGCGCCCGCCAACAGGTAGTAGCCCAGTTCGTCGAGCACTTGTTCGTCGCTCATTTCCCCATGTCGCTTCGCTCCTGCCCGCCGGATCACGCCCACACTCCTTGCTTGTAACCGCAGTTCCACACCTCGACGATCCTGCCGTCGACCACCCGGAAGACTTCCATACTGCCGATCGTGGTCTGCGTCCCGTCCTTCATCGTGATCGGTGACTGGTAGACGATCGCGACGTGTTCACCGTCGTCGCCCGCCACCACGAGGTTCAGGTCGAAGCGGATGCTCTCCGAGACCTGCCACATATCGACCACCCGTCGCACCGCCTGCTCGTGCGTCAAGACATGCGCCGGCTCCCCCACTTCGTGGCGAATCACCGTCTCGCCCAACAGTTCCTCGGCCAGTGCAAAGTCCGCCTTGTTCCACGCCACCAGGTTGTACAACTCCACCACCTCGCGTGCGGACCGGCTCATGAGAACACCTCCAGGGCGTCGGTGGCATCGATCGCGGCCACGGCGCGGTCGGTGAGCGTCAGGCACAGTCGCCGGGACCGTTCCGGCAACGCGTCCCACCCGTTGAGCGTGATGACCGGCAGCACCATCAGATAGACCGCGGCGAAGCGGTAGTGCCGCCACGCCTCATCGAATTCGTACGCAGATCCGTGCGCCGCGATGTGGTCGAGGTACTCACGCAGCAGCGCCTCGTCGTGGCCTTCCCGGACGTCGGTCGGCAGGCCCTGGGTGACGAGGTACGCGATGTCGGCCGCGCCCGCGCCGCGGGCGGTGAACTGGAAGTCGACCACCTTCATCCCGTCGCCGGAGAAGAAGAGGTTGTCGGCCCGGATATCGCCGTGCAGCACCATGTCCCGTTCGGCGAGCACGGGCAGCGCCGTGACCGCGCGTTCGGCGAAGCGTTCCGCGAACGCCGCCACACCGGGCGGGACTCGCACCGCGGTCTGCGCCCGGTAGATCTCCCATCCCGGCCCGAACGCCGGCAGCAGCAGGTCCCTCGCGATGGGGGTGTCGATGCTCGGAAACTGCTCGAGCACAGCCGGTTCGCCCGACCACGCATGCAGGCCGGCCAGTTCTCCGATGCAGGTGCGGGCCCGGTCCATCGTCAGCCCCGCCAGGTGATCGGCGTTGTCCCACGCTGAGAGGTCTTCGAGCAGCAGCACGAAATCGACGCCGTCATCGGCCATCCGGGCGGTGTACACCCGCGGTGTGTCCATCGGCGCCCGCCCGGCGACGTCACGGTAGAAGGACACCTCGCGCCGGTAGCCGCCCAGCAGCTCCATCGCGCCGCGCGCCTCCGACACCGCGGGAAGCTTGGCGATCAATGTGGACGGCACCGCGGTGCCGGTCAGGTGCAGCCGGTACAGCAGTGACGAGAAGCCGCTGTCCATCGCGATCTGCTCGGCGCGGATCTCGTCGACCGTCGCGCCGTCCAGCCCCGCGTCGGTACGGAGCGCTTCGGTCAACCACGCGGCGTCGATCTCGTCGATTCCACCGGGCACCGCGGCGGCCGTACTCGCCGTCATCGCGCCCCGCTTCCGCTGACCGCCCTAAGGAAGCGTTCCGACGCCCGCTGCACACCGCCCGCGAACAGGTGGCCGACGTGGCTGCCCCGGTGCCAGTACAGTTCGCCGCCCCACCGCTCGTGCAGTCGCTCGGCCGGCTCCCGTCGCGCCATCTGGTCGTGCCACGCCCCGACGATGAGCCGACGCTCCGGCGGAGCCGTGGGCTCCACGGCCTGGTAGTCCACGACCGACATCACGCGCTCGACGGGCTCTGACCGCAACAGGTCGACCGTGTCGCGCACCGACGGTCCCCACCGCCCCAGGTGTGCGGCGATCATCGCGTTCAGCCCGAAGATCGGCGTGTAGACCGCGACGGCGTCGACGTCTTCGAGGTGTGAGACCAGGCCCGCCACGGGGCTGCCCATCGAAACCCCCGACACCACAAGGGTGCTCGCCTGCGGCCGCAGCCAGCCGAGCACCGCCCGCACCTCCGACACCACGCGGATCATGCCCGCCAGGTTGTTCAGCGGGTCCATGTTCGGATAGGTCGGCCACCGGTCACGCCGGACGCCGCATCCGGGCTGCACCGGCAAAGCGATGTTGTAGCCGAGCTGCTCCTGCAGTCGCCGGGCTCGCGAGAACACCAGATCGATAGGCAGCCCTTGGCCGGCCCCGTGCACCCACACCAACCACGGCCGGGTCTCGTCGCCGCTGCGGCACAGATGGACCACCGCCGTCGCGGGGCCGCCGAACCCTTGCAGCGATGATGGCAGCTGCGGGTCGTGCTCGAAGGTCAGTTGTTCGTATCGGGATCGGCCGAACCGGCGCTGCCGGATCATTCTGGGCCGCAGTTCATCCGGCTCGACGTGCACGCCCCCCATGCCCAAGCCGGCCAGTTCCTCTGCAGCGGCCGCGCAGGACTCGACCGTGCGCTCCAGGCGCGGTGGAGGTGCGGTCAGCGTCATTCCGGTCAGCGCCAGTTCGTCGAGCATGACCTCACCGAGCTGCCGGGCACCGCTGCGCGACAGCGGCCTCCAGTCGCCGGGCGCAGCCACCGCGGCGTGGGCTCGCGGCACGACACCGGCGAAGTCTCGCCCGATGCGGTATGCGCGTTCGGCCGGCCTCATGCCAGCTTGAACCCGGTGTAACCGGCATCGGCGACCTCGTCGCAGCGACGCCGGTACTCCGGAATGCCCGCGGTGTAGCCCATGTACATCCGCTTCTTGCCCGGTACGTTGCCGCCGTTGTACCAGGAGTTGCACGACGGATGGTCGAGCACCGTCGGCGCCACCAGCGATGTCGCGTGTTCGATCCACTCGCGTTGCGCGTCCGGCAATGCTTCGATGCTGCGATACCCGTTGGCTCTCAGGTACCCAATGCAGTCGCCGATCCACTCGACGTGCTGTTCGAGCGCGGTCACGAAATTGCTTGCCGGGGCGGGGCTCCCGGGCGCCTGGATGATGAACAGGTTGGGGAAGCCCGCCACCGCGATCCCCAGGTATGCGTACGGCCCCTCGGTCGTCCAGAAATCACCGAGGGACAGCGCGTCGCGCCCGGTCACCGCGATCCGCGTCATCGCCCCGGTCATCGCGTCGAAGCCGGTGGCGTAGATGATCACGTCAAGCTCGTGGTCGGCCTGTTCCGTGCGGATGCCCGTCGGGGTGACCTCCAAGATCGGACCCTTGCGCAGGTCGACCAGCGTCACATTGTCGCGGTTGAACGTCTCGTAATAGCCCTGGTCGATGATCGGGCGCTTACACCCGAACGGGTGCGACGGGGTCAGCGCCGCGGCGGTCTCGGGATTCTTGACGATGCGCGCCACCGCCTCGCCGTAGAGCTTGGCCGCCATCTGGTTGGCTTCGATGTCGAAGAACACGTCGCCCCAGCTGAGCGCACCGATGATGCCGCCCTCCTCGACGGCGCGCAGTTGTTCGTCGCGCGACGCGGACTTCAGCGGCGGTTTGGTCATCATCTCGAACATCACCGAGAACGCACTTAGCCGGGCCGCACCCACCGCGTGTTCTCGTTGCGCCGCGCGGATCTGGGCGTAGTTCGCCTTCAGCTCGTCGAGCTCGCCGTCGTCGAACGGGCGGACCTCCCACGGCAGCGTGTAGGCCGGCGATCGCTGGAACACGGTGAGGTGGCCGGCCTGTTCAGCCACGACCGGGATCAGCTGTACGCCGGTCGAACCCGTCCCGATCACGCCGACCCGCTTGCCGGCCAAGTCCACGTCGGGCTTCGGCCACCGACTCGTGAACAGCGAAACCCCCTCGAAGGCACCCATGCCGGGAATCTCCAGTTCCTTCGGCACCGATAGGATCCCCGTCGCCGCCACGACGAACGGCGCGACAAACGCCTGCCCGTCCGCGGTCCGCACCTCCCACTCGGAGGCGGCCTCGTCGAAGGTCATCGCGGTGACCTCGGTGTGGAATCGGATGTCGCGGCGGAGATCGAGTCGGTCGGCGACGAAGTTCAAGTAGGCCTCGATCTCGGGCTGGCGCGGCATCGTCTCGGTCCACACCCACTCCTGCTCGATCTCCTCGGAGAAGCTGTAGGAGTACTCGATGCTCTCGATGTCACAGCGCGCACCGGGATACCGGTTGAACAGCCATGTGCCCCCGACGTTTTCGGCCTTCTCCAAGATGACGGTGCGCAACCCCTGCTCGCGCAGTCGATGCAGCGCGTACAGCCCGGAGAACCCGGCCCCGACGATGATCGCGTCGAACCGGGTGGAATCGGATGTCTTCACAGGTTGGGCCCTCACGTCAAGAAGTGGAGATACTGTAACTATTACAGTATTGCGCCGGACCGCAGGCCGATTTCGGGGAACCCCGCCGGATCGTCGCTGCTCCTGAAACCGCTACTGTAAGCTCTTCCATTACTACGCGGACATGGGAGGCGACGCGGGATGAAAGTACCGTTCACCTGGAAGGTCACCGGCTGGTTCATGATCGGCTGGTCCGCGGAGTTCCCCGCAGGTGAGACGCGGCCGCTGCGGTACTTCGGCGAAGACCTGGTCGCCTACCGCGACGAGGCGGGCGAACTGCACGTCCTATCTGCGCACTGCCGGCATCTCGGCGCGCACATCGGCCACGGCGGCAAGGTCGTCGGCGATTGCGTCGAATGCCCCTTCCACGGCTGGCGATGGGGCCCGGACGGCACCAACCGCTACATCCCCTACCAGCCCGACCGGCCCAACAAGGCGCTGCGCCTACGCGTCTTTCCGGTGCGCGAGCAGTACGGCTGCGTGTTCGCCTGGCATCACCCCGAAGGCGAGCCGCCGCGGTGGGAACTGCCGGACCTGTTCAAAAAGTTTCCGCAGTTCCCGATCGACGAAGACGCGTATTACCGCCCGTACCCGGAGTTTTCGAGCCGCGCGGAACGCGAGCCGGTGCATCCGCAGATCGTCGCCGAAAACGGCCCAGACAGCGCACACTTCCACTACGTGCATCACGCGACCGTTACCCCCAAGTGCCTCAACTGGGAGATCGTCGACGAGGAGTGGCGGTTCCTGACCGGGTGGCCCGACACCTCCAGCGACGACCCGGACAAGATGGCGCTCTACATCCACAGCCACCTGTCCGGTCTCGGATTCGCGATCAGCGCGTTCGAGGGCTCGTCGAACCACCGGCTGATCTTCGCGTGCACCCCGGTCGAGGACGGCTACTCGGACATGTTCTATTCGATCTGGTGGCCGCGACTGCCCGGTGACACCTCCGACATCCCGCCCGAGGAGGTGCGCCGCAAGGTCGAGCGCCAGTTCATGGGGACGGTATGGGACGACCTGAACATCTGGCGTTACCAGGAATACATCGAAAACCCCGCCCTGTCCCGCACGGACGCGAAACCGTATATGGCGCTGCGGAAGTGGGCGACACAGTTCTACGACGTCCCCGCAACGGTATGAAGCCCGCGGTAGCCGAGCAGTGACCGACACTGAGGACCACATCCGCGAATTCGCCAGGGTGAAGCCGACTCTAGGTACTCCGGAGATGGGCCGGTTCATCTCGGCGCTGCGTCGACTGCAGAACATCACGGTCTCCACCGATCCCGACGCCGCGCTGTGGAACGACTCGGCCGCACTGCTCGAGGACATGTGCGAACGCCTCGAAGCACACCAGGCTCCCGCTGGCGTCGCCCCCGCGGGCCGGGCGCCCAACCTGCCCGGTAACGGCCATCCGTTGATGCCGCCGTGGCAGGTCGCGACGTCCGGACCGGACGAGGTCAGCATGCGCGGGTACTTCAGCCGTTTCCACGTCGGGGGCAACGACGCCGTGCACGGCGGCGTCATCCCGCTGTTCTATGACTGGCATTTCGGCATGGTGGTGTCGGCGGCGGGCCGACCCGACAGCCGCACCGCCTACCTGCATGTGGACTACCGGCGGGTGACGCCGATCGAGGCGCCGCTCGAGGCCCGGGCATGGATCGACTCGGTCGAGGGGCGGAAACTGTTCGTGAGGGCGGCGATGACGGACGCGGACGGCAACGTACTATCCGAGGCCAACGGTCTGATGATCAAACTGCTTGCCCACCAGCCTTGAAAGGCGCGATGTCTGTGACCACACAGTTCACCGTCCCGGCCGCCGCCGACACCGTCGCCGCCGTGATCGGCGACCGAGAGTTCATCGTCCAAGGCGATCGCCGATACACCTACGCCCAGGTCGTCGAGCGGGCCAACCGCCTGGCCGCGTTCCTGCACAGCCGCGGGCTCGGTTGCCATGTCGAGCGTTCCGAGCTCGCCGGCCACGAGGTGGGCCAGGACCTGCTGGGCATCTACGCCTACAACGGCCCCGAGTACATCGAAGGCATGCTCGGCTCGTGGCGGGCCCGGGTCGCACCGTTCAACGTCAACTACCGCTACGTCAAGAACGAATTGCAGTATCTGCTCAACGATTCCGGCGCCAGTGCGCTGCTGTATCACGCGACGTTCGCGCCGCGCGTCGCCGAGGTCCTCCCGGGTCTGCCGAACCTTCGGGTGCTCATCCAGATCGCCGACGAGTCGGGCAACGATCTGCTCGACGGCGCAGTCGACTATGAGTCGATCGTCGGCTCGGGCACCGCGGTGCTGCCGCCCATCGAAGCCTCTCCCGACGACCTCTACGTGCTCTACACCGGCGGCACGACGGGCATGCCGAAGGGTGTGCTGTGGCGTCAGCACGACATCTTCATGACCTCGTTCGGGGGCCGCAACATGGCCACCGGCGAGCTCATCACCTCACTCGACGACATCGCCAAGCGGGTCACCGAAGGCCCCGGCACCAAGATCCTCACCCTGCCGCCACTCATGCACGGCGCCGCCCAGTGGGCGGCGATGACCGCGATGACGACGGGCCAGACCATCGTGTTCACCGCGAATCCCGCCAGCCTCGACGTCGACGAGGTGGTGCAGACGATCGAGCGGGAGAAAGTCCTCGTGGTGCAGGTGGTCGGCGATGCGGTGGCACGTCCGCTCGCCGACGCGATCGAGCGCAGTTCGGCCGACCTGTCGTCGCTGGCCGTGGTGGCCAACGGCGGAGCGCTGCTCACCCCGACCGCCAAACAACGGCTCATCGACGTCAAACCCGGCCTCATCGTCATGGACGGTGTGGGGTCCTCGGAGACCGGCATCCAGATGAACCACATGTCGGCCCCCGGTGCGGTGTCGACCGGCCAGTTCAACGCGGGTCCCGATACTTTCGTCGCGTCCGAGGACTTCACCGCGATCCTCGAACCCGGCCACGACGGCATCGGATGGTTGGCGCAGCGGGGTTATGTGCCGTTGGGATACAAGGGCGATGCGGACAAGACCGCCAAGACCTTCCCGGTGATCGACGGTGTGCGCTACTCGATTCCGGGCGACCGTGCCCGCCATCAGGCCGACGGGTCGATCGAACTGTTGGGCCGCGATTCGGTCACCATCAACTCCGGCGGCGAGAAGATCTTCGCCGAAGAGGTCGAGACCGCGCTGCTGTCACATCCCGCGGTCGCAGACGTCGTGGTGGCGGGCCGGCCCAGCGACCGGTGGGGCCAGGAAGTGGTCGCGGTCGTCGCGCTCAGCGAGGGTGCCAGCGCCGACGCCCAGGAACTCATCGACCATGCCGCGAATTCCATTGCGCGCTACAAGCTTCCGAAAGCCGTGGTGTTCCGGCCGGTGATCGAACGCAGTCCCGCGGGCAAGGCCGACTACCGGTGGGCCCGGGAGCAGGCGATCAGCGCGAACGCCTGAGCCGACGCCTGGTCCGGTTGCGCGCCAGACGCAGTCCGAGCGCGGTCGTCGCCCGCATCGACGGTGTGAACGGCGGCGCGGCGCGTCCGGTGATGGTGAACGGCAGGTCGGTGCCGACGACCGTGCGGTGGTGACTGAACGCGTCGAACCCCGCCTTGCCGTGGTAGGCGCCCGTCCCGCTGCGCCCCACTCCCCCGAACGGTGCCGCCGACGGAATCATCTGCGCGGCGAAGTCATTGCGCGCCACGCCGCCGCTGCGGGTGCCGCGTACGAAGCGCCGAAACTCGGCGTTGTCGGGTCCGTACCAGTATGCGACCAGAGGTGAGGGCCGCCGGTTGATGTAGTCGCAGCACCAGCGACAGCAACCGGTCGATGCGATGGCGCCGTTCGGCAGCACTCGGCGGGCCGTCGGTCAGGAATGCGCTCCGTTGGCGTTCGAGAACGGCTGACATCGCCTCCCGCGGGCGCTTTGGGCCGCGCTGACCTGAATTGTGCTCTCGCTCATCGCACCACCATCTCCGCAAGTGATTGTCTGCCGCACCCGAATTGTTTACTGTCGTGCTTACAGTCGGCCGTTCGAATGGTACGCCGACACCACTCGGCCGCGAAGGGAACGGATGAGATGACGGAGAAGCGCAAAGTCGTCGTAGTCGGCGCGGGGTCGGGCATCGGGGCAGCTCTCGCGACGCACTTGCACGAGCGCGGCGATCACGTCCTCGCCGTCGACGTCCGCGACCACTGCACGCCCGCCTCCGAGTCCGCCCGCTGCGATCTGCGCGATCCGGCAGACATCCGGGGTCTGATCGACTCGATCGGGTCCGGCTGGGACATGCTGGCACACGTCGCGGGCGTCCCCGGCACCGCGCCGGCTGCCGACGTGCTCAAGGTCAACTACCTCGGCATGCGACTGGTCGTCGAGGGAATGCTCCCCCGCATGCGCCGAGGCGGGTCGATCGTCGCGGTCGCCTCCACCGCCGCGCTCGGATGGGACCAGCGCATCGACACCCTGAACGGCCTGCTCGGACTCAGCGACGCCGACGCCGTCGAGCGCTGGCAGGCCGAGCAGGATCCGGACTACCCGGTGTACAGCACGTCCAAGCAGGCGGCGATCCTGTACGCCAAACGACTTGCGGGCCCGGCATGGACGACGTACGGCGTGCGGGTCAACACCGTGAGCCCCGGCCCGGTCGAGACTCCTATCCTCACCGACTTCGAACAGACCATGGGCAAAGAGGTCTTGGACATGTGCAAGGCGACCGTCGGGCGCCATGCATCGGTCGACGACATCGTGCCGGTGATCTCGTTCCTCGGGTCCCCGCAGGCGCGGTGGATCACCGGCCAGGATCTGCAGGTCGACGCCGGCTTCGTCAACTCGATGCTCGCGGGCGCACCGGTGCAACTTCCCCAGCCTGCACCTATCGTCACGTAGCCCTATACTGTAAGCTTTACAGTACCCATGCTCGTTACGTGTCCGGACCAGACGAGGGAGATCATTCGTGGATAGCCCCGTGCAGGACGTCACGGTCGACGAAACCTTCGACCTGCTGCGAGACCCCTACCCGATGTTCGCGCAGAAGCGGCGGGAAACCAGCGGCGTGTTTCGCGGCAGCGTCATGGACTGGTCCCAGGCGCCGGAGGCGATGCCGGAAAACCTCTATGCGGCCGTGTCTTTCGACGCGGTCAACCGGGTCTTCCGCGACGGCAAGGTGTTCAACTCACACATCTACGACAACACCATCGGCCTGTTCATCGGGCCGACCATCCTGGCGATGGAGGGCAAGAAGCACTGGGACCACCGCAACCTGGTGTCCTCGGCGTTCAAGTCGAAGTCGTTGGCGCGCTGGGAACCCGAGGTCGTGCGCCCGGTTGTCACCGCGCTGATCGACGAGTTCATCGACCACGGGAGCGCAGACCTGGTTCGGGAATTCACATTCGAGTTCCCGACCCGCGTCATCTCCAAGCTGCTCGGCCTGCCCGAGGAGGACCTGCCGTGGTTCCGCAAGCGGGCCGTCGAATTGATCAGCTACCACGTCCGGTACAAGCGCGCATTCGAGGCGTCCGCCGCGCTGAAGGACTACTTCCTGGCGCAGATCGACAAGCGCAGGTCCAAGCCGACCGAGGACATTATCGGCGATCTGGTCACCGCCGAGATCGACGGCGAGAAGCTCAGCGACGAGTCCATCTACTCGTTCCTGCGGCTCCTGCTGCCCGCGGGGTTGGAGACCACTTACCGGTCGTCGGGAAACCTGCTGTACCTGTTGCTCACCCACCCTGAGCAGTTCTCAGCAGTACAGGCCGACCGGGAGCTCATCTCGCCGGCCATCGAAGAAGGCCTGCGGTTCGAGACGCCGTTGACCACCGTGCAGCGCTACGCGACCGAGGAAACCGAACTCGGCGGTGTCACCATCCCCGAGGGTTCGGTGATCGACGTATGCATCGGATCGGCCAACCGCGACGAAAACCGGTGGGAACGCTCCGAGGAGTTCGACATCTTCCGCAAGCGGACACCACACATCTCCTTCGCAGCGGGCGAGCACACCTGTATGGGACTGCATCTAGCGCGCATGGAGACCCGGGTCGCGATGGAATCCCTACTGGACCGGCTGACCAACATCGAACTCGTCACCGACGACAACCCCCACATCGCCGGCCAACCCTTCCGCTCACCAACGGCGTTGCCCGTGACGTTCGATCCGGCCGGCTGATCGGTGGCCAAAGCCGCGGGCGGCCGTACCCGCCAGCGCCGTGACCGCGGCTCGATCAGTGCCGATGAGATCCTCGAGGGCGCACTGCAGGTCGCACAAGAGGTCTCGATCGAGAACCTGAGCATGCCGCAACTCGCCAAGCACCTAGGCGTCGGCGTCACCAGCATCTACTGGTACTTCCGCCGCAAGGACGATCTACTCGACGCGATGACCGACCGGGCGCTGGAGCGGTTCGAGTTCACGGTGCCGACCATCTCGGCGTCGAACTGGCGAGAGTCGTTGCGCGACCACGCCTTGACCATGCGTAAGCGGTTCCGTGCGGACCCCATCCTCTGCGATCTGGTGCTGATCCGCGGGCAGTTCGGACACCGTGCGATGCACGGTGCGCTGCAGAAACTGGGGCAGCCGATCGGGGCGCTGGTCGAAGCGGGGCTCACGGTCGACCAGGCCGCCGAGACGTATGGCGCGATCTCGGTGCACATCCGGGGTTCGGTGGTTCTCGAGCGTCTGCAGGAACGGACGGAGGGCTTTCCCGCCCAGCGCGCCGACGGCGGCCGCTACATCGGGTTCGCCGACGCCGTCGACTTCGGCTACATCCTCGACAGCATCCTCGACCATGCCGAGGCGATCATCGCGGCGGCGTAGCACCGCTCTTGGACGCGCGGTAGGCGACCGTCTTGGACTCCAGGTACTGTTCGAAACCTTCGACGCCGCATTGTCTTCCGACACCGCTGCTCTTGAACCCGCCGAACGGCGCATCGGCCCCGTAGAACATGCCTCCGTTCACGCCGAACGAACCGGTGCGGATGCGACGGGCGATCGCCATCCCGCGCTCCAGTGAGCGCGACGAAACCGCGCCCGCCAACCCGTATGCGCTGTCGTTGGCGATCCGCACCGCCTCGTCGTCGTCATCGAACGGCAGCACCACCAGCACCGGACCGAATACTTCCTGCTGCGCGATCGCCGCATCGTTGCCGACGCCGGCGATCACCGTCGGCGCCACGTAATGGCCGTCCGCCAGATGGTCGGGGAGGTTTGCGACGGGCCCGCCGCCCGCGGCGATCTCGGCACCGTCCGCACGGGCCTGCTCGATCGCGTCGAGGACCCGCTTCTTCTGCGCGGCGCTGATCACCGGTCCCACCAACGTGTCGGGCTGGACCGGATCGCCTACCGGCACACCCTGATAGGCGGCGGTGACCGTGGCGACGGCCTCGTCGTAGCGCGACCGGTGCACCAGCATGCGCGTCGTGGCCGCACAGGCCTGACCCGCATGCACGCACACTCCCACCGCCGACCCGACAATCGCCGCGGGCGGGGCGTCGTCGAGCATGATCGACACGGACTTGCCGCCCAGTTCCAGAAACATCCGCTTCATCGTGTCGGCGCCCTGCCGCATCAAGCGCTTGCCGACGTCTGTCGAGCCGGTGAACGAGATCATGTCGACGCGGGGGTCGGCGCCGAGCAGCGCGGCGACATCGTTGGACGGTGTGGGCACCACGTTGACGACACCGGGCGGGATGTCGGTGTGCTCGGCGATGAGCCGGCCGAGCCGGGTGGCGTTCCACGGCGTGTTCGGATCCGGCTTGAGCACCACGGTGTTTCCGGTGGCGAGCGCGGGCCCGAGCTTGTTGAGGATCACCTCGATCGGGAAGTTGGACGGGGTGATCGCGGCGACGACGCCGACCGGTTCCTTGATCACCGTACGCACGTTGCGCTCGCCGAACAGCCCGCCTCCGTCGAGCGTTCGCTCCCATCCGAAGTCGAGCATCAGCCGCGCGGGGTACCGCAAGCCGTCGGCCAATGGCCAATCCAGTTGTGCGGACCGGGTTGTCATCACCGGAGCGCCGACCTCGGCGATCAGCTCTTCACGAAGCTCCTCCTGCTCGGCTTCGATAGCGGCCTGCAACTGGTCGAGGCAATGCGCGCGCAGGCGTCGATTGGTGGCCCAGTCGGTCTCATCGAAGGCACGGCGGGCGGCCGCAATCGCGCGGTCCATGTCCTCGGCCTCGGCGGCGGCCGTGCTGCCTAGCAGTCGGCCGGTGGCCGGGCTCAGGTTGTCGAACTGTGCGCCGGAGGCGGCCTGCACAAGTTGTCCGTCGATGAGCATCCGCGATTCGGCGCGACCCGCCGCTCGCTTGCCGACGTCGATGCTGGTCTCGGTCCGTTCCTCTGGATTCCTGGCGGAGCTCAAGCGGCTACCTCGTAGACTCTCATTGCGGGACGACTAACTGTAATGCTTACAGTAAGTTTATACAACAGCCGGAGCGCCGGGTACGAGGAGCCGATTTTGGTCAAGGTCATGGAGGGCGTGCGCGTCCTCGAGGTCGCACAGTTCACGTTCGTTCCCGCAGCGGGGGCGATTCTCGCCGACTGGGGCGCCGACGTCATCAAGGTCGAACACCCGGTGCGCGGCGACACCCAACGCGGCTTCATCAACATGGGCGGATTCCAACTCGACCCCAACCGCCATCCACTGATCGAACACCCCAACCGCGGTAAGCGCAGTGTCGGCATCGACGTGTCGACGCCCGAGGGTCAGGAGGTGCTCTACGAGATCGCCAAGACCTCGGACGTCTTCCTCACCAATTACCTTCCCGCGCAACGGCAGAAGAACAAGTTCGACGTCGAGCACATTCGCGCCGCAAACCCTGACATCATCTACGCGCGCGGCAGCGCATACGGCGACAAGGGGCCCGAGCGCGACGCCGGTGGTTTCGACGGCACCGCCTTCTGGACCCGCAGCGGCGTCGGCCACGCCTTGACCCCCGAGGAGATCGGCGGTGCGCTGTCGCAGGGCATCCCGGCGTTCGGCGACTCGATTGGCGGGATGAACATCGCGGGTGGGATCTCGGCCGCGCTTTTTCACCGGATGCGTACCGGCGAGGCGGTCGAGCTCGACGTTTCGCTGCTGAGCACGGCGTGGTGGGCCGGCGGGGCCAGCGTGACGCAGGGTATGGAGACCGGCGAGACCATGCGCTCGCTGATGCCGGATGCCGCGGGCCCGAGCGTGAATCCGTTCATGGCCAACTATCTGACCTCCGACGGCGGCACGATCAACCTCTGCATCGTCAGCCCGACCGGTTACATCCGCGACGCGTTCGAGCATCTGGAACTGCCCGAACTCGCCGACGATCCTCGCTTCGGCGACGTGATGCCGTTGATCGAGAACGCCGCGGCCGCAGTCGAATTGATTCGCGAGAAGATCCGCAGCAAACCGTTCGAGTACTGGCGTCAACGGCTGAAGACCATGAAGGGCCAGTGGGCGCCGTTCCAGAGCTTCCTTGATCTGACCACCGACGAGCAGGCCCTCGCCAACGACATGGTCGTCGAGGTCGAGGCGGCCGACGGGGGCGAGCCCTTCAAGGTCGTCCGCGGCCCGGTGCAGTTCAACCACGAGCCGCTGGAGACGACGCGCGCACCGCAGGCCAGCGAGCACACCGAGCTGGTGCTGATGGATATCGGCATGGACTGGGACCGCATCGAAGCGCTGAAGGAAAAGGGCGCGATCGCCTGAGCTTCCCTGTTGCGCGAGCTTCACTACCGCGAGCGACCGTGTTTGCCCGCCGACACGCCGTCGCACGTGTGCATTGCGCGGTCGCTCGCGGCAGCTACGAGGCCCGCGACACCCGAATCGGCACCCCGGTCAGCCACGCCATCCCGGACAGCGCCTCGACATCGGCGGGGTCGCTGGACGTCAGCTGGTTGACGTTCGCGCCGCCGGCCCGGTTGGCCAGGCGCCAGCTCCCGGTTCCCTTGTGGCCCCAGCCGTGTGGCACCGCGACGACCCCGGGCACGAGGTCCTTCGTCGTCAGCACCGGCACGGTGATGGCGCCGTAGGGTGAGGCGATCCGCACCTCGTCGCCGTCGACGATGGACTTCTCGGCCGCGTCGTCGACATGCATCAGCGCATGCTGGCGACGGTCACCCCGCATCAACAGCGGTGAGTTGTGCATCCACGAGTTCTCCGAGCGCGGCTCGCGCAACCCGATCATCCGCAGCGGGTAGCCGTCGGGCAGCGCCCGCCGCGACAACTTGTCGGTCTCGGCGGCAATCCCCGGATGGGCCAGCCGAACCCGCCGCGACAGGTAGCCGACAGCCTCGCGCAGCACACCCGTGCGGATGTGCGGTGCGACCACGACGCCGTGCGGATGCTGCTCGGTCAGCCGGCGCAGCGACAGCCCGCCGCGGCGCAGACCGAACCTGTCGCCGCCCTCCGACATCCGCACCAGGGCGTCGATCATCGCCCGCGGCGACGTTTCAAAACCCAACAGCCGCCCGAGTTTTCGCACACCCGAGAACGCTGCGAACGCGGGTACTCGACGCGCCAGCCGCCGAGCCAGCTCCTCGACGATGTCCCACTCTCCGCGGGCGTCGCCCACCGGGGCCAGCACGGCCTCGGTCGCTTGGCGAAACGGCGTGGCCTGGAAACCTTGGAACGTGTACGGGAAGTCGTCGCGCTCGTACATCGTCGTGACCGGCAAGATGTAGTCGCACTGCGCGCTCGTCTCGGTGACGTAGAAGTCGAGTGCGACCGACAGCTCCAGCTCACCGAACGCCGCCTCGAGTTCCTCACCGTTGGGCACCGACAGCACGGGATTGCCTGCCGAAACGAACATCGCCCGGATCTGGCGCTCACCCGGTGTCGTGATCTCCTTGGCCATGAGCGCGGCAGGCTCCGAACCGATCGCGCGCGGGATCGCGCCGACCCGCGAGCGCTTCCGCCGGTAGGACCGACGCATCAGGGCGCCCATCGCGACGTTCTGCCACTTCTGGCCGACGGTGTGCATGGAGCTGAACACCGAACCGCCCGGCACGTCGAGATTGCCTGCCACCAGGTTCACCGCGTCGATCAGGTACGTGGTCAGCGTGCCGTGGCTGCCGACGCAGGTGCCGAGCCTGCCGTAGACCGCCGCGCGCGGTGTGGTGACCAGGTCGCGCGCCAAGCCCCGCACGCTGTCCGCGTCGATCCCGGTTCGCGCTGACGTCGACTCCGGGGTGAAGGGCCTGCACAGGTCGCGCAGCCAGTCCACGCCGTCGGCCTTGCGTTTCACCGCGGCCACGTCAACCAGGTCGTCGGCGAACATCACGTGCAGCAGCGAGAGCAGCAGCAGCGAGTCGGTGTCCGGCACAATGCCGAGCCATTCGAACGCCACCGCGGTCTCGCTGCGCCGCGGGTCGACGATCACCACGCGCCCACCGCGCTTGACGACGTCGTGCATGCGGTCTTTGATCCGCGGCGCCGTCAGGAAACTGCCATGTGACACAACCGGATTGGCGCCCATCATCACCAGCAGGTCGGTTCGCGTCAGATCCGGAATCGGTACCGACGTGGGAACCCCGTAGAGCAGCTGGCTCGCAATGAGCCTGCTGTTGGTGTCCTGCGACGACGCGGTGAAGTAGTGCCCGTGGCGGCCGAGACCCTTCATGAACAACAGCGCCGCGAAGGTGTGCGCGTAGCTGAAGGCCCCCGGATTGCCCATGTACCAGCCCACCGCGCCGGAGCCGCGGCGACGCAGGATTCGCGACAGGCGGTCGGCGATGTCGGCCATCGCCTCGTCCCACGTCACCTCTTCGAAGCCGGACGGTCCGCGGCGCAGCGGCCGCGTCACCCGATCCGGATCGTTGACGACCTCGGTGAACGCGATGCCCTTCTGGCATGCGAAGCCGGCCGACAGCGGGTGCTCCTTGTCCGGCCGCAGCGCCACCAGGCGACCGTCCTCGACCGTCGCGATCATTCCGCACAACGGCTCGCAGATCCGGCAGAAGGTCGGCTTGTTCTCGATGACCGGCGCCACGCCGACTACGATACTGTAAGAGTTACAGTTACACGTCGAATCGGCGTTGACCAGAGAGGATCAGGCATGCACGACGTGGCCATCATCGGTGTCGGACTGCATCCCTTCGGGCGTTTCGAAGGCAAGTCCGCGATGGAGATGGGCGTCGACGCGATCTTCGCCGCCGTCGCCGACGCCGGTGTCGAATGGAAGGACGTGCAGTTCGCAACTGGGGGTAGCTGGACCGTCGCCAACCCCGACGCGATCGTCGGCATGGTCGGGTTGTCAGGGATCCCGTTCACCAACGTGTTCAACGCCTGCGCCACCGCGGCCAGCGCCGCCAAGGCGTGCGCCGACGGAATCCGGTTGGGCGACTACGACATCGGCATCGCGATCGGGCTGGACAAACACCCGCGCGGTGCGTTCACCGAAGACCCCGCCCTGGTCGGGATGCCGCGCTGGTACGCCGAGAACGGCCAGTACCTGACTACGCAGTTCTTCGGAATGAAGGCCAACCGCTATCTGCACGAGCACGGCATCTCCCAGCAGACACTGGCCAAGGTGGCGGCCAAGAATTTTCGCAACGGCGCGCGCAACCCCAATGCGTTCCGGCGCAAACCCATCCCGGAGGACCAGATCCTCAGCTCGACGATGCTGAATTATCCGCTCACGCAGTACATGTTCTGCGCTCCCGACGAAGGAGCGGCCGCCGTCGTGATGTGTCGTGCCGACATCGCCGAGCGCTACACCACCAAACCCGTGTATCTGCGGGCGGTCGAGGTCCGGACGCGCAAATACGGCGCCTACGAGGTGAACACCACGTTCGCACCCGTCGAAGAGGACGTCGCACCCACCGTCTACGCCGCGAAAGCCGCGTTCGAAAAGGCCGGTGTGGCACCGCAGGACGTCGACGTCATCCAGTTGCAGGACACCGACGCCGGCGCCGAGATCATTCACATGGCCGAATGCGGCTTCTGCGCCGACGGCGACCAGGAGAAGCTGTTGGCCGACGGGGCCACCGAGATCACCGGGCCGCTGCCCATCAACACCGACGGCGGGCTGATCGCCAACGGTGAGCCGATCGGCGCATCGGGCCTGCGCCAGATCCACGAATTGGTCCGCCAATTGCGCGGCGAAGCCGGCGACCGCCAGGTGCCCGGCGAGCCGAAGGTCGGCTTCGCGCAGCTTTACGGCGCACCCGGAACCGCCGCCGCGACGATCCTGACGAGGTGACCATGACCCAGTTCACCGATGCGCCGATCTTCGACGCGGACCAACACATGTACGAGACCGCCGACGCGCTGGTCAAGTACCTGCCCGACAAGTACTCGCGGGCGGTGCAATTCGCGCAGATTGGTCGGCATACCCGAATCGTCATCAACAACCGCGTCAACGACTTCATCCCCAACCCGACGTTCGAACGGGTGGCCGCGCCCGGCGCCCACGAGAAGTTCTTCGCCGGTGAGAACACCGACGGATTGACTCTGCGTGAGATGCAAGGCCCGGCGATCGAAGCACCCGCGGCGACCCGCAACCCGGTCGACCGCATCGCCGAACTCGACCGCCAAGGTGTCGTCGAGGCGCTGAACTACCCGACCCTGGCCAGCCTCATCGAACACGCCACCGCCGACGATCCCCAACTCAGCCTCGCGATCATTCATGCGCTCAACCAGTGGATGGCCGAGCACTGGAGCTTCAACTACGACGACCGGATCTTCTCCACTCCGATCATCAACCTCTCCGAAGTCGACGGCGCGCAACGCGAACTGGAATACATCCTCGCCAACGGCGCCAAGGTCGCGCTGATCAAACCGGGACCGGTTCGGGGGCTGCACGGTTGGCGCTCACCGGCGCTGCCCGAGTTCGACCCGTTCTGGCGCGACGTCGAGGCGGCCGGGTTGCCGATCGTGTTGCACGCCAGCTATCCGCCGCTCGACGATTACGTCGGGCAGTGGGAACCGCCCTACACCCAGAACTTCATGGCGCAGAGCGCGTTTCGGTGGATGGTGCTCGGACATCGGGAAATCGCCGACATGATCACCGCCCTGATCTGCCACGGCACGCTGACGCGCTTCCCCAAGCTGCGCATCGCCAGCGTCGAGAACGGCAGCTCGTGGATCGAGCCGCTGTTCAAGGACTTCGGCGATCTCTACCGCAAGATGCCGCAGAACTTCGGTGAGCATCCGCACGACGTGTTCCGGCGCAACATCTGGGTGAGCCCGTTCTGGGAGGGCTGCGTGTCCGACGTCGTTGACACCGTGGGCTGGGACAAGGTGCTGTTCGGTTCGGACTACCCGCACCCGGAGGGGCTCGCGGAACCGAAGGGGTTCTGGAAGTACGCCGAGGGCATGGACGTGCGTCGCACCTACGACTTCATGGGCGACAACGCACGCCGGTTCATGGGCCTGCCGATCGCGAACCCGGACCCGGACGCCGTCAGACCGCCCGCGCTGTCGAACGCCTGACCGCGGGATGCGCACAGTCACCGCGGGGTGAGCGTGCGTGCAGTGTCGCTCGTGACCGGCGTGTCCTGTGCAGACTCGCACGCTCGCGCGGGAGGACATGGCGTGGCAGAGTGCGCATGACCGGATGTTCCCGGAAGGAGCCACCATGCCCACGATCACCACGAACGACGGCGTCGAGATCTTCTTCAAGGACTGGGGGTCGGGTCAGCCGATCGTGTTCAGCCACGGTTGGCCGCTGTCGGCCGACGACTGGGACACGCAGATGGTGTTCTTCCTGCAACACGGGTACCGCGTGGTCGCCCACGACCGCCGTGGGCATGGCCGCTCGGCGCAGGTCGCCGACGGCCACGACATGGACCACTACGCCGACGATCTCGCCGCCGTCGTCGAGCACCTCGATCTGCACGACGCGGTCCACATCGGCCACTCCACCGGCGGTGGCGAGGTGGCGCATTATCTGGCCCGGCACGGGCAGTCGCGTGCGGCCAAGGCGGTGCTGATCAGTTCCGTACCGCCGCTGATGGTCAAGACGGACGCCAACCCCGGTGGCCTGCCCAAGGACGTGTTCGACGATCTGCAGGCGCAGTTGGCGGCGAACCGCTCGGAGTTCTATCGCTCTCTGGCCGCCGGCCCGTTCTACGGGTTCAACCGCCCGGGCATAGAACCGTCGGAAGCGATCATCGAGAACTGGTGGCGCCAAGGCATGATGGGCGGCGCCAAGGCGCACTACGACGGCATCGTCGCGTTCTCGCAGACCGATTTCACCGAGGACCTGAAGAAGATCACCATTCCGGTCCTGGTGATGCACGGCGACGACGATCAGATCGTGCCGTACGAGAACTCCGGTCCGCTGTCGGCGAAGCTACTGCCGAACGGAACCTTGAAGACCTACCCCGGCTTTCCGCACGGCGCGTTCGTCACCCACCACGACGTCATCAACCCCGACCTGCTGGAGTTCATCCGGCCCTGACCGGGGGCTCACTTCATCGCGCGGCGGGAGGCCGCCATGATGAGCTTGCGCACGCGGGGGGAGATGTACACGGCGACAATGCCGTTGAAGACGTCTTCGCGCAGGCGTGTCAATGTCGAACTGGTGAAGCGCCACTGCCCGTCGATCTTCTCGTAGGTCTCGTGATAGTGGCCGTAGCCGCGCAGGTTGACGCCGGGGCCGAAGCGCACGACGTCTTCGAGGGCCCATACGCCGCGGGCCGTCGTCGGTGAGGTCAGCTCGATCTCAGGGGCGTGCACCTGATGGACGGTGACCTGACTGCGCAGGCTCTTACGGGTGAACGCGACGAAGTCGTCGGCGCCAGGGATCACCTTCCCACCGGCAGGGGAAGTGTCGCTGAGGAAGCCGTCGGCGAACAGCGATCGCCACGCCGCCCAGTCCTTGGTGTCGAGGAAGCGGCAGTAACGCGCCTTCAGTTGCTTGATCGCCTCGATCTCGACGAGGTCGGCCTCGGTCATCTCGTGGTCATCTTGCGCTCATCTTCTTGGCCTGTTCGACGTAAAAATGCGCGGCCCGCTCGAGCGACTCGGCGGTGGGCCGCGGATACCAGCCGAGTTCGCGTGAAGCCTTACTGTGGTCCGCAGGCGCCATGATGTGCAACAGCCGGATCCCGGTCGTGTTGATCGGAAGCTCCCGCCGCAGCAGTCGGGCCAGCGCGCCCGCGACCCGCACCGAGGCGTACACCACGGGAAGCGGGACGCCGAACCGCGGCGGTTTCGCCCCGACCGCCCTGGCCGCCGTCGTGAGCATGTCGCGCATCGGCATGTAGCTCTCGGAGATGATGTAGCGCTCGCCGACCGCGCCGCGTTCGCCGGCGAGCAGGAACGCCTCGGCGACGTCTTCGATACCGACGACCTCGGTGGACACGCCCTTGATGTAGGCCGGGATCTTGCCGAACGCCGCGTACTGCACCATCAGCCCCTGGTGCGGTTGCCAGTCGCGAGGCCCGTACGGGTTGGACACGTTCATCACCACGGCGGGAAGGCCACGGTCGCGGGCGTAGGACAGGACCAGTTCCTCGGCCTGGCGACGCGATTCGATGTACGCACCGCCCTTGTCTCCCCAGTCGAAGGGCATGTCCTCGGTCACCGGGCGGCTTCCATCACCGAGTGCGATCGTGCCGATCGTGCTGCAGAAGACGAACCGGTGCAGCCCGGCCTTCGCCGCGATGTCGAGCACGCGACGCAGGCAGTTGACGTTGGTCTCGAACAACGGGGCCGGGTCGCTCAGATGGAATCGGGTGTCGACGACGCAGTAGTAGACGACGTCGCGGTCGGCCATCGCCGCGCGAAGCGCTTCCTCGTCGTAGAGATCGCCGTAACAGCGTTCGACGTCGAGGTCGTCGATCGCCACCGTCGAGCTCGTCTGACGCAGATACACCCTGACGTCGTCGCCGCGTTCGGCGAGTTTGCGTGTGACGTGCGAGCCGACGAAACCGCTCGGACCCATCACCAGCGCGCGGCGGGCGGGTGGTGTTGCTGTCGGCGGCGTTTCTGTCATGTTCTCCACCTCGCGAGCGACCGAAAATTGTCACATGTTCGCGGCGTGTCGTGTGCAAACACGGGCGCTCGCGGAAACAAGGTTAGGAGGCTTTCCTGGCCGGCGGGGCGTATGCGGGCTTGCCGAGGCCGAGCACGTACTGGGCGATCATGTTGCGGAACACCTCTAGCGTGCCGCCGTAGATCCCGACCAGCGGCGCGAAGCGGTACACGTACTCGGCCGCGCCGTCGTCGGCGGCCCCGTCGGTGCCCAGCGGCAGCGAGGCCGCAGTACCGAGCATGTCCATCAGATCCGGTGAGATGTCGCGCATCGTCTGCGCCAAGGCCACCCGACCGAAGATGCTGGTGGCCGAGAAAGCCGCCTCCATGCGGGCGACGCTGCGGCCCAAGCGGTATGCGACCGACCCGTCATCGATCAGCCTGCGGCCGTTGGGATCCGGCTCAGTGACCTTGGCGGCGGCCTTGTCGACGGCGGCGGCCATGGTGTTGGCCTGGTGCATCATGATCGAAACGTCCTGAAGGCCGTCGGCGGCCGCCTCGACCGCGCCGTGCTCGACGTTGAGCGGTTCGCGCACCACCGTCCAGCCGTCGTTGACCTCGCCGAGACGGTACTTGTCGTCGACGCGTACGTCGCTGTAGTAGACGATGTTCGTCCGGTCGCCGTCGACCGTGCGGATGCCCTGGATCTCGATGCCGGGCGAATCCAGAGGAACCAGAAACATGGTGAGGCTCTTGTGTTTCGGCGCGTCGGGATCGGTGTTGGTGATCAGGAAGACGTACTGGCAGTTGTGCGCGCCGGTGGTGAACATCTTGGAGCCGTTGATAACCCACCCGTCGCCGTCGCGCACGGCCCTGGTCTTGCACGTGGCCACGTCGGATCCGCCCTCGGGTTCGGTGTAGCCGAGGCAAAGCCGGACCTCGCCGTTGTATACCCGCGGCATCACCTCGGCCTTGAGTTCGGCTGAGCCGAACTTGTCGACCGACCGGGCGATCATGGCCGTGGTGCCGAACGTCACCCATGGCACGTGGGCACGGCGCTTCTCCAGCTCCCAGATGCGCCGCCGAACCCGGTTGAACCCGCCCTCGGACTCGGGCTTCCATTCGCGGGCAAGGTATCCGGCCTTGCCCAGCGCCAGATGCACGCCCTCGTCGAAGTTGTCGCCGGTCTCACGGTCGCGCCGGATGACGTCCTCGGTGACGATCTCGCGCAGGAAGGCGCGCGACTCCTGGAGGAACGCCTGGTCCTCTTCGGAGAGTTCGACCCGTGAGAAATCCATTACTTGCCCTCTCCGCTCTCGCGAGCCGCGACGATGCCTGCGATGTACTTGGCGCTGGCGGCCGGGTCTCCCCCGGCGAGCGCCCACCCGCGGGCACGCAGCAGGTAGGCACTGGCGGCGGCCTCCGCCGACACCCCGAGCCCGCCTTGAACCTGCACCGCCATCGTGGCGGCCTTGGACGCCTCTTCGGCCATGAACACGAACGCCGACGGCGCCAGTTCACGCCGCTCTTCGGGTTCGTTGTCGAGGAACCATGCGGCGCGGCGAGCCAGGTTGCGCCCGCCCTGCACCGTGATCGCGATGTTGGCCAGTGGATGCGAGATCGCCTGCAGTGTCGAGATGGGCACTCCGAGGGTGTAGCGCGATTTGGCGAACTCCGCGGCGATCGTCATCGTCTCCTCGACCAGACCGACGAGCGCCGCGCCGGTCAGCACCCGCCATTCGTCAAGTGCCCGTTGATACTCCGCGAGCGCATCGGTCCCGCTGGCCAGGACGGTGCGGGTGTCTGCGGCGGCCGGGTCGATCCACGCCATGGGCAGGCGGCCGATGTTGTCGACCTTGGTGGGTCGGGTGGCGAACGTCAGCTTGACGACGTCGTCTCCGTCGCGCAGCACGATGTGGTCGGCAACCGATCCGCTCGGCAGCAGGCGCACACCCGATGCGCTGTCCTGCGCAGGGTCGAGCCCGACGATCTGCGTACCGCTCACGATGTCGGGGTCGGTCGCGCCGAGTCGGCCGAGCAGGCGCGCCGCGCTCACGTGATCGATCCACGGCACGGGCGCCAGCGAGCGGCCGATCTCCTCGGCCACCAAGGTCAGATCGACCAGCGTGGCACCGTCGCCGCCCACGTCCTCGGGTAGGGCCATCGTGGTCGCGCCCATCGTGCACAGCCGCTCCCACAGGCTCTTGTCGAAGCCGGATGCCTCTGCGGCGCGGACGGTCTCGATCGAACAGTGCGTCTTGAAGAAGTCCTTGTACGCCGCCTGCAGCGCCTGGTGATCATCCGACAGGCTGTAGTCGAGCCTGCGCAGTTCGTAGCGGTCCATCACTGCTCCTCGTCGGCGCCGAAGAAGAACTCCTGCGCGTTGTTGTACAAGTAGTTGTCCAGCACCTCGGCCGGCAGGTCAAGAGCGAGCGCCTCGGGCACGACCCGACGCATCTTGAGCACCGGCCAGTCCGACGCGTAGATCACCTTGTTGGGTCCACGGGTGCGCATGTAGTGCAGCAGGCTGTCAGGCAGCCGCTTCGGCGACCACGCCGACGTCATCAGGCGAAGGTTCTGGTATTTGATCAGCAAGCGGATCGCGACGTCCCACCACGGATCGGCGCCGTGAATCATGCACAGTTTGAGTTCGGGGAATCGCACGCAGACGCGGTCGAGGTGGATCGGGTTCTGCACCTCGCCGGGGATCGGTGGGCCGGGGATCCCGGTGTTGACGCACAGCGGCACCCCGAGTTCGGCGCACTTGGTGTAGAGCGGGTAGTACACGGCGTCGCTGGGCGGGTATTGCCCGTCGCCCCAAAAGCTCGGTCCCACCGCCGCATACGCCACCGGCAAGTCGGTGACGACGGCCGCCAACTCGCGCAGCGACGGGATCGGCCGCAGCAGGTTGACGCCGCCGACCGCCAGCGCGAACCTGTCGGGTCTGGCGTCGACGAACTTGCGCGCCGTGGTCGAGGGTTTGGCGATGCTGTCCATCAGGATCGCCTTCTGGACCCCCTGCTCGTCCATCTCCTCGAGCAGTTCGCCGAGGTCGACGGGGGCGAACATCGACGGTGGGCCCTTGAAGTAGTCGTCGCGGACCTTGAGCATCCACGTCGGCTGCTGTTCGGTCTCGCCGAAGTGGACGTTGACCAGACAATCAATGGCCCGCGTGCTCATGCGCTCACCTGTTGTGTCGCAGCGGCTTTGGCCCAGCGGTAGTCGGGCTTGCCGTTTCCGAGCCGACGAACCTGGTCGACGAAGATGAACTCCTTCGGCGCCTTGAACCGCGCCAGGCTCGACGTGCAGTGCGCGTGCAACGGCTCGTGAGCGGCTTCGGCGCCGTCGCGCAGCGAAACGAGCGCCACGATCTCCTCACCCCACCGCTCGCTCGGCCGCCCCACCACCAGGGCGTCGGATATCGCCGGATGCGCGCGCAGCACCTCTTCGACCTCCTCGACGAACACCTTCTCGCCTCCCGTGTTGACGACCAATGAATCGCGTCCGAACAACCGCAGCGTGCCGTCGGCGGCCAACGATCCGCGGTCACCCGAGATCACCACGCGCTGACCGTCGACCACCGGGAAGGTCCGGCGCGTCGCCGCCTCGTCGTCGAAGTAGCCGAGCGGGATCCGTCCGCCACGAGCGACGAAACCGATCTCGTCCTCACCCGGCTCGAGGAAGCGCCGATAGTCCTCGGACAACACCAGCGCGCCCTCGCGCAACTCGAAGGTCTCCTTCTGCTCGCCGCGCTGGCTGCGGCCGAATCCGACATTGCCGGTCTCGGAGGACCCGTACCCGTTGATGAGGGTGATCTGAGGCAGCAACTCCAGAAGGGCGCGTTGATGTTTCGGATTGGTGGCCGCCCCACCGGTCCCGATCGCGAACAAGGACGACAGGTCGTACGTCCCGCGACGCAGCTCCTCGACCAACGGCGCCGCGTAGGCATCGCCGACCATCGTCATCAGCCCGACCTTCTCCCGCTGGGCGGTTTCCAGCACTGCCCGCGCGTCGAATCGCGTTCGGTCGTAGAGGATCACGGGCAGGCCGTTGAGCAGGGCGGCGAACGCCGTCCACATCCCCGCCGCATGCATCAGCGGCGAGACCGCGAACCAGGCCTGACCGCCGTGCGCGACCTTGGCGTGGATCTCGTCGACCGACTCGTGGTCGGCCCCGTTCATCGAGATGACGTAGGTGTCGCTCTGCCGCCACATCACCCCCTTGGGCCGGCCGGTCGTGCCGCCGGTGCACACCATCATCACATCGTCGGGCGAGGCGGCGATGTCGGCGTCGCTATCGCCTTGCGCGAGAACATCATCGAGTGTGATGGCGTCGGCGAGCTGTCGTACGGAAGTGTCGTCGTCGATCTCGATCAACAGGTCCGCCGAGGCGGGCGGCAGCACGTCGGCGAACTTCGGGCCGAACGACCGGTGGTAGATGACCGCGCGCGGACGCAGGTAATCGAGGAGCTCGGCGACCTCGCGCGGGGTGTAGTTGTAGTTGACGTTGACCGGGATCGTGCGGGCCTTCAGGCATCCGATCACCATGTCCGGGTACAGATCGTTGTGCATGAGCAGCGCGACGCGGTCTTGTCCGCACTCCCAGTTCTGCAGTTCGTCGCGTTCGCGGTGTGCCCCGAGCCCTTGTGCGGCCAGATAGTTGGCGAGGCGGCGGGTGCGGTCCGCCGATTCACCGAAGGTGCTGCGGCGGCTGCCGCACACCGTCATCACCCGATCGGGTACCGCCTGGGCAATCGCGTCGAGAACCCCTCCGATCGTCCACTCGCTCATCTGCCAGCGCCCCCGAGGTTCCCGTTGTGCGGTTTCATCCGCGACACGCGGCCATGTCCGGATGAAACCGCACAGTGACGCCTGATTCCGAATCCGGTCGGCATCACACGGCCGGAACGTTCACGCCGAGCAGGTCCAGTGCGTTGTCGCGCATCACCTTTCGGGTGTCTTCGACGCTGAACTCTGGGAACTGCGGGATGTCGGCGGTGAACGCCATCGGATCGGCGAGGCCCTCACCGTGCGGCCAGTCCGAGCCGAACAGGATCTTGTCCACGCCGATGGTCTCGGCCAGCAGTTTGACGTCGTCCTCGTAGTAGGGGGCGATCCAGACGTTGTTGCGCAACTGTTCGACCGGGTCTTCCTTGAAGTGGTACGGCGCGGTGTTCGCCGCCTTCTTGAGCCGTTTGATCAAGCGGTAGACGAAGTAGGAGCCGTTCTCGATGCTGGCCACTTTGAGCTTCGGGTGGCGGGTGAAGACCTGGTGCACGATCATCGACGCCATCGTGTCGTGGATCGCACGGTCGTCGAGCAGGACCTGGTCGAGCGGGTCCTTCTTCCCGAAACCCTCGAACGTCGCCTTTCCACCCCACAATGCGGCGATCGCGAGGTAACCGCTGTCGGACAGGTGGAAGATCACCGGCACACCGGCTTCGGCCAGTCGCGCCCACACCGGGTCGTGCAGCGGGTCACCCAGCGAGCGCGGCTTGACCAGACCGGGTACCGGCGCGGGCCGCACGCACACCGTCTTGGCGCCACGGCCGAGCACGAATTCGACTTCCTCGACGGCTTTGTCGGGATCGGCCAGCGAGACGATCGGCGCCGAGATGAACCGGTGGTCGGGCCGGTCGAAACCCCAGTCCTCGTCGAGCCAGAGGTTGAACGCGTGCACCGACGCCATGGTGGCCTCGATGTCGTGTTTGAGGGCCTCCTCGACCCCACACGCGAATGTCGGCAGCATGAACACCGTTTCGAGGTTCTGCTTGTCGAGGATCTTCACCCGGGCGTCGCGGTTCTGGTACTCGGGGTGATCCCCCAACCGGTCGACCTTCATCAGCGAGGCCGGATCCACACCGTCGGGGATCTCGCCGCGGAACAACAGATCTAGGCACCCCGGCTCGATGATCGGGTCGAACGTCGGGTTGGGGATGAAGTGGTTGACCACGCCGCCCATCACGGCGTAGGTGCGCTTGCCGTCGGTAAGCATCTGCACCCCACGGCGTTTGAACTCTTTGGGCAGGTGCCGGGTGAACGCGTCGATCGGCTCGTAGTAGTGGTTGTCGACGTCGATCGCCATGTAGTCGAGCGGTTTCGGGGAAGTCATGGCGTGTCCTCCTTGATCGGCGGAAAGTTCGGCGGGCGCTTCTCGAAGAAACTCGTGATGCCCTCGAGGAAATCGGGTCGGGTCATCGACTCGTGCATCAGCTTCTCGGCGTGGTCGCTGGCATCGAAGACATCGCGCATGCTGTCTGCGTACACCTGTTGTTTGATCACCGCCAGCGAACTGGGCGCACAGTTGGCGGCGATGTCCTCGGCATAGCCGACCGCGTGTGGGAGCAACTCCTGCGGTGCCACCACGTCGTTGACCACACCCAGCCGGGCGGCCTCGTCGGCGAAGAACACCCGGCCGGACAGCAGCAGGTCCATGGCCACGCCGGTGCCGACGATGCGCGGCAGGATCCAGGAGATGCCGTATTCGGCGATCAACCCGCGCCGGGCGAACGACGTGGTGAACTTGGCGCCCTCGGCCGCGAAGCGCACGTCGCACGCCAGGGCGAGAGTCAGCCCCATGCCCGCGCAAGCGCCGTTGATCGCGGCGATGACGGGCTTGCGCATGCCCATCAGAAAATGCGGATGCCGGGCGCCGACCAGCTTTCCGACGTCTGTGTCGGCGGCGGCATCGACCGTCGCGGCGCTGATCGTCGTCAGGTCCCCCATGTCGGCTCCGGCGCAGAACGCGCGGCCGCTGCCGGTGACCACGATCGCGCGCACCGCGGGGTCGGCCTCGGCGTCGTCCATGCGTTCGTAGAACGTGCCGGCGAGCCCGCCACCCCACCCGTTCATCCGGTCGGGCCGGTTGAGCGTGAGCAGCGCGACCCCGGTGTCGAACACCTCGTAGCGGACCGGCGCGGCCTCAGAGTCGGAGTGGGCGTCGGCGACTTGGTCAGGAGCGCTCACCCAGCAGTCCCCTTCCAGCGGCGCAAGCTCTGTGAATGCTCATACTGTACACCTATCGGTAGTGCCTTCCGCAACCGTCCCCCAGCTAGTTGTCGACCAGCCCGAGCCGCCGATACGCGGTGTCGATCTGGGCTTTCGCCTCGGCGGGCAGGTGGGCCTGCGGCGGCCGGGAGTGCGGGTACTCCCCGATCGGTAGGCCGAGCACCGACGCCGCGTACTTGAACGCGCCGCCCCAGTGGGTGAAGTAATCGGGTCGCCCGGGATAGCAGGTAAACCACGAGCCCATGTCGAGGTCGAACTGGTCGAGCCCGGACTCGCGCGCGTGGTCCATCGCCTCGACCAGTTTGTCATTGACGATCAGCTCCCAGTACTCGCTGAACACGCGTCGCTCCGGGGTCTCGAACAGGTAGCCGGCGGTGCCGAGCTGCGCGGGGCAGACGATGCCGTCGCGCAGCCAGCCCGCGCGGTACACGGTCTTGTCGCACTCCCACACCGCGAGATCCGGCGCCAACTCGTGCAGCATCCGGCTGGCCATCGGGCGGAACGCGCCCTCCTTCGTCGCGCAGACCGCCGGAATCTGGTCGTAGATAGCGGCGCTTTCGGCCGGCGTCAGGACATAGCCCGACGACGGCGAATTGAACATGCCCAATGCGATGTCGGTGCGGTCGGCGATGTAGCGGAAGAAGTTCAGCACCCCCTGCCCGCCGTGCGCCTCCATCATCGGGGTCTGGATGTAGACGATGTCGGCGCCGGCCTCTTGCGCGTGACGCGTGAGCTCGAGGCAGTCCTTGGCCGCCGTCGCCGCCGTGCACGCCTGCACGACGACGTCAGGGTTGGCGGCGCGGCCCTCCTCGATCGCGATCTCCAGCAGGCGCTTTCGCTCGTCGATGGTCAGCGCCCAGAACTCGGCGATACCGCTCGTACACCACAACAGCGGATGGTTCAACGCGCCGACGCAGTGCCGCACCAGCGTCCGGTAGGCGTCCCAGTCGATGCCGTCGCCGTCGACACCGCGAAACGGCGTGTACAGCGAATCACCGATGCCGCGCAGATGATTTCGAGCCCACTCCCGGGCGTCCTTCGCCGAAGCCACGACGACCTCCTCAGCCGATTCCGATGAACCTCACGCGAAGGTTCAGGTGAAATCTGAGCCCCCGTCGACGTTGACGTTGGCACCGGTCATGTACGAGTTGCGGCGAGACGCGAGAAATGCGACCACGGGCGCGATTTCGTCGGGCAATCCCGCGCGCGGGAGATGCGCCGGATGGCCGAAGTGCTCGCCGATGGCCGACATCAACGCGTACGGATCGTTGCCGTCGACGCCCACCGACTCGGCCCAGCCGATCAGCGCCTCGGAGGCGATGCTGCCCGGAGAGACCACGTTGACCATGATCTCGTCGGGGGCCAGCAGCAGCGACAGGTTCTTTGAGATGCTCGTCAGCGCCGCTTTGGCGGCGGTGTAGGCGGGCAGGATCACGCTCTGCCGTTGCGTTGAATGGGCGGAGAAGTTGACCACGCGCGCCCATTCGGCCGCGCGCAACAGCGGTAGCGCCGAGCGCACGCAATGCACCATGCCCATCACGCCGCTGTCGAACGCGATGCGCCACTGCTCGTCGGTGAGGTCCTCGAAGGTGCCGACGGCATCGGGGCCGACGGCGTTGATCAGGATGTTGAGTCGGCCGTCCCAGCGCTGCGCGACTTCGTCGAAGGCTCGCTGCACCTGATCGGCGTCGGTCGTGTCGGCACTCAGCGCGAGCGTGTCCGGGCTGCCGATTTCGGCAAGGGCCGTCGCCGCGTCGGCGAGGACATCCGGCGTCCGTCCGACAATTGCGACCCTGGCTCCATCCTCGGCCAGGCAGCGCGCCGTCGCAAAACCCATTCCGCGCCCGCCGCCGACAACGACAGCGGTGGCATTCTTCAGCCCGAGGTCCATGCGGCCTTTCGCTCACCCGATTGCGTAGAAAAGCTTACTATAGGACTTACAGTAGAACAGCGAAATCCACGTGGAGACCGGTGACGGAACGGCTCCCGGTATGGTTGACGGCAACGGCGCAGCCGCGACACACCTGCATTGGCGCAGATCAGGGGCGGCTGACGGTACATTCAGGTCCACCAACCCCGCTTTACGGGGGTGCGCGCGGCTTATTCGATGGAGGTGCCCTAGGTGGCAAGGCAGGCGACCGCGGAGAAGCGTCAACGACGCGAGCGCGGATCGATCAATCCCGACGACATCATCAAGGGCGCCTTCGAACTCGCCGAAGAGGTGGGCATCGACAACCTGTCCATGCCGCTGCTCGGCAAGCATCTCGGCGTCGGCGTCACCAGCATCTACTGGTACTTCCGCAAGAAGGACGATCTACTCAACGCGATGACCGACCGCGCGCTGCGCCAGTACGTGTTCGCCACGCCCTACGTCGAAGCCAAGGACTGGCGCGAGACGCTGCGCAACCATGCCCACACCATGCGAAAGACGTTCATGGGCAACCCGATTCTTTGCGACCTGATCCTCATCCGGTCGGCGCTGAGCCCCCGGGTGGCCAAGCTCGGCGTGCAGGAGGTGGAGAAGGCGATCGCCGGCCTGGTCGAGGCAGGCCTGTCGGCCGAGGACGCGTTCGACACCTACTCGGCGGTCTCGGTGCACGTTCGCGGATCCGTTGTGCTGCACCGCCTTCGGGAGAAGAATCGGGCCGCCAACGAGGGCCCCAGCGATCTCGAGGACACCATGAGCATCGACGCCGACAGCACACCGCTGCTGGCGTTGGTCACCGAGAAGGGCCACCACATCGGCGCGGCCGACGACAAGAACTTCGAGTTCGGTCTCGAGTGCATCCTCGACCGGGCGGAACGCCTGATCGACGACGCCGGCGCGAAGTCGGCGAAGAAGACCGCCCGCAAGCGCTAGATGCGGGTTCGGCGTAGTTGGTCGCGCTCACCGCAACCAACTACACCCAAGCCTGCTAGACCTCGACGACGACCGCGCCGCCCTGGCCGCCGCCGGCACACATGGCCGCGACGCCGATTCCGCCGCCGCGCCGCTGCAATTCGTAGACCAGCGTGGTGACCATCCGCGCGCCCGACGCCGCGATGGGATGGCCGAGGCTGCAACCACTTCCGGAGAAGTTCACCAGCTCCTCGTCGATGCCGTACTCGCGGCACGCCGCGATCGGCACCGACGCGAAAGCCTCGTTGATCTCCCACAGCGTGACGTCGGACGGCTTGAGGCCGGCGCGGTCGAGCACCTTGCCGATCACCTTCACCGCACCGAGCCCGCAGTCGCGAGGCGGCACACCCGCTGCGGCCCAAGCCTTCACGGTGGCCAGCGTGGTCAGGTTGTTGGCGGCGGCATAGCCGCTGTCGACGAGCGCTACCGCGGCGGCCGCGTCGTTGGTGCCGCTGCTGTTGCCCGCGGTGATCGAGAAGCCCTCGATCTCGGGGTGCAGGGGCTTGAGCCCGGCCAGCTTCTCGGCCGTGGTGTCGCGGCGCGGGTGCTCGTCGACGCTGAACTCGGTGACCGAGCCGTCGAACTGCTGCACCTTCAGCGGCACGATCTCGTCGACGAACTTGCCCGCGTCGATCGCGGCGATCGCGCGCTGGTGTGAGCGCGCCGCCCAGGCGTCCATCTCCTCGCGCGTGATGCCGACCGACTGCGCGGTGTTCCACCCGACGGTGATCGACATGTCGCGCGTCGGCGCGTCCGGCGTCTCGACGTGGGTGGGCGGCATCCACTTCTCTTCGAACTTCAGTTCAGGGCCCGGGATACGCCAGTTGACCAGCGGCGTCATCGACAGCGACTGCACGCCGCCGGCGATCAGCGCACGTTCCATACCGGAGCCGATCTGCGCCGCGGCGTTGCCGATCGCGGTGAGGCTGCCCGCGCAGTGCCGGTTCACCGACTGGCCCGGGACATCCGGCAACCCGGCTGCGTCGGCCGCATAGCGCGCCAAATCGCCCCCGCCATAATGGGATTCGGCGAAGATCAGATCGTCGATGTCGTTGGGGTCGATACCCGAGCGACGGATCACCTCCGGCAGGACGGCGGTGATCAGCGTCTCCGGCGGAGTGTTGACCAGCGTCCCCTTGAAGGATCGGCCGATCGCGGTCCTGGCGGCACCGACGATGACGGGTGTTCCCATGTTTCTACCTCGGGTTTCGACGTTAACGACGTTACAAAACTAACAGATACTGTAGCGGACGCCGCTACTCGGGCTCCGATACGTGGAAATGCTCGTCACGCAGCCGGAACGCCTCCTTGGTGCCGTGCTGGGCGCGGGTCTTGACGAAGTTGAACTCCCCCTCTGCGAACTGCAGGTTCGTCCCGTACGCATGGAACAGGTAGCTCGCCACTTCCTCACCCTGGTAGGCCTGGCTCTGCTCGACGAGACGGAACGCCTCCTTGGCGATCACGACGCCGTCGGCGGGCATCTTGGCGGCCTTCTCCGCCCAGTACCGGGCCCGCTTGGTCACCTGGTCGGCCTCGCAGGTCTCGGTGAAGACGCCGAGATGTTCGACCGAGCCGGCCTCGATGATGTCGCCGGTCAGCAGCAGTCGGCGTGCCAGCACGGGGCCCAGCCGATGGAAGAACATGTGCAGGCTGCCCAGCGCGGGCCCCAGGAACCGGGTGGCAGGCATGCCGATCTTGGTGGTGCGGGCGATGACGGAGATGTCGGTCATGAGCGCCATCTCGAAGCCGCCGCCCAGGGCGTACCCGCTGATCTCCCCCACCGTGACCTTCGGGAAGCCCATGAAGTTGTGGTAGAAGCCGAACGACTTGCGGTCCACCGTCAATCGCCTGCGTTGGCTCGGGCGCCGCTTGGCTTGCGCCGAGTCCTTCTCGCCATACCAGCCGTAGGCGTTGTTCATGTCCGCCCCGGTGCTGAACACCCCTTCGGCGCCGCGCAGCAGCACGACGGTGATGTCGTCGTCCTCGGCGACCTGGTCGAGGTGGCGACCGACGGTCTCGCGCATCGCCGCGTCGTAGGAGTTGCGCTGGGCGGGGTTGTTCAGCGTGATGGTCGCGATCCGCTTGTCGCGGTCGACGTCGAACAGCACACGGTCATCGGCGGTGGTCATGGAGTGTCCTCACTGAACGTCGGAAATGAGCTTGGCCTCAATGGTTTTGTCCGTTCCGGCCGCGAGCGTGTTGCGCCGTGCGGCCGCAAGGTGGTCTGCGGCCAGCCGCGCCGCGCGGGCCTGATTGCCGTCGCGGATCGCGTCGAGCAGGCGTTGGTGATCGCGCAGCGCGGCCCGCATTGTCTTGTCGTTCATCGGATCGGCGCCCGTCTCGTCGCCCCACACCGACGACTCGTGCGCCGACCAGATCAGCTCCAACGAGCCGATCAACAGGATCATTGGCTCGTTGCCGCAGCGGGAGACGATCGTCTCGTGGAACCGCCGGGCATTGGGGACATACCGTGACGGGTCGTCGAATTCGTCGATCTGTCTCTGTATCTCGTCCTCGAGGTGGGGTACGACCTCGGTCCTGCGGTCGGCCCTGGCCGCGCACATGCTCGCGCAGATCGGTTCGAGGTGCAGCAGTGCGCCGCTGACGTCCGCGGGAGTCGCCGACCGGGCCTGCAACACCATGCTGATCATGTGGGCGGTGCGGTCCGCCGACGGCTGATGCACGACCGCACCCCCCACGTTGCCCCGCCGTACCGAGATCAGGCCTTCCGTCTCGAGGATGTGGATGGCCTCGCGCAAGGCCGGTGGGCTGACGCCGAACTCAGCGAGAAGGCCGTCCTGCGATGGCAGCACGTCGCCCTCTTTGAGCCGCCCGGACAGGATGTCGTCTCGCAGCCGCGCAGCGATGATCTCGGCCACTCGGGGCTGACGGATCCTGTGCGCGCTGGTCATCTCGGCCGGCGCTTCCCGAATTGGAACACCGACAGCCGCTCGGGTGAGGACGCCGACGTGTTGAACTCACCGATGCACAACACCTCGTCGCCGAGCAGCAACCGGGCCGTCGATGTCACGCGGCCGTCGGCCTCCACGCGCCTCACGTCGAATTGCAGCTCCGTGAGGATCGGCGTCGGCCTGCGGAAGGTGACGGTCAACGAGCGGGTCTTGCCCGTTCGGCCCATGGCACAGCTGTGATGCTGGGTCACGCAGTCGAAGAACACAGCGAGAAACCCACCGTTGACCAATCCTGGTGGACCTTCGAAGACGACCGGGAACGTGACCCTGCCCGACGCGGAGTCCGCGTCGAGCTCATCGACGGTGTATTCGGGAAACGCCGGGTTGTACGCGCCGACGTCGAAGGCGTGGTCGAGGTATACCCGCTGCGCCTCCGCGGCGTCGGGGCCTATGCGCGGCGCCATATCGGTCGGAGCGGCGGCGGCCAATTCACGTTCCCAGTCACCGATCTGGCGCAGCATCACGTCGACGGTGGGATGGTCGTGTTCCAGTGACAGCAGCAGGCCGCTGAGCCGACGCAGGGCACCCGCGGCCGCGACGGTCTGCGCCAGCGGTTGCTCGCCGTAGCTCGGCGTGTCCTGTGCCATCGATGGCCTCTCGTCGGCGGCGCCGTCTTTTCGACCGCTGTCCTTGCTAACTTGTACAAGATAGCAATACTGTATGTCTAACCGTATAGCTCGAGATTGGCGGATTCAACGGTGACCGATGCGGCTGACGACGGCGTGGTCGAGACCTCGCGCGACGGCGCGATCCTGCGTATCACGCTGAGCCGCCCATCGCGGCGTAACGCGTTGAGCCGCAGCATGACCGACACGCTCGTGGCGACATTGACCGCAGCCGCCACCGACGATTCCCTACGCGCTGTGCATATCCGTGGCGAAGGGTCGGATTTCTGCGCCGGGGTGGACTGGGTGGCTTCCAACGCCGGCGACCGGCGTCCCCGCACCGGAGATATCCTCCGGCGCCAACCCCACACCGCGCACCGAGTGGTCGAACTGGTCCACACACTTCATCTACCGGTGGTGTGCACGGTGCGCGGCTGGGCCGCCGCGCTCGGTTGTAACCTGGCGCTGGCAGCCGACTTCACCGTGGCCGCGAAGGACGCCGTGTTCTGGGAGCCGTTCCTCGGCCGCGGATTCAGCCCCGACTCGGGTTCGACCTGGCTGCTGCCCCGCCTCGTCGGCCTGGCGCGCGCCAAGCGGATGCTGCTGCTGGGCGAGAGGGTCAGCGGCGCCGACGCGGCGCAGTGGGGTCTGATCCACGCCGCGGTGCCCGAAGACGAATTATCCGCGGTGAGCGACGAACTCGTCGAGCGGTTGGCATCCGGGCCGACCGTCGCGATGGGCCTTGCCAAACAATCCATGCACTACGGCCAGCACGCGTCGCTTTCCGACACCATGGACAGGGAGCTCTACAACGTCGAGTTGTCCTGCCGAACCACCGATTTCAAAGAAGGGTTGGCGGCGTTCCGCGACAAGCGCCCGCCGGAATTCCAAGGGCGCTGACGGATAGGAAGACGATGTCCCCCACTTTCGAGAACATCACCTACGAGGTCGACGGGCACAAGGCCACGATCACCTTGAACCGGCCCAATGCGCTCAATGCGCTGAGCCCGCACATGGTCTCAGAACTTCGCAACGCCTACGACGAAGCCGAGAACGACGACGACATCTGGATCCTGATCGTGACCGGCACGGGCCGTGCGTTCTGCACCGGCGCCGATGTCGGCGAGATCCCCGAGGACGGCAGGGTCATCTATGAGCGGCCGTACCTGTCCACCTACGAACAGTGGGAGGCGCCACAGGAGGGCACTCCCCCGTTCCGGCGGATGGCCAAGCCGGTCCTCACTGCCGTGAACGGGTTGTGTTGTGGGGCAGGACTGGACTGGATCACCACCGGCGACATCGCGATCGCTTCCGACAAGGCCACGTTCTTCGATCCGCACGTGAGCATCGGTCTGGTGGCCGGCCGCGAGATGGTCCGGCTGGCCCGGATCCTGCCGCGCAACATCGCGCTACGCATGGCGCTGATGGGCAAGCACGAGCGGATGAGCGCCGAACGGGCGTACGAGCTGGGCATGATCAGCGAGGTGGTGGAGCACGACCGACTGTTGGAGCGCGCGCACGAGATCGCCGACATCGTCAACTCGAATGCCCCGCTCGCGGTCCGGGGTACCCGGTTGGCCATCCACAAGACGCTCGACCTGCCGCTGCACGAGGCGGAGATCCTCGCCGAGACGTTCCGTGAGCGGGTGGTGCGCACCGACGACGCCGCCGAGGGCCCCAAGGCGTTCATGGAGAAGCGCACCCCGAACTGGCAGTGTCGATAACATGTCGGAGCCGTCGTTCGAGACCATCCTCGTCGATGTGGACGCCACCGACCACGTCGCGACCATCACGCTGAACCGACCGGAGTCGCTGAACGCCTTCAACCGCACGATGTGTGAGGAGATGTCGCAGGCGTGGCAGCTCGTCAAGACCGACGACGCGGTCAACGCGGTGGTGCTTCGTGCGGCGGGCGACCGCGCGTTCAGCGCGGGCCTGGATATCAAGGAGTCCTACGGCCAGCCTCAAAACGTGTGGAACCACGAGGATCCCGGCGAGCACCTCAGCCCGAAGTGGCAGAAGATGTGGAAGCCGGTTGTCTGCGCGGTCCACGGCATGTGCACAGCGGGGGCGTTCTATTTCCTCAACGAGGCCGACGTGGTCATCTGTTCGCAGGATGCCACCTTCTTCGACTCTCACGTGAGCGCAGGCCTGGTGTGCGCACTGGAACCGATCGGGCTGATGCGACGCGTCGGCCTTGCCCAGTCGCTGCGGATCGCGTTGATGGGCAACGACGAACGCGTCAGCGCCACCACGGCTCTGCAGATGGGCTTGGTGACGGAGGTGGTTCCCGCCGACCGCCTGTGGACGCGCGCACACGAGATCGCCGCCGGCATCGCCGCAAAACCGCCCTCAGCGACACAAGGCACCGTCAAGGCGATCTGGGAGTCGCTGGAGAAGCCCTATCGCGCAGCGATGGAGCAGAACTTGATCTACACCCGGCTGGGCAATCCGCTCGGTCAGGCCGAGTTGGCCCAAGCGCCAACGGCCACGCGATCCGAACCGAGGATCCGCTGATGGGTGATCACCCGCTCAGCAGACGCATCAGGGACGTGCTCGCCATCGATGCGGACGCCCCCGCGATCGAATACGAAGGGCAATGGGTCACGTGGGGTCAGTTGTACGGACTGGCCTCGCAGGTCCACGGGGTCGGGGTGATGGGGCGCCAGGTCGGAATGCTGTTGCGCAACACGCCCGCTCATGTCGCAAGCTTCCTCGGTGTCCTGCTCGGTGGAGGCACCGTGGTGGTCGTCAACCCGTCGCGCGGCGACGAGCGCATCAGGGCCGACCTCGCCGCGCTGGCGCTGCCGGTGGTGATCGGCGAACAGGACGACCTGACACGGCTGGTGCGCACCCCGGGTACCGACACGGTGGCGATCTCAACGGTTCGCGACCCCATCCGATGGACCGCGGCCCGCGCCCTGGTGCCCGAGGAGAACCGCATCGGCGTCGCGGTGCGGATGCTGACCAGCGGCACGACCGGTCCGCCCAAGCGGATCGACCTGACCTACGACATGTTGGCCCACAGCGTGATCGGCGAGGGCTTCGACGAAGCGCCGACGCCGAAGCAACTGCGGCGCGGGGTGGCCATCGTCAACGCCCCGCTGGTGCACATCGGCGGGGTGTTCCGGGTGCTGCAGTGCGTCTGCGAGGGGCGTTCGTTCGTCCTGCTCGACCGTTTCGAACTGACGCGCTGGGCCGACGCGGTGCGGCGTCACCGTCCGCGCGCGGTGTCCCTTGTGCCCGCGGCACTGCGCACCGTGTTGCACTCGGACCTGACCCGCGACGATCTGGCCGGCATTCAGGCGGTCACCTCCGGCACCGCACCACTGTCCGCCGAGGACGCCGACGCGTTCACCGAGAAATTCGGCATACCGGTTCTCACGTCCTACGCCGCAACCGAGTTCGGTGGCGGGGTTGCCGGCTGGACGCTGGCCGACTACCAGCAGTACTGGCAGACCAAGCGGGGCAGTGTGGGTAGGGCCAGCCTCGGCGCACAACTGCGCGTCGTCGACGACGACGGGCGCCCCCTCGGCGTCGATCAGCCCGGCCTACTCGAGGTCAAGCCCGGCCAGCTGGGCCCCGCGGCAGACTGGATGCGCACCACCGACCTGGCCCGCATCGATTCCGACGGGTTCGTATGGATCCTGGGACGCGCGGATCAAGCCATCATCCGCGGCGGATTCAAGGTCATGCCCGACGATGTGCGCTCAGCACTCGAGAGCCACCCCGCGGTGCACAGCGCCGCTGTCGTCGGTCGACCCGACGATCGGCTCGGCGAGACACCGGTGGCGATGGTGCAGCCGCGCGAGCCGGTCGACGCCGCGACGCTCGAGGAGTTCCTCCGAAATCACTTGGCCCACTACGAGGTTCCCACCGCAATTGCGATCGTCGAGCAGATGCCGTGCACTCCCTCGGGTAAACCCGACCTCAGCGCGGTCCGGCAACACTTCGACACCGGAGCCACCGCCGGCCATGGCTGACCGCACCGTCGGGTCGGTGCTGCGCGCGCAGGCCGCTGCGCGGGGTGATCACCCCCTGCTGATCTGCGATGCGGACCGGGTGAGCTATACGGACGTCGAACGCCGGTCGGCCCGGCTGGCCCGCGGGCTGATCTGTCTCGGCGCGGGCAAGGGCACGCACGTCGGCGTGTTGTATCCGAACGGGTCAGCGTTCGTCGTGGCGATGCTGGCCGCCGCGCGGATCGGCGCCGTGGTGATCCCGATTTCGACGCTGGCAACCGCACCGGAGATGCGCGAACAACTCGCCCACTCCGATGTCGAGATTCTCCTGGCCACAGGGGCATACCGATCTCACGACTACCGACAACGGCTCGCCGACGTCGAGGGCCTTCCGCTGCTCCGTCACGTTCTCGTCGACACCGAGCCAACGGAGTTGGCCGACGCCGACCTGTTGGCCGCGCTCGAAGACGATGTCGAACCGTGCGACGAGTTGGCGATCATCTACACGTCGGGGTCCACCAGCGCACCCAAAGGTGTCGTGCACACGCACGCCGGGCTCCTCGACCACCAGGTGGTGCTCAATGAGATCCGCGGGCTGACCGGCGAGGTCAGGCTGTTCAGCAATTCGCCGTTCTTCTGGATCGGCGGGTTCGCCTATTCGGTGTTGGCCACCCTGCTCGCCGGCGCAACGCTGTTGTGCTCCAACGCCGTCGATGCCGGCGAAACCCTCGACCTGCTGGAGGCCGAGAAGCCGACGATGACCAACGGGTTCGTGGCGGGTATCGCGCACCTGGCGCGACACCCCAGCCTGCCCAGCCGCGATCTGTCATCGATCAGGCGCGGCAACCTGTACCCGATCATGGCGTCCGACGTCCGGCCCGCCGACCCCGAACTGCGCCACACGATGCTCGGCATGACCGAATCCGGAAGCGTCATCCTCGCCTGCGCCGACGAATCCGATCAGCCCGAGCATCGGCGCGGATCGTTCGGCAAGCCGGTACCCGGATTCGATGTCAAGGTCGTCGATCCCGATACCGGAGCGCCCGTGGGCACCGGCTCCGTCGGTGAGCTGTACACCCGTGGGCCGTTCATGATGCAGCGGTATTACAAGCGCAGCCGGGAGGAGTGCTTCGACGCCAACGGCTGGTTCCACACCGGCGACCTCGTTCGCACTGACGCCGACGGCTTCTTCTACTTCGTCGGCCGCCGCGGCTCGCTGATCAAAACCGCGGGCGCCAATGTCGCACCCGCGGAGGTGGAACGGGCGATCGCGAAGGTGACCGGCGGTGTCGTCGCGCACGTGGTCGGCCTCCCCGACGCCGAACGCGGCCAGCTGGTCGCCGCGGTCATCGCGCTGGAAGACGGTGCGTCATTCGACGAGACCGGATGTCGTGAGCGACTCAAGAACGAGCTGTCTTCCTACAAGATCCCCCGGCGGTTCGCCGCAGTGCCCGCTGCCCACGTCCCGGTGTTGTCGAGCGGAAAGGTCGACTTGTCGAAATTGGCAGAGGTTTTCGATGTCTGACACGATCGACGCGCTGGTGCGATGCTGCGCCGCCGAACATGGCGACAAGCCGGCGGTAATCGACCCGTCGGCCGAGATCACCTACGCCGGACTCGACGCCAACACGCGCGAGATGGCAGCCGCGTTCGTGGCCGCAGGGGTGGGCAAGGGCAGTCGGGTCGCGTTGATCATGCCGAACTGCGTCGAGTGGGTGCGGATCGCGATCGCGCTGACCCGCGTCGGCGCGGTGCTGGTGCCGTTGAGCACGCTGTTGCAGCCACCCGAACTCGCGGCCCAGCTTCGCGTGGCGGCGGTGCAGTTCGTGGTGGCCGTCGAGGAGTTCCGCGGCCACCGCTACCTCGACGACATCCGCGCCCAACGCGGCAATCTCCCGGCTCTGCGCGAGGTCTGGCGCGCGGACCGGCTCCCATCGGGTGGCGCGGCGCCCGTCGACGAGATCGCGGCCGCGGTCACCCCGAGCGACACGCTGGCGATCATGTTCACCTCGGGTAGCAGCGGCCCACCCAAGGGCGTGATCCATTCGCACGGCAACGCTCTGGGCGCGGTGCGATCCGGTTTGGCGGCGCGTTGCATTTCCGCAGGCACCCGGTTGTATCTACCGATGCCGTTCTTCTGGGTGGGCGGGCTGGCGGGCGGCCTGCTGTCTGCGCTGCTGACCGGTGCGACGCTGGTGACCGAGGAGATGCCCCGCCCGGAGACGACACTGCGCCTGATCGAACGCGAGCGCGTGACGCTGTTTCGCGGCTGGCCCGATCAGGCGGCGGCGCTGGCACGCGCGAACGCCGCTGTGGGAGCTGATCTGTCACAGCTGCGGCCCGGCAGCATGGAGGCGTTGCTGCCACCCGAGCAGCGCGCGGCCCGCGGCGCGCGGGCCAATCTGTTCGGTATGACCGAGTCGTTCGGACCGTACTGTGGCTACCCCGCCGACACCGACATGCCGCGTTCGGCATGGGGCAGTTGCGGAAAACCCTTCGACGGCATGGAAGTTCGCATCGTCGACCCCGACACCGGCGAGCCGGTGCCGGCCGGGACCATCGGGATGATCCAGATCCGCGGGCCACACGTCATGCGGGGTACCTGCCGTCGCAGCCGGGAGGACGTGTTCACTCCTGACGGCTTCTACCCGACCGGCGACCTCGGGCATCTCGACGACGACGGCTTTATGTTCTACCACGGTCGCAGCGACGACATGTTCAAGGTCAGCGGCGCGACGGTTTACCCCAGCGAGGTGGAGCGCGCGTTGCGGACCATCGACGGGGTGCTGAACGCGATCGTCACCGACGTGGCAGGTGCCGTCGGTGCCGTCGTGGTGTCGGCACGACCCGTGGACGAGCTACGCGTCGAGGCCCGGAACCGGTTGAGCGCCTTCAAGGTCCCGACGGTGTGGCTCGTGACCGGTAAGGACGACGACATCCCCCGCAAGGCGTCGGGCAAGGTCGACGTCCGGGCGCTGCGCGAAGTCCTGCGCGAGCAGGTCAGGTGACCACGCCTCGCTCTGTGAGGTGGTCGATCAACGGCTTCGCGCCTGCGGCGAGATGTTCAGACATCTCGGCGCGGGCGAGGCTCTCGTCGTGCTGTTCCAGCGCGGCCAGCAGCCTGCGGTGGTGATCGTTCGACTTCTCCGGCCAGCCCGCGATGACCGGGAAGACCGACTCGGGGGCGTAGCGGGTGATCTGTGACATCAGCTGGGCCAGCTTGGGTGAGTCCGCGGCGACGTTGATGGCACGGTGGAATTCGTGGTTGAGCCGTACCGCCCGCTCGTCGTCGGCGGCCGCGTACGCCGCTTCCAGGTCGGACTGGATCTGCTTTAGGTCGCGCAGCTGCTCGTCGGTGATGTTGGCCGCGGCACGCGCCGCGAGCTCACCACCGATGTACGCCTGCACATTCGACACGTCGGTGAGGTCGCGGCCCGTCACCGGCAACACGACGAAACCGCGCCGCGGCTGTTGGGCCAGTAACCCTTCGGCCTTCAACTCGAACAGCGCCTCGCGGACCGGGGTGACGCTGATGCCCAGGTCGGCGGCCAGTTGCTCCAGCCGCACGTACTCACCGGCGCCGTAGGTGCCGTCGAAGATGCGTTTGCGCACGAAACGTGCGACGTCCTCGGCGAGTTGAGGCCGGAAGGCGAATTCGGGCGCTGTCACAGTCACACCTGATAGTCGGCGAGCAACCGCTTGCTGATGATGTTCTTCTGGATCTCGCTGGTGCCCTCGCCGATCAACAGGAACGGCGCGTCGCGCATCAACCGCTCGATCTCGTATTCCTTGGAGTACCCGTAACCACCGTGGATTCGGAAACTCTGCTGGGTGACCTCCGAACAGAATTCGCTCGCGAGGTACTTCGCCATTCCGGCCGCGACGTCGTTGCGTTCCCCGGAGTCCTTCAGCCGGGCGGCGTTGACCATCATCAGATGGGCCGCCTCGACTTTGGTTGCCATTTCGGCCAATTGGAAGGCGATGGCCTGGTGCTCGGAGATCGGCTTGCCGAACGTCTGGCGCTGCTGGGCGTAGCGGACCGCCAGTTCGAACGCGCGGATGCCGACACCGCACGCCCGCGCCGAGACGTTGACCCGGCCGACCTCGATTCCGTCCATCATCTGGAAGAATCCCTGCCCCGGCGCCTCGCCGAGGATGTCGTCGGCCTTGGCCACGTAGCCGTCGAAGATCAACTCGGTGGTGTCGATGCCCTTGTAACCGAGCTTGTCGAGCTTGCCCGGAATCGTCAGGCCCGGCGCGACTTCCCCGTAACCGACCGGCTTTTCGACCAGGAACGCGGTCAGGTTGCGATGCGGTTTGTCGGCTCCCTCGTCGGTGCGGACCAACACCGCGACCAGGGTGGACGTGCCCCCGTTGGTCAACCACATCTTCTGACCGTCGATCCGGTAGGTGCCGTCGTCGTTGCGGGTGGCCCGCGTCCGGATCGCGGCGACGTCGGAACCGAGTTCGGGTTCGGACATCGAGAACGCACCGCGCGTCTCCCCCGTCGCCATCCGCGGCAGGTAGCGCTGCTTCTGCGCATCGGTGCCGTGCTGACGCAACATGTAGGCGACGATGAAGTGGGTGTTGAGCACACCGGAGATGCTCATCCAGCCGCGCGCCAACTCCTCGACGCACAGCGCGTACGTCAGCAGCGATTCGCCGAGGCCCCCGTACTCCTCGGGGATCATCAGCCCGAACAGCCCCATCTCCTTCATCGCATCGACGATGGCCTGTGGGTAAGTGTCGGTCTTCTCGAACTCCGGGGCGTTCGGGATGATCTCCTTCTCGACGAATTGACGTACGGTGGACAGGATTTCGGTCTGGACATCGGTCAGGCCCACTGTCTGCGCGAGTTTGGTCATGCGTCGACCCTCTCGAACACCGCGGCCAGCCCCTGGCCGCCGCCGATGCACATGGTCTCCAAGCCGTAGCGGGAGCCGCGCCTCGTCAGTTCACGCGCCAGCGTCGCCAGCATCCGACCGCCCGTCGCGCCGACGGGATGCCCGAGCGAGATTCCCGAGCCGTACACGTTCGTGCGTTCGGTGTCGGCCGCGCCGAAACTCCACTCCCGCATCACAGCAAGGGCCTGCGCGGCGAACGCCTCATTCAGCTCGATCAGGTCGATGTCGGCCAACGACAGTCCCGCCTTGGCCAGCGCCACCTCGGTGGCGGGCACGGGCCCGATCCCCATGACGTTGGGGGCCACGCCCGCCGAACCCCACGACACCAGCCGCACCAGCGGCGTCAGCCCCAGCTCTTCGGCCTTGTCGCGCGTGGTAACCACGCACATCGATGCGGCGTCGTTCTGGCCGCTCGCGTTGCCTGCGGTGACCGTCGCGTCCGGATCCTGCTTGCCGAGAACGGGTCTCAGCTTCGCCAGTGATTCGAGCGAGGTGTCGGGTCTCGGGTGCTCGTCGGTGTCGATCACCTCTTCGCCTTGCCGGGTGCGCACCGTGACGGGGATGATCTCCTCGGCCAGGATGCCGTCCTTCTGGGCGGCCACCGCGCGACGATGAGACGTCACGGCGAGCTCGTCCTGCTCTTCCCGCGAGATGTCGTACTGCCTGCGCAGGTTCTCGGCGGTCTCGAGCATCCCGCCGGGCACCGGATAGTGCTTGCCACCGGCGGTGGTGCGGCCGCGGGCCAACGAGTCGTGCAGCATGACCCCGCCGGGCGCAGGGCCCCACCGGACGTCGGTCGAGTAGAACGTCACGTTGCTCATGCTCTCCGCGCCACCCGCGATCACGACGTCGTTGTCGCCGTTGGCGACCTGCAGACACGCCTGGATGACGGCTTGCAAACCCGAACCGCACCGCCGGTCGACCTGCATACCGGGCACGGTCACCGGCAGCCCGGAGTCCAGCGCCACGACGCGGCCGATGGCGGGCGCCTCGCTGCTCGGATAGCAGTGACCAAGGATCACGTCCTCGACTGCTTCCGGCTCGATCCCGGTGCGCTCCAGCAGACCCTTGAGTGCGGTGACGCCGAGATCGACGGCGGTGAGGGACTTGAACATTCCGCCGTAACGGCCGATCGGCGTTCGCACCGGTTCGCAGATGACGGCCTCGCGGGCGCTCATAGGTGTCGTCCCCCGGTGATCTCGAGAACGGTCCCGGTCATGTACGACGACAGATCACTGGCCAGGAACAGGGCGACCTTGGCCACCTCCTCCGGCTCGCCGGCGCGGCCCATCGGCACCTCGGCCAACTTCTGGTCCCACGCCTTCTGCGGCATGGCCTCCGTCATCGCCGAGCGGATCAGTCCCGGCTGAATCGCGTTGACCCGCACCCCGAGATGGGCGAGTTCCTTGGCCGCCGCCTTGGTCATACCGACGATGCCTGCCTTGGCCGCCGAGTAGTTGGTCTGGCCGATCATGCCGACCTTGCCCGAGATCGATGACATGTTGACGATCGAGCCGCGCTTGTTCTCGCGCATGATCGGCGCCGCCGCCTTCAGCCCGTTCCATGTGCCTTTCAAGTGCACGGCGATGACCTGATCGAACTGCTCCTCGGTCATCTTGCGAAGCGTCGCGTCACGGGTGATCCCGGCGTTGTTGACCATGATGTCCAGCCCACCGAACCGCTCGACGGCGGCGCCGACCAACGCCTCGACGTCGGCGCCCTTGGTGACGTCACAGCGCACCGCCAGCGCGAGGTCCTCGCCGCCGAGTTTCCCGGCCGCCGCTTCGGTCGCGGCGAGATCCACGTCGCCAAGCACCACCCGCGCGCCTTCGGCGATAAACCGTTCGGCGATCGCGTATCCCAGGCCCTGCGCGCCTCCGGTCACGACCGCCGTCTGTCCGGTCAACAGCGACACCTGATCACCCCTTCCACTGGTCAAGGCCCACCCGGGGCCGCGTCATTCGAACATCATATTTCATATATGATCGCCCCCATTCGATGGGCGACCGATCACACCGCGCGCGTGCTCGCCGCGACTTGCAGCGACGCTCGCGCGAGCAGATGAGGACAAGGAGCACAGGATGGCGACATCCGAAGTCAGCGACGAGGACTTCCAGGAGATCCTGGCGCAGACCCGTCACTTCGTCCGCACCGCGGTGATCCCCCGTGAGCAGGAGATCCTGGCCGGGGACCGGGTCCCCGACGACCTTCGCGAGCAGGCCAAGAAGATGGGGCTCTTCGGCTATGCGATCCCCCAGGAGTGGGGCGGGCTGGGGCTGGACCTCTCGCAGGACGTCGAGCTGGCGATGGAGCTGGGTTACACCTCGCTGGCTCTGCGCTCGATGTTCGGGACGAACAACGGCATCGCCGGACAGGTCCTTGTCGGATTCGGCACCGACGAGCAGAAGGCCCGCTGGCTCGAGCCGATGGCCACCGGCGACGTCGTCGCATCGTTCGCACTCACCGAGCCCGGCGCGGGCTCCAATCCGTCGGGACTTCGCACCAAAGCCGTTCGGCAAGATAGCGATTGGGTGATCACGGGTCAGAAGCGGTTCATCACCAACGCCCCGACCGCCGACCTTTTCGTCATGTTCGCCCGCAGCCGCCCCGCCGATGCGGACGGCGCGGGCATCGCTGTGTTCCTGGTGCCCGCCGACGCCGCCGGTGTCCAGGTCGGCGCCAAGGACGCGAAGATGGGCCAGGAGGGCGCGTGGACGGCGGACGTCAGCTTCGACGACGTGCGTGTGCCCGCCGAAGCACTCGTCGGCGGCAGCGAGGACATCGGTTATCGCGCCGCGATGATCTCGTTGGCTCGCGGACGCGTACACATCGCCGCTTTGGCGGTCGGGGCCGCGCAACGCGCGCTCGACGAGTCGGTCGCCTACGCCGCCACCGCGACCCAGGGAGATACGCCGATCGGCAACTTCCAATTGGTGCAGGCGATGCTCGCCGATCAGCAGACCGGCGTGATGGCCGGCCGCGCACTGGTCCGCGAGGCCGCGCGCCAATGGGTCACCGGCGAGGACCGCAGGGTGGCACCGTCGGCTGCCAAGCTGTTCTGCACCGAGATGGCCGGTGATGTCGCCGATATCGCGGTCCAGATCCACGGCGGCAGCGGCTACATGCGCGAGGTTCCCGTCGAACGCATCTATCGCGATGTCCGGCTGCTGCGACTTTACGAGGGCACCAGCGAGATACAGCGTCTCATCATCGGGTCCAACCTCGTCAAGGCCGCACAGAAGGAGCGCTCGTGAACAGGCTCACCGACAAGGTCGCGTTCATCACCGGCGCCGCGCGCGGTCAGGGTCGCGCACACGCCGTCCGGATGGCCACCGAGGGCGCCGACATCATCGCCGTCGACATCGCCGGAAAGCTTCCGGACTGTGTGCCTTACGACCATGCGACACCTGAGGAACTCGCCGAGACGGCCCGGCTGGTCGAGGCCACCGGTCGCCGCATCCTCACCGCGCAGGCCGACACCCGTGACGCCGAGACCCTCAACGAGGTTGTCGCCGAAGGGGTTGCCGCATTCGGCCGGCTCGACGTGATCGTTGCCAACGCGGGTATCTCGCCACCGCAGCTGTGGGACGAGATCACGCCGGAGGACTTCCGCGACGTGATGGACATCAACGTGGCAGGAACCTTCAACGCCGTTCGGGCCGGCGCGCAGCACATCATCGATGGCGGCCGGGGCGGGTCCATCATCCTGATCAGCTCGGCTGCCGGAATCAAGTTGCAGCCGTTCATGGTTCACTACACCGCGAGCAAGCACGCCGTCACCGGCATGGCCCGCGCCCTGGCCGCCGAACTCGGAAAGCACTCGATCCGCGTCAACAGCGTGCACCCCGGCCCGGTCAACACCCCGATGGGTTCGGGCGACATGATCACCGCGATCGCCAAGGTGATGGAGACCAACCCGTCGCTGCAGCACATGATGACGCCGTTTCTGCCGACGTGGGTCCTGCAACCCGAAGACGTCGCCGAGGTGGTGTGCTGGTTGGCCGGCGACGAGTCGAAACACATGACGGCGACGGCCATTCCGGTGGATCAGGGCTCCACCCAGTACTGAATCAGCGGATGAAGCGCACGATCGACTCCGCGACGGCGGCAGGCTTTTCCGAGCCTTCGATCTCGATCGTCGTGGTCATCGTCGACTGCACGGCGCCGTCGAGCTGGTCGATCTTCGTCAGTTCGCCCGTGGCGCGGATCTTGGCGCCGACCTTGACCGGTGTGATGAAGCGAACCTTGTTGTAGCCGTAGTTGATGGCCATCGCGATGTTGCCGACCGTGTACAGCTGATGCGAGAAGTACGGGAGCAGCGACAGCGTCAGCAGGCCGTGGGCGATCGTCGCCCCGAACGGCCCGTTGGCCGCCTTCTCGGGGTCGACGTGGATCCACTGGTGGTCCTCGGTCGCGTCGGCGAACAGGTTGACGCGGTCCTGGGTGACTTCGAGCCATTCGGTGGGGCCGAGCTGGCTGCCCTCGGCCGCGATGAACTCGTCGAGGTCGCTGAACTTCTTCACTACTTCTCCTTCGTACCGGCGATGGGATTCGGCTAGAAGACGACGGTCTGGTTGCCGAATCGGATGATGCGGTCCTCACAGTGCCACAGCACCGCTCGGGACAAAACAACGCGTTCGACGTCCGATCCGAGGCGGACCAGATCCTCCACGCCGTGCCTATGGTCGACCCGCACCACGTCCTGCTCGATGATCGGGCCCTCGTCGAGGTCCTCGGTCACGTAGTGCGCGGTGGCGCCGACGAGCTTGACCCCTCGCTCCTTGGCCCGCCGATACGGCGCGGCGCCGATGAACGCCGGCAGGAACGAGTGGTGGATGTTGATGAGCGGGCACCCGACGTCGGCGATGAATCGCGGCGTGAGGATCTGCATGTAGCGCGCCAGGACCACCAGGTCGACGTTGCCGCGCAGCAACTCGAGCTGGCGACGTTCGGCATCCTCGCGGATTTCCCTACTGGCCGGTACGTGGATGAACGGAACCGAGAAGGGCCGGACCTGATCCGCGAGGTCGGGATGGTTCGAGATCACCATGGCCACAGACATGTCGAGCTCGCCGCGCCGGTTGCGCCACAGCAGATCGAGCAGGCAGTGGTCTTCTTTGGATGCCATGATCGCCACCCGTTTGGGTTTCGCGGCTTCGGTGAGCCGAAAGTCCATACCGAATGGTACGGCGACCTGTTCGGCGAATTCGCGTTCGAGGTCATCGCGCGCAGCGGTCAGGCCGGGCAGGTGAAAAATGGTGCGCTGCATGAATGTGCCGCCGGACTGTTCGGTCGCGTGCTGATCCAGCGACACGATGTTCGCCCCGGCGGCGGCGAGAAATGCGCTGACGGCCGCCACCAATCCCGGCCGATCCACACAGCGAAGCAGCAACCTGCCCACATCGTTAACGGGCAGGTTCCCTGCACCCGGACTCGGATATCCCCCGGTCACCTCACCCAGCGTGGCACTCGGCCGCCGCAAGCGCAGGTGAACGGCCGCATCGCGCGGTTGCCGCACCGAATCCGCGCGTGGCCCATCCGATTCCGCAGGAGATTCTCGGCAATTAGCTGCGTGCGTTCACCGCACCACGCCGGTCCGCTTTTTTCGCGCCGACAACACGCTTTTTCACAACAAGATCAGTGCGCTTCCTGGTAATAAAACCGCACTCGGCGAGATACTCATATGGATGTGGGGAATCCACACGTAATCAGCAGCGACCTGTCCATGGGAACTGCCCGATGATCGGACGATTATGACCATTGCACAAATCCAGTCCGCCACCGATGTCGCCACCAGTTTGCGACAGACTCCCAGTTTCTGGGATTCGGAGACCGCCTGCACGATCACCTTTGCGCACCCCGCGGTCGAGCCGGAGCTCTGGCGGGATTTCGTGCACGGGGCGACGCGCAGTTACACCAAGCACGGTGTGGCGAAGGCACTCGACATGGATGCGTTGCACACCGGCTCGGACACCATCCTGTTCGCCGCCTGCGTCGACCGATCAGGAAAAGTGGTCGGCGGCCTTCGCGCGAAAGGGCCCTACCAGTCGGCCGACGAGGCCCATGCACTGCTGGAGTGGAAAGGCCAGCCGGGCTTCGACGCGGTGCGGAAGATGATCAGCGACCGGCTACCATTCGGCGTCGTGGAGATGAAAACCGCATGGGTGACTGATGATCCCGATCGCAACCGTCAGCTCACCTATGCCATCTCCCGAACACCGCTGCACGCGATGGGGCTTCTCGACATTCAGTTCATCGTCGCGACGGCGGCCTCCTATGTGCTCAAGCGATGGCTCTCGTCCGGCGGCATTCTCGCAACGAAGATTCCTCCGACGCCGTATCCCGACGAGCGTTATGAAACCCGACTGGCCTGGTGGGATCGTGCGACGTTCGCCAAACATGCCGACCCTAAACAGCTTTCGTTGTATTTTGCCGAACAGCAGATGCTGGCGCCTGTCCACAAGGCGGTCGGGTTATCGGCCGCCACCGGGACGGAGCGGTGATCGGCGGGGACGGCGATCCGAGTTGGTGCACTGCAGTAGTTCTGCGCGCCGACGATCCCGTCCTCGCCCAACTGCACTCGGATTCGAGCATCGAAATCACCGACGGCGCAGCACACCAACAGCAGGTGCTGCGCGAAATGCGCCCACCACCGCCGGAAGACGTTCTCGCTGAACCGATTCGATGGGTCTTCTACCCGTGGCGGCGGGCCGCGGCCAGCATCCTCGGCCCACGCGGTTTTCGCCGTGTGCGTCTGGATCGCAACCGCAACCTGATCACGGCCGCCGAACAGAAGAAGCTCGGCGGCCTCACCGTCGGCGTCGTCGGTTTGAGTGTCGGTCATACGATCGCTTACGCGCTCGCGGCTCAGGGGCTGTGCGGCGGCTTGCGGTTGAGCGACTTCGACGACATCGATCTGACGAACCTGAACCGGGTGCCCGCCTCGGTGCTCGACATCGGCGTGAACAAGGCGGTCGTGTGCGCCAGAAGGATCGCCGAACTCGATCCGTATCTGCCGGTGCGCGTCGACGTCGCCGGCGTCAACGAGCGAACCGTGCACGAGTTCCTCGACGGCCTGGACCTCGTCATCGAGGAATGCGACTCCCTGGACGCCAAGCTGCTGGTCCGCGAGGCCGCACGCGAGCGCGGGATCCCGGTGCTGATGACGACCAGCGATCGCGCGCTGCTCGACGTCGAGCGGTTCGATCTCGATCCGGCACACCCGATCCTGCACGGCCTCGTCGGAGACATGGACGCGGCAGGCCTAGCGAATCTCAGCAGCACCGACAAGCTGCCCTACTCGCTTCGACTGGCCGAGGCCAGCCAGGTTTCGGCCCGGATGGCGGCCTCGCTGATCGAGGTGGGACAGACCCTCTCGACATGGCCGCAGTTGACCTCCGAGGTGGCGCTGAACACGAGCCTGGTCGCCGAAGCGGTCCGGCGGATCGGCCTTGGCGAGCACCTCCCGTCGGGACGGGCGCGGATGGACATCGCCGAAGTCTTCGACCGTCTAGACACCCCGGTCGCGCCCGTCGGCGACCACCCGGTCGACGACCCCCCCGAAGACCGGCCGAACCGGGCGACGGACGCGATCGCTGCCGCCGCGCAGCGTGCGCCCTCGGGCGGCAATGCGCAGCCATGGCGGATCGAGGTCACCGCCGGATCGGTGACCGTCGCGTTGGACCCGCGGTTCACCACGACGATGGACGTCGGTCTGCGTGCCAGCGCCCTCGCGATCGGCGCCGCGACCTTCAACGCCCGCGTCGCGGCCGCCGCCCACCAGATGACCGCACAGGTGCACTACGGCGCCGGTGACGAGGCTTCACCGTTGGTCGCGACGGTGCATCTCGCGCCGGGCGACGACCCCGAACTCGCATCGCTCTACGAGCCGATGCTGGCCCGGGAGACCAATCGGCGTCTCGGCAACGCCGCGCCGATCCCTGCCGACACGATCGCGACCCTGATCGCCGCCGCGGAGGCCGAAGGCGCCCGGTTGAGGGTCCTGACCGACCGGCCCGACCTCGAATCGGCCGCAGCGATTCTGGCCGCCGCCGATCGCATCCGATATCTGACTCCGCGCCTGCACGCTGAGATGTTCGCCGAACTGCGGTGGCCCGACTCGGCCTCGCTGGAGTCCGGCATCGACGTACGCACGCTCGAGCTCGCTCCCGCGGACCTGGTGATGCTCGACGTCCTGCGCCGGCCGGAGGTGATGGGCCACGTGAGGGCGTGGGACGGCGGGCGGGTCCTCGGCGAAGACACCGCGCGCCGCGTGCTGGACTGCGCCGGTCTGGCGGTCATCTCGGTGGGCGGGCACCGTCTGGCCGACTACGCACACGCCGGGGCGGCCGTCGAGTCGGTGTGGATCCGGGCCCAGCAGCACGGGCTTGCCGTACAACCGCTTTCACCACCGTTTCTGTATGTGCTCGACGAGCAGGACCGCCGCCGGGTGTCGCCCGCTTTCGCCGACGACCTCGCCAGGCTGCAATATGATTTTCGGCAACTCGTGGGAACCGGTACGGCTGAGTCACAGGCGTTGATCCTCAGGTTCACCTACGCAGCCCGCCCGTCGGTCAGAAGCCGGCGCCGAAGTCACTACCGTCGCGACAACGCCGACGGCGTTAGGGAGGGTTAGTGCCCAGCAGTCTCGAGAACCTCGTCACGTCGGTCGCCACGCACCTGATGGGCGTGAACGCCGCGACGCAGGTGGAGGTGAGCCAGCGTGTGCTGGCCGACCTCGTCGAGTACCTCGGCGTCGACGTCAGCTTCCTGCGCCACAACGATCACCGGATCCGCGCGTCCGTGCTGGTCGCGGAGTGGCCGGTCCGCCCCGGGATTCCGGATCCCGACCCGTTGGGTGTGGTGTATTTCGCCGACGCCGACCCGGTGTTCGCCCGGTGCGAGCATCAGAAAGAACCGATCGTGTTCCGCCCGGAGCCCTCGACCGAGGAGTACCAGCAGACCATCGCCGAGGGCAGACAGGTTCCGTCGACGTCGATGGCCTGCGTCCCGATGTTGTCGGGTGAGATCACCTCCGGAGTGCTCGGATTCGTCAAGTTCGGCGACAGGGACTGGACGTCCGAGGAACTCAACGCGCTCAAGGCGATCGCGTCGCTGTTCGCTCAGGTTCAAGCGCGGGTCGAAGCCGAGGATCGCCTGCGCTACCTGGCCGAACACGACGATTTGACGGGACTGTGCAATCGGCGGGCGCTGCTGGCGCACCTGGACGCCCGTCTGCAGCAGGGACAACCGGGGCCGGTCTCGGTGCTGTTCTTCGATCTGGACCGGTTGAAGGCCATCAACGACTACCTCGGCCACACCGCCGGTGACTGGTTCATTCGCGTCCTGGCCGAACGGCTGCGCCAAAGTGCCGACGACGGCACGTTCCTCGCCCGGCTCGGTGGCGACGAGTTCGTGGTCGTGCCTGCCGGGCCGACGGACGTCGACACCGCAAGGGAGTTGGCCACTCGGCTGCAATCGACGCTCAACGAGCGGGTGGCGGTCGACGGCGAGACGCTCACCCGCACCGTCAGCATCGGTGTGGCCCTGGGCGAGCCGGGCCGCGACAACACCTCAGACCTCCTGCGGCGCGCCGACCAAGCGGTGTTGACCGCCAAGGCATCCGGCGGCAACGAGGTCGCGGTCTTCACCGATCAGATGTCGATGGAGTCCGACTTCCGCAACGACATCGAGCTTCACCTGCACAACGTCATCGAAACGGGCGCCCTTCTGCTGCACTATCAGCCCGAGGTCAACATGCGCACCGGCGCGATCCTCGCCACCGAGGCGCTGGTCCGCTGGGAGCATCCGACGCGCGGCCTGCTCGCGCCCGGCTCCTTCATCGGGGTGGCCGAATCGATCAACCTGGCGGGCGAACTGGGACGCTGGGTGATGCGGACGGCCTGCCGCGAGTTCGCGCAGTGGCGCACCAACGGTGTCGGCTGCGACGCGGTATTGCGGGTCAATGTCTCGCCGGTCCAACTGGTGAGCGACGGATTCGTGGAATCGGTCGCGGCGACTATCGACGAGTTCGGCCTCGACGGCGGATCGGTGTGCCTGGAGATCACCGAGAGCGTCGTGGTGCAGGACATCGAGACCACCCGCAAAACGCTGGCCGGCCTCAAACAGGTCGGCGTGCAGGTCGCCATCGACGACTTCGGCACCGGCTACAGCGTGCTGTCACATCTGAAGTCGCTGCCCGTCGACACCCTGAAGATCGACAAGGGCTTCGTCCGCGAGTTGGGCGACAATCCCGGCGATCTCGCAATTGTGCGCGCCATCATCGCGCTGGCCGAGGCGTTCGGCCTGCAGCTCGTCGCCGAGGGTGTGGAGACCGAGGAGGCCGCGCGAACCCTGCTCGAACATGGATGCCACCGGGCGCAGGGATTTCTGTTGTCGCGTCCGCTGCCGGGCGCCGAGATGCAGTCGCTACTCGCCCAGGGACGGGTACCCGTGGACTTTGCCGCATCGCCACGACCCTGAGTGGCGGTATGTCTCACGGAGATTGGCCGGTAGCCGGCGACCGCGCGTATGGCACGCGACGCCGGACACTGCCGGCGGTTCGGAGGTGAGCACCTCGACGCGGCCGAACCTGCTGGCACGCTGTCCGACGAGGCAGACACGCAGGATGTCGCCGGACACCGACCGCGGATCGATTTCGGGGAGTTGCACGGCTCCGCTCGTGACCGTGACACCGTGCCGAGCCCGGACCGCCATCGGCCCGTCGGGAGTCGCGAACACCGCGCCCACCGCTAGGCCCTCCTCGAAAACCAGGCGTTGCAACGCATGGTCGGAATGCACCTCGATGTCACGGTCGGCCACACCCGTGGTGAGCAGATCGAGTATGGAGCCGGCGAGCTCACCGGAATCGGCGGAGAGCGCACCGATCTCGAGGACCTCGAGGATTTGGCCGTCCGACGCCTGCACGGTCGTCGCGCTCCAATCCGGAAGCCGGGTCGAGAGGTAACCGAACGGCGTCGCCAGACATTGGGCCGCCCATTCCCGCAGGCGGGCCCCGACGAACGGCGCCACCGTGCGACCGCTATCGGCGGGCACATGCGAGGGCACGGCGCGGATCGGCACGCCGACATCGTGGGACTGACCGTGCAGCGGTCCCAGGTCCGACGTCATCTCGGCGAAGAAGTGGCGGGTGCACTCATCGGTCGCGTTCGTACCGAGCCAGTTGTGCTCGGCGACTCCCCAGTCCGCGATGAACACCTCACCACCGAGTTCGTCGAGCGCGATGGCGTGTGCGAGCCCAGCCGCGCCGGCACCGGCGCACACCACGTCGACTTCGTCGTCCCACTGCACCGTTAACTTCTCCAAGGTCGCTGTGACTTACAGTCCAGCCGCATATCGATGCGGGATCCTGCACATCACACGATGTTTCAGGCCGTTTTCGAAAAGCTGCCATTGCCCGTATGGCTTTCTCGAGGGGTTCGCCGATACAGGCAATGGCAACGCGATAGGAAACAACGTGCGCGACGCCGAACATGTCCGGTCGCGGTGAGCACCGAACGCCTGCGACGCAGTGAGACCGACGGGCGGCAATACGCATCGCCGCGAACCGAAAGTCATCACGGGAGGTACTTTACATACTTTTCGGATGTTATGGGCGTCTAACTATGACTTAAAGTTTGGCGTGTCAGACACAACAATTCGACGTGCGCGATCCTGGAAAAGTCAGACGAAAAGATTGCAGAGGAATCGAAGGCGGCGGAAGAACAGGTGGCCATCCGCGTTGTCGCACACAGCTAACACTGGAGAGAATTCATCGAACCGGGGAAGTGGATGGAAGAATTGCAGGGTTGGTTAATTTCAGGCAAACGAGGCCCCCACTGAACGCCGTTCCCCCACCGGCCGACCAGGTCGATCGACGGTCGGACTCGACGCGGCTCCAGATCTTGCGTGCGGCGTCTCGTCTGTTCGCCCGCAGCTCGTACAGCCGGGTCAACCTCGACGACATTCTCACCGATGCGGCGGTCACCAAGGGCGCGATGTACTTCCACTTCCGCTCCAAACACGCGCTGGCATCGGCGATCGTCGAGCTCCGTATGGAGGAAGCGCGAGCCTCGGTCGACGAGGTGCTGGGACGGAGGTTGTCCGGCCTGGAGACGCTCATCGATCTGTCGTTCCGGCTCGCGGTCGACGACATCGGCAGCGAAGTCGCCAGGGCGGGACTGAATCTCCTGGAATCCATCGGACGTACCGACGGCTTGCAGCCCGACATCCTGCGCCGGTGGGTCGAGGGTTACGCGAAGGTCATCGACAGGGCGGTCGCCGAAGGCGACATCCGCGACCAAGATGACGCCGAAGCGATCGGCCGCCTCCTGGTTTCGGTGTACATGGGCTTACGGCAGACCAGCGATCTCGACAACCCCGAGCGCTTCATGCGCGACCTGCAGTCCGCCTGGATGTTGCTGCTGCCCGGCCTTACCGCCCCGGACCGCATCGCCTATCTCACCGAGTTCGTCAAGCGACGGACCGCAGTCGCCATCAAGACGGCGGCTCCATTGAATGATCTATGATCCCCGACCAGGCCATCTCCAACCGGATGAGGCCGTCGGAGCATCCGGAGGTACCGGCGATGGTGCGCCAAGCGCGATCTGAAGCCACCCGGCGGCGGATCGTCGATGCCGCGGTGGAGCTGTTCAACGAGATCGGGTATCCCGCGACCAGCCTGGGCGACATCATCGATCGCGCCGAGATGACAAAGGGCGCTCTGTACTACCACTTCGATTCCAAAGACGCGCTCGCGGCCGCGATCATCGACGAGGGCAGCACGATCCTGTTCGAGGCATTCGAGAAGATCAGCGAGTCCTCGGCGCCCGCGCTCGAACGCATCATCCACTCGTGTTTCGTTGTCGCGGACCTGCTCGCCACGGACATGGTCGCCCGAAGCGCCACCCAGTTGCGGCGCGCATTCGGGGGGTTCAGCCAGGCCAACGCACGCATCTTCGGCCGCTGGCTCGATGAGATAGCGTCGAGCACGGCGCTGGCCATCGAGGACGGCGACGTACGTCCTGACCTCGATCCCGTCGCGGTCGCCGAGACGGTTGTGGGATCGATGACCGGAGCCGAACTTCTCTCCAGTTCGACCTCGTCCGGCGCCGACGTGATGGAACGCCTCGGGCGAATCTGGGAGATCCTGCTGCCGGCGATCGCGACCGAGGAATCACTGAGTTACTTCCAGCAGTACCTGGCGCGAGAAGCCTTACGCCACGGCGCCCGCCCGGCTGAGGCTTAAAGTTCGTCGAGCCAGAGTCGTTCGGTCAGATCCTGGAAAGTGGCCAGGGCGACCGGGTCACTACCGCGCCGCAGGGCCGACTTGCTCATCCTGGCCCGCACGATCGAACCGTCGCGGTGAAGGAGTTCGACCACCAACTCCTCGTGCGCCCGCATCACCGAGACCGCCGACTCGTCGGCGGGCAAGGTGTGAAAGATCTGATGAAAGTGCAGCTCGCGCAGCGCGTCAGCGCTGTATCCGACCATGTCGGCGAACGTCTCGTTGGCAAACACGATCGCACCGTCTTCAGCGATCGCCAACACCGGTACCGGCAGCCGGTCGAGCACCACTAACGCGGGCAACTCCCCGAGGACAGCCGTCGGCGATTTCGCAACCTGACCGTCTCGTCGTCGCTCCACGGATTCAATTATGCAGTCGCCGCAACGTCCTCGTTCCACAAATATGTAGGAGTGCCGATCAAGAGCGCCCCCGAACTGGCCACATAGTCAACTAGGTTTACTGTGTAGAGCGTCAAGAGACAGGGGATCGACGATGGACCTGAAGTGGTCGCCGGCAGACGCGGCGTTTCGTGACGAGGTGCGCAGCTTCCTCGACGAGAAGCTGACACCGGAACTGCGTCGCGCCGGCCGCCTGATGACCAGCGTCTACGCCGACCACGACGCGAGCATGGAATGGCAGCAGATTCTGCACGAGCGGGGCTGGGCCGCGCCGGCCTGGCCGGTCGAGTACGGCGGCTGCGACTGGAGCCTGACCCAGCACTACATATTCAGCCGCGAGTCCACGCTGGCGGGCGCTCCGTCGCTGTCCCCGATGGGGATCCGCATGGTCGCCCACGCCCTGATCAAGTTCGGGACCGACGCACAGAAGGACTTCTTTCTGCCGCGCATCCTCACCGGCCAGGTCTTCTTCTGCCAGGGTTACTCCGAACCCGAGGCGGGGTCGGATCTGGCCGCGCTGTCGATGGCGGCGGTCCTCGATGAATCGGCAGGCGACCTCATCTGCACCGGCAGCAAGATCTGGACGACGCACGCCCGCGAGGCGAACTGGATGTTCGCGCTGGTGCGCACGTCCAGAGGCCAGAAGAAACAGCAGGGCATCACGTTCGTGCTCATCGACATGTCCTCACCCGGCATCGAGATCAGGCCGCTGGTGATGACATCCGGAGAAGAAGTACAGAACCAGGTCTTCTTCGACGAGGTGCGGGTCCCCACGACGAACGTCCTCGGCAAAATCGACGACGGGTGGACCGTCGCCAAGTACCTGCTGGAGTTCGAACGCGGTGGCGGGGCGTCGTCCCCGGCGCTGCAGGTGATGGCCCAGGACATCGCCACCGTCGCGGCCACTGAACCGGGTCCCGGCGGGGGCCGACTGATCGATGACCCGGCGTTCGCCCGCAAGCTGGCCGACGCGCGGATCCGCACCGAAGTGCTCGAGATCCTCGAGTACCGGGTGCTGGCAACCGTGGCCGAGGGTAAGAACCCCGGCACCGCGTCGTCGATGCTCAAGGTGCTCGCGACCGAGTTGAGCCAGGCGATCACCGAACTCGCCATGGAAGCGGCCGGACCGAGGGGCCGCGTCTATCAGCCGCACGCCACCTGCCCCGGCGGGCCGATCGCCGAGTTCGAGCCGCCGCCGGACGGATATCTCACCGGTGAACCCTGGCAGGCGGTCGCACCATTGCGCTACTTCAACGACCGGGCCGGCTCGATCTACGCCGGCAGCAACGAGATTCAGCGCAACATCCTGGCCAAAGCGGCGCTGGGACTCTGAGGGGCTTGATATGGACTTCAACCTGAGCAAGGAACAAGAACTGCTGCGCGACGGCTTGAACAAGTTCTTGTCGAGCCGATACGAGCTCGAGAGCAGCCGCGCGGCGGCGAAGACGGGTTCCGGTTGGCAGCCCGACATCTGGTCCGGGTTCGCCAACGAGCTCGGGATCCTCGGCGCCGCGTTGCCGGAGGATCTCGGCGGAATCGGCGGCGGGCCGGTGGAAGTGATGGTGATCGCCGAGGCACTCGGGCAGGCGTTGGTCGTCGAGCCCTACGTGGACACCGTTGTCGTGTCGGGTGGCCTACTGCAGCGTGCCGGCGGTGAGCCGGCCTCGGCGCTGCTGGAGCGGATCGTCGAGGGGACGGCCATCGTCGCGCTCGCGGCGAACGAATCCGAGTCCGGCCACAATTGGGCCGACGTGACGACCAGCGCCGAACGCGACGGCGACGAGTGGGTGCTGCGGGGGTCCAAGATCGTCGTCGCGAGCGCACCTCTGGCCACCCACCTTCTGGTCACCGCGCGCACCGCCAGCGGAATCTCGTTGTTCCTCGTTGATCTCGAGTCGGCGGGAGACGCTGTCGCGGCCCACCACTACCGCACCATCGACGACCGCAGGGCATCCGACCTGACGTTCGACGGCCTGCGGCTTCCGGCCGGCGCGCTGCTCGGTGAGGAGGGTGCGGCATGGCCGTCGCTGGCTCAGGCACGCGACGAGGGTGCGGCCGCGGTCTGCGCGGAAGCGGTCGGGTGCATGCGGAAGGTGTTGGCCGACACCGTCGAATACGCCAAACAACGTCAGCAGTTCGGGCAGCCGATCGGCGGTTTCCAGGTGCTGCAGCACCGCATGGTCGACATGTACATGGAAGTCGAGCAGGCGGTGTCCGCCACGTACCTGGCGGTCCTCAAGCTCGATGCCGAGCCGGATGTGCGCGCCCACGCGGTGTCGGCGGCCAAGGCCACCGTGGGCCGGGCCGCGCGGTTCATCGGACAGCAGTCGGTGCAACTGCACGGCGGCATGGGGATGACCGAGGAACTCGCGATCGGCCACTATTTCAAGCGGCTGACCGCGCTTCAGTACGAGTTCGGCACCACCGACTTCCACGTCACCCGGTACGCGGAGCTGACCAAGGCCTGACCTTCGCGGTGGCTTGAGGGACCAAAGGCCCTGTCCACATGGACGGTTTAGGACGTAACGTCGAAATCAACAACCGCCATGTGGTGAAGGGAGAAATCATGGCTGCCGGTCCGAGCGGAATTCTTGTTGGCGTCGACGGATCACCGGACTCGGAGGCCGCCATTCGTTGGGCGACTCACGAAGCCCTGTTGCGGGACCAGCCGGTCAGGTTGCTCCATGCGATCACTCCTGTCGTCGTGACGTGGCCGGTCGCGTATCTGGAAGCCAGCTACATCGAGTCGATGGAATCCAACGGCCGCGACATCCTCGACTCGGCGCAGAAAACCGTGCAGGCCGCTGCGGGCGACAAGGCGCCGCCGGCCATCGAAACGCAGATCATGAACGCCGCGGCGCCCGCCGCGCTCGTCACCGCCTCGCGCGACGCATACATGACCGTGTCCGGGTCGCGGGGCCTCGGTGTTCTCGGCCGAGCCTTCCTCGGTTCGGTCAGCAGTGGCCTGCTGCACCACGGAAAAGGTCCCATCGCGATCGTGCGCACCGACGACGCGGCCGCAGTCGACACCAGCGCCCCCGTCGTGGTCGGCATCGACGGCTCGCCTGCCTCCGAAGACGCCACGGAGTTGGCGTTCGACGAGGCCTCGAGGCGGAATGTGGCGCTTATCGCACTGCACGCGTGGAGCGATGCCTCATTTCCCTCCATCGGCAGCGACTGGGAACGCTACGAGGACGGCGGGCACCGGGTCCTGTCCGAACGCCTCGCCGGCTGGCAGGAACGGTATCCGGATGTGCAGGTGCAGCGCCGGATCGTCAGCGATGACCCCGCACGACGGCTCGTCGAAGCGTCGGGTGAGGCCGCGCTTGTCGTCGTCGGCAGCCGGGGCCGCGGCGGATTCTCCAGCCTTGTGCTCGGCTCCGTTGCGTCGAAGGTGGCTCAGGCGGCCAAGGCGCCGGTGATCGTTGTCCGGCCGCGGTAGAACTACCGCGCGACCGCCGCGCCGTCCAGCTGAAGCTCGACGTAGGCCGTGACGACGTCGGTCAACGCGCGCAGCTCGCGGCCGACGTCGACCGGCTCCTCGACGGCCATCTTGGCCACCATCGCGCCCATCAGCGTGGTCCAGATCAGGTTGCCTACCGCGTCGGCGTGCTTCTGGTCGAGACCCTCGGCCACGAAGCGGCCGAGCCGGGTCAGTGTGGAGAACAGCTCGGCCAGGTGACGTTGCTGAGCATCGGCGCGTCCGGTTCGGGTCGCAATCAAGATCTCCAGCGCGGCAATGGATGTCGGGCTCAGGAACGCGTCAGCAACCGCGTTGATCACCAGCTCGGTGCGCGCGCGTCCGTGGTGCTCCCCCAGTGCGGCCTGGACATCGTGCAGGCAAACCACCAGTTGCCCGAAGCCCTCGTCGACGACTGCCATCAACAACCCGTCCCTGTCACCGAAGTGGTACTGGATCACCCCCCAGGTCACACCCGCGCGTTCGGTGATGTGCTTGGCGCTCGCCGCGGCGAATCCCTCTTCCAGGACGCAGCGCACCGTTTCCTCGATGACGAGCGCGCGGGTCCGATCGGCTCGGAGCTGCTTACCGTTCGGCGGGCGGCGCGGCGCGACGTTGGCGGCCTGCGGCATTCCCTACCTCTTGAAACGGCCGGCGAACCCGCGCAACGGCAGGTCGGCACTGGTGATCAACCCCGGCGGTGCGGCCACGACCGACCGGATGGCATGCAGCGCAGGCATTCCCGTGACCGTCATTCCGATCGAGGCGAAGGCCTCGGGGTTGGACAGGTCCACCCCGGGCTTCGGGAAGATCATGTGCTTGTTGTACACACACGGATCGCCCTTGATCTGGGTGATGTAGCAGCCCTTGATGTCCCAGTGTGGATCGGTGTGCGGTGTCATCTGCCATTCCAGATGCGTCTCCACCCGAGGGACTCCGTCTGCGATGCCCTGGTACTTGATGTAGTTACCGCCTAGCGAGCCCTTCGGCAGCTGATACCAACCGAGGTCGACATCCTTTGTGCAGGCGCCTAATTCGTAGCTGAACTTGACCTCGTCGAGTTTCAGATCGAAGCAGTCGGCCATCATCAGCACGCTGTCGGCGAACACCCGGGTGTACTTCTCCAGCTTGCCCGGGATCTCGGGATCATCGACGGGCTGGCCGTAGCCGACCTCGATCCAGGTGTCCTTGGAGTGGTGGCACGACACGTCGACCGACTCGATCGTCGTGACGTTCTCGATCTCGGCGACGTCGGCCGAACACACCACGCCGAGAATCTGGTTGAGTCCGGGGTTCATTCCCGTGCCGTAGAACGTGGAATTGCCCTTGCGGCAGGCCTCCTCGAGGAGTTGGGACACGGGCTTACCCGAGGGATGCGGATGGTTGGTGTCGCGGTGCCAGCCGGTGATCCAGTCGGCCGTGGTGACGATGTTGATGCCCGCCTCGAGGATTCTGATGTAGAGCTCCTCGTCAGGGAACACACCGTGGAACGTCAGGACATCGGGTTGGGCGGCGATGATCTCCTCGATCGTGCCGGTGGCGCGCACCCCGACCGGCCCGATGCCGACGATCTCACCGGCATCCCTGCCGACCTTTTCGGGGGTGTAGCAGTGCAATCCGACGAGTTCGAGATCCGGATGCCCCCCGATCCGCTTGATCATCTCGGTCCCGAGGTTGCCTGTGGCCACCTGGAACACACGCGTCGGGCGGGTGGGTTGTGCGTTCATCGGGTCGGACCTTTCTCGGACGACGTTGCGGCACCGGATGTTTGAAGGTCCGCAGCATTGCCGCCGCGGCCGTCAGGATAGAACTGGGTCGCCCACTTGCGTAGCGCGGTGAAACCCTCGTACTCGGCCGTCGCCAGCGCGGGCGGGTCGGAATAGCGCTGGTGCGACCAGATGTGTACGTCCTGCGTGAACTGGCGGATCACTTCGGCGCCGAACTCGGTGGCCTTCGCCTCGGCCCGCTGGTCGTCACGGCCGGGGGTGCGGCCGATGTAGACCATGAACCGGACATCCGACGTTCGGTCGTCCACGGGGGTGATCGCCGAGATCGTCCGGTTGTCCACCATGCCCCAGCTCTTGGTCACCGCGATGCCGAGGCCGCCGTTGATGGCTTCCACACCACTTCGGACATCGTCGATCGACTGGGATTCGTCGCCTTCGAAGGTGATGGTGAAGTCGACATACGACCACGGCTCGGCGAAGTCGTGACGAGTGAAGACAGGGATGATCGGTGTCTTGTGCACGAACTTGAAGTGCGCGAAGTCGACGCCGTTCTCCAGCACGTACTGAGGATGCAGTTCGAGGCCGTCGCGGAAGAGGGTCATCGGCGGGTAGTAGTCGGCGGCGGTGCGGGTGTCACCGAAGCTGCCGAAGATGTCGGGTGCGTCGAAATAGGGTGCGCGTCCGTCGATGTCGTGCCAGATATAGATCGAGTCGTTGCGTTCGGCGACGGGGTAGCTGCGGATCCGCCTGCCGCGGTTCGGGCGGTCCTGGTACGGGATGCAGACGTTGCGGCCTTCGGAGTTCCACTGCCAGCCGTGGAACGGGCACTCGATGACGTCGCCCTCGACGTGGCCGCCGTATCCCAGGTGGGCTCCGAGGTGCTCGCAGTAGGCGTCCATCACCACCGCTTGGCCCGAAGACGTTCGCCACGCGATCATCTCGCGGTCGAAGTACTTCATCCGCCGTACATCGCCGGGCTTGAGCTCTGCCGACCACGCGACCTGGAACCATCCGGTCGGCTTCATCGACAGGGGTGGCTTGGCCATCGACGTCCTCTCGGGCTGCGCAATGCCACTGGGTCTCGGTCGGACAAATGATAGAGCACTCAATGTAAATTTGGCCAGGGTGATTTCGTTGCGGGCGGGCCTCACGCAGAATGACCTGGTGACCAACCGAATCCAGGAGCTTCTCGGCGTCGACTTCCCTGTCGTGCAGGCGCCCATGACCTACATCGCGCGCGCCGAGCTCGCCGCCGCCGTCTCTGAGGCCGGCGGCCTTGGCATGATCGAGACGCTGACCGAAGACGGCCGCGCCGATCTGTACCGAGTGCGTGACCTCACCGACAAGCCTGTCGCCGCCAACCTGATGATCCAAGGCTGGAAGGCCGACCCGTCCATCGTCGACACGCTGGCCGCGGCCGGGGTGAACCACGTCTTCACCTCGGCAGGCGATCCCGCGTTGTTCACCGCACGCCTGCACGACGCCGGCATGACGGTCGTGCACGTCGTCGGATCCCTCAAGGGTGCGCGCAAGGCGGCCGATGCCGGCGTCGATGCGTTGGTGGTCGAGGGCGTCGAAGGCGGCGGGTTCAAGTCGCTGCTGGGTGCATCGACGATGGTGCTGCTTCCGTTGGTCGCCGAGAACGTCGACCTGCCGATCATCGCAGCGGGCGGCATGTGCGACGCACGGTCGACCGCGGCGGCGCTGGTACTCGGTGCCGAGGGCGTCCAGATGGGGACCCGGATGCTGGCCAGCGTCGAGGCGGCTGTGCACGCGAATTTCAAGGATGCGATCGTGACGGCCGACGACTCCGGCACCGTGCTTCTCGACATCCCCGGCAACCCGACGATGCGTGTCCTGCGCACCGGGCTGGCCGCGCGGGTCGCGGCTCACGACCCCGGCGCACGCCTGCTGGGCAAGATCACGGAGCTGTACTTCGACGGCGATATGAATGCCAGCGTGGCCAACACCGGTCAGGTCTCGTCCCGGATCCGGGAGTTGCTGCCGGTCGCGGACATCGTGCGGAGCACGTGGACCGAGATCGATGCGGCGTTGACCGACGCCAAATCGAGGATGTAGCCGGCGGGCTAGGCGACGCGCTCGCGGCTGCGCGCTACGCGTTCGGCTTCCGGACACACCGCGCGTTTGGTGCGCGGCCCACGGGCGCGCTGACGGAGCGCGACCATGGAGCCCGAGCGGACGACCCCCAGCGGCCCCGGGCCGGCGAACCGCGCGATACCAGAGGCGCGCAGAGCGACAGCGGCTTTCGCCTGCCGGTAGCCGACCCGGATGCCCGCGGCGGCGACGATGAGCAAGGCGGCGACACCCGGCAACGCCACGGCAGCCAGCGCCGTCAGCGATGCCGGAACCAGGACCGCCTCGATGACGTGCTCGAAGATCGACTTCGCACTCGCCGGCGCGGCAGCGGTGGTCAGCGGAACCGTTCCCGAGACCGAGAGCGGCTGGACGGTGTCAGTGGTGGCCACCTTGCCCTGCACCGGGCGCGGGGCCATGGTGCCGAACAGCGAGCCGCTGTCCGCGGGGGCCACGGGCCGCGTGGTTTCGCCCGGATGCGGTCCGACCAGTGTTCCTCCGGTCGGGGCGTTCACCTTCCTGGCATCCAGCGTGCCGCTTCCACCGATCAACGACTGGGGCGGACCGGACGAAGCGGGGATGCCCAGCATCGCGTAGAAATCCGAAGGCACCCGCGTGACTGCGCCCGTCACCGTGGTCAGCATGGTCTGCAGCGAGGTGATCGCATCTCGGATCGGCGTCTTCGACGTCTGCAGCGCGGCGAGCGACTCCGACCACGTCACCATCGCGCCGTTGATGGTGACGAACGCGTTGGTCAGCGGATCGGCCGTCTTGGCTTCCGGCGTCACAGGGGTGTTGACCTGAACGGCGGGCATCGTGCCGGTCTGCGGGACAGACGAGGCTGCGGCGTCGTCTGCGGCGAAGTTGGAGTCGGGCTGAGTGGCCGAACCGTCCGCGGGCACCGTCGAAACCGAAGCCTCGGCAGCGGGATCGGTCTCCGTCGTCAGTTCCTGGGTCGCGGGGACGGTTCCGCTTTCGGTCGTCTGCGCCCCGACGCCGAGTTCGGTCCCCTGCGGATCGGCAGGTGCGGCGTTGGCTTCGTCGGCGGGCGCGGTCTCTTCGTCCGCGGTCACGTCGGCGTCCTCCGCCTTGCTCCCCGTGGTCGCGGTCCTGTCGACGCCGCCCCGCACGATAATCGTGGGGCGGGTGAACCCGTCTTTCCGCGACGGCGACTGCCGGGAGAAATCGGGAAGGCGGAGCCGGAAGCGCCGGTCGATCTTCGGAGTGGACTTCGTCGCCGTCCCGGTGGTGGCGCCCGAAGTCTCCGAGCCGGCGGCGCCGGTGGTGGAACCCTGGCTGGCCCCGGTCGAGCCGCTCGTTCCCGCGCCACTGGTGCTACCCGAGTCGTCAGCACTGGCGACGGCACCGCCGCCGCCGAACAGCAATCCGACAGCGAGGACACAGACACCCGCCGTGAGGCGCAAAGGTGACGTGGGAATGATCGTCTCCGTCCGAAAAGAGAACCCTCGTTCAGAGAGGGTTTGATAGACGATTGTTACACAGAATTAGTCCCGCAATACAGAGCTATTGGTGACGATTGCGGGCGGCCCGGTGCAAATCTTTGCCGACCGAAGAACCGTCGCGAATGGCGACTCAAGATCAACGCCGCCGCGACCGGTTCCGAACTCCAGGTCTCGAATCGTGACGGCTGATTCGCTCCGCGGACAGCGGGTCGGCTTCCGACATCATCGGGGCAGGTCGCCGGTGGTGACCGCACGGCCGTGACATTGCGACGTCCGCGCCGGAGACCCTCTCAGCGGTGCCCCCTCCCCGACCGCGAGACTGATCCGGCCGACAATTGATCTTGGTGGTCTTTTGGTAGCCGAAAACACAGTCCGCTGATCCAAAGACGCCTCGTTTTAAGCGGACAGTCTAAACAGCCCGGGCGCGGACGAGCGCTGACAGACTGTTCACGAACCGGTGGCGTGTGACGGCACCGCTCCGGTGAGGTCCGGTGAAAGGCGGAACGCAGATGACGGTGAGCGCTGACGAAGGTGTGCGAGACAGCCGGGACAGCGACACCGAGAAGGAGGGCGTCCACTACGACCCCTACGACGCCGACCTCAACCGCGACCCCTATCCGATGTTCTCGCGGATCCGTGAGCACGCACCGCGCTACTACAACGCCGAGCACGACTTCTATGCGCTGAGCCGCTACGCCGACGTCGACGCGGCACTGCTCGACCACGAGACGTTCAGCTCGGCGCGCGGGGCGGTCCTGGAGATCATCAAGGCCGGCCTGGACATCCCGCCCGGCACGCTGATCTTCGAGGATCCGCCGGTCCACAACATCCACCGCAAGCTACTGTCGCGGATCTTCACCCCCAGGAAGGTGAACGCGCTCGAACCCAAGATCCGTCAGTTCACCGCCCGCTGCCTGGACCCTTTGGTCGGCGCGGGCCGCTTCGACTTCGTCAAGGACCTCGGCGCTCAGATGCCCACGCGGGTGATCGGCATGCTGCTCGGCATTCCGGAGGCCGACCAGGAGCACGTGATCGACCACGGCGAGTCGACGATCCGCACCGAACGGGGCGGCAAGATGACCGACAACCCCGACGGCCCCATCGCCACGGGTCAGGTCTTCGCTGAGTACATCGACTGGCGGGCACAGCATCCCAGCGACGACATCATGACCGAACTGCTCAACGCCGAGTTCACCGACGAGACCGGGACGCTGCGGCGACTGGGCCGCGAGGAACTTCTGCTCTACCTGCAGGTGATCGCAACGGCAGGCAGCGAGACCACCACCCGGCTGATCGGCTGGGCCGGCAAGTTGCTCTCCGATCACCCCGACCAGCGGCGCGCGTTGGTCGCCGACCGGTCAATGCTGCCTGCGGCCATCGAGGAGGTCGTGCGTTTCGAGCCACCCGCCCCGCACGTCTGCCGATATGTCACCCGCGACGTGACCTACTACGGCGAGACGGTGCCCGCGGGCAACGCGATGATGTTGATCGTCGGCGCGGCCAATCGTGACCCGCGACGCTTCGGCGCTGACAGCGAGCGGTTCAATATCAATCGGCCCCCGCGTCAGCACCTCGGCTTCGGGGTCGGCACGCACTTCTGCCTCGGCAACGCGCTCGCACGATTGGAAGGACGCATCGCGCTGGACGAGATCCTTCAACGATTCCCGGACTGGCACGTCGACGTCACCGATGCCGAGCTCAGCCCGACGTCCACCGTGCGTGGATGGGAGTCGATGCCTGCCGTGGTGGTTTGACGGAGAGCGATACGCACGAAGATCAGAGTCTTCGCCCCTGACGAATTCGACTGCGTCGGAGGCGTTCAGCTGCCCGGCTACGCGGGCCACCTACTGGAGATAACACAAAGTGGAGGTAGCGAACATGCCAGAATACGACTACGAAGAGATGAAACGGGAAGCCGAGCAGCACATCCGGTTCGAGAAGGACCGCAAGAACCGGATCGCCTACATCACGTTCAATCGGCCCGAGGCGCAGAACTCGACGACGATGGGCATGCGCCAGCTCTACGCCGACATGATCCACAAGTGCAACGTCGACGACGACGTCAAGGTCGTCGTGATCCGCGGCGAGGGCGATGATTTCGGCAGCGGTGGCGACCTTCCCGAACAGCGGGGCATGCTGGAGAACCCGGGCATGCCGCTGCTGCACGAACTCGCGATCAACGACGACGACGTCAAGTACCCGCCCGGCGGTTCGTATCGCTACCTGTCGACGGTGACCGATTTCTACGCCAAGGCGCGTGCAGGCAACCGGCCCCTACAGGAACTTCGCAAGGTCAGCATCATCGAAGCGAAGGGGTATTGCTACGGCTGGCATTTTTATCAGGCCGGCGACGCCGATCTGGTGGTCTCCTCGGACGACGCGCTGTTCGGCCATCCGGCGTTCCGTTATGTCGGGTGGGGACCGCGGTTGTGGTGGTGGGCCGAGACGATGGGCTTGCGCAAGTTCTCCGAAATGCTGTTCACCGGCAGGCCGTTCAGCGCAAAGGAGATGTACGAGTGCGGCTTCCTGAACAGCGTCGTGCCCAGGGACCAGCTCGAAGCCGAGACCGAGAAGTACGCGCTCGCATGCTCGAAGTCGCGCCCGACCGACACAGTCGCGGTGCAGAAGACCTTCCTCGAGCTGTACAAGCAGCACAAGGGCGAGTACTTCGGCAGCCTGTTGACCGGCATGGTCGAGGGGATGCTGCCGATGATCCAGAACGACCAGCTCAACGATGTCGATCTCACCGAGGGCACCTTCGAAAAGGGGCTCAACAACGTGGTCAAGGACAACGACATGAACTTCCCACCGGAGTGGCGGCTGAGCCGGTCCGGACGTAACAAGCCCTGACCGGCATGTCGGCGCTGACCGGCTTTCGGATCGTCGAGGTGGCCGAGCGGGTCGCCGGCGAGTACTGCGGCAAGCTACTGGCCGATCTCGGAGCGGATGTCGTCAAAGTCGAACGGCCCGGGCGGGGCAGTCCCACCCGGGCCATGGCGCCGCTAGTCGGTGGCGAGGACGGTCCCGAACGCAGCGCGCTGTTCGCCTACCTCAACACCAACAAGCGATCGGTCGAATTCGACACCGCCGCAACGCATCAGCTGATCGCCACCGCCGACGCGGTGATCGACGACCACAGCGCGACCTGGGCCGCCGAGCACGGATTGTCGGCCGCGGAGGTCGCCCGTCGCCATCCCCACGTGGTGTTCTGCGCCGTCACGCCGTTCGGCCTCACCGCACCGACGGCACTCGACAACGCTGTGAGCCTGAACGTCTTTCACGCCAGCGGGTGGGGCTACCACACCCCCAGCCACGCCGATCCCGACCGACCGCCGTTGAAGGGACCCGGCCGGTTCCTCGCCGACTACGAGGGCGCGCTCGACGCCGCCCTCTGTGTGATGTCGGCGCTGTTCGAGCGGATGCACACCGGCCGCGGCGAATACATCGACGTATCAGAGCAGGCCGTCCTGGTGTCGCGCGCCGATTGCATCCTGGGCCGGTTCGTCACCGGGGAGATCGCCCCTCAGAACCGCCGCGACGACTACGACCAGGCGGGACCCGCGACGTTCTTCGCCTCGCGCGACGGCTTTGTCTACCTCTACATGACCAACAGCACGCACTGGCTGGGCCTCAAAACGCTGATGGGGGCGCCGGCGTGGCTCGACGAATTCGACGACGACTGGCTGGAATTCGGCGTCACACCGGAGCGGGTCGCCGACTTCCGCAGCGGCTTCGCCGACTGGATGCGCGACCGGCCCGGCGAGGACACCGCAGAAGAGGCGCAGCGACTCGGCGTACCCCTGGTGCCGGTCAACGGCGCGGCCGAACTCCTGCGCTCACCGCAGTACCGCCACCGTGAGTTCTTCTGCGACGCTACCCATCCCGTGCTGGGCACGAGCCCCCACCCCACCGTGGGTTACCGGCTGAGCGCGACTCCGGCCCGGATCACTCGACCCGCACCGACGCTCGGCCAGCACACCGACGAGGTCCTGGCCGAACTCTCCAGTCCGCGCACCGCGCCCGCGGTGCGGAACCCGCAACTCAAGGCCCACGGTTCGCGGGGTGGACCGCTGCAGGGTGTGCGGGTCGTCGAACTGACCAAGGTGTGGGCCGGGCCTTACGCCGGCAAGCTGCTGGCTTTCCTCGGCGCCGAGGTGATCAAGGTCGAGTGCTCGGCCACTCCCGAGGAGATGCGCGCCTACGGCGGCACCGACATCAACCACGCCCCCTACTTCCTGAGCATCAACCCCGAGATCCTCAGCGTCGACCTCGACATCAAAACGCCCCGCGGCCGGGATGCCCTGCTGGCGTTGATTTCTCGCAGCGACATCGTGCTCAACAACCTGCGGCCCGGCGCGATGGAACGCCAAGGCCTCGGATACCGGGATCTGACCGCGCTCAAATCCGACATCGTCTCGGTGTCCGTCAAGATGTGGGGCAATGATGGGCCGCTGGGCCATCAGACCGGCTACGCGCCGTGTTTCGCCGCCCTGGCGGGCCTCGCCTCGCTGGTCGGTTATCCCGGCGGCCCTCCGCTCGGGGCGAGCATGCGGTACGGCGATTCCACCGTGGGTGCGGCCGCGGCGTTGGCCGCCGTGGCGGCGCTACTGCACCGGGAGCGCACGAGACAGGGCCAATTCGTCGACGTCTCCGCCGTCGAGGTGCTCTCGTCGATGGTGGCTGACTGCCTGTTCGAGCAGAACCTGACGGACCGGCTGTTGGGACCCGACGGCAACCGCCACCCCGACATGGCGCCGCACGGCTGCTACCCCTGCGTGGGCGCGGACTGGATCGCCGTCGCCGTCACGGACGACGATGCCTGGCACCGTCTCTGTGAGGTGCTCGGCGCCGATGAGCTCGCCGCCCGTTATCCGACAATGGCCGCGCGACAACGCGATGCCGAGGTTCTGGACGCGCACCTGATCGCGCTAACCCGGGGGCACGAGGCGGGCGGTCTCGCCGAGCGGCTGCGTTGTGCCGGTGTGCCCGCGACCAGGAGCGCGACGGCCACCGAGGTGATCGGCGACGAATTGCTCTGGGACCGCGGCACGTATCGCTTCGTGTCCGACCGGGTCGAAGGACAGCGGCCGGTGCTTGGGCCCTCGTGGCTGATGACCCGTCCCGCACACATCGAACGCGGCGCACCGAACTTGGGCGAACACAACGACTACGTGCTCGGCGACATCCTCGGGCAGGAAGTGAGGACCACGTGACCGCGTTGGCCCGGACGGTGGCGCTGGTGACCGGGGCCAGCAGCGGGATCGGCGCGGCAACCGCCCGTGCGCTCGCCGCCGAGGGCGCCTCGGTTGCACTGGTGGCGCGGCGGCGCGACCGGCTCAGCGCACTCGCCGACGAGATCGCGGCGGCAGGTGGCACAGCCCTGGCCGTGCCCGCCGATGTGACCGACGCCGATCAGGTGGCCGCCGCGGTGGCGACGACCGTCGACGAGTGGGGCCGCCTCGACACGTTGGTCAACAACGCCGGCCTGTTGCGCATGGGTGCCGCCGCGCACGCGCCACTGGCCGATTGGGATGCCCTGGTCTCGGTCAACATTCGAGGCGTTTTGTACGCCACGCGAGCCGCGCTCCCCCATCTGATCGCGGCGGCCGCTGATTCGCCGCGGGTTGTCGCCGATATCGTCACGATCAGCTCGACGGGCGGGCGGTTGGCGCGGCCGGGAACCGCCGTCTATTCGCTGACCAAGTTCGGCGTCAACGCGTTCAGCGAGAGCATCCGCCAGGAACTCGTCGGCAACCGGGTCCGCGTGGGAATCGTCGAACCGGGAACGGTCGAAACCGAGATCTTCGATCACCTTGACTCACAGGCGCTTACGGCTCAACAGGCCAGGACATCCGGAATGGTCAAGCTGAGGCCCGAGGACATCGCGGACGCGGTGACGTACATGGTGACACGCGATAGGCGCGTCGCGGTCAACGAGATCCTTGTGCGGGCGGCGGAACAGACATGGTGAAGGTCGACTGGGTGCACGGTGACGCCAACGGCCTCGCGTTCCCCGCCCACCCCGAAGCGCTGCGGAAGGGCGGAACGGAGTTCCTCACCGACGCGTTTCGCGCTTACGGTGCATTGTCCGAAGACAACGAAGTGATCGCGATCGAGCGCTTCGACCCAGTATCCGGCGGCAGCACCGGGCGCAAGGCCGTCCTGACCGTGCGGTACGCGCGCGAGCATCCCGACACGCGCACCGACCTGTTCGTGAAGTTCTCCCGCGACTTCGACGACGCCGTGCGTGATGTCGGGCGCACCCAGATGGAATCCGAGACCCGGTTCGCCGCGCTCACGCGCGCTCCGGCGTTTCCGATCGCGGTGCCGGCAACGGTTTTCGCCGACTTCCACCGCGAAACCGGCACGGGGTTGATGATCAGCGAGCGGATCGCGTTCGGCACCGGCGCGATCGAACCGCAGTACCACAAATGTCTCGACTACGAGATACCCGAGCAGGCAACGCATTACCGGGCGTTGCTGACCGCCGTGGGGCGGCTGGCGGGAACCGAACGGTCGGGTCGGCTGCCCGCCGATCTGCTCGCGCAGTTCCCGGTGGACCTGCGGGCGGCGACCGTGGGCCAACCGCCGGTGTACACCGCCGATCAACTCGAGCGCCGACTGCGCCGGCTCGCCGAGTTCGTCGAACACCACGAGGGCCTGTTCGCACAGAACGTGCGCTCGTCGTCGTTCCTGTCTCAGATGACCGCGGAGGCACCTCGGTTGATGAGGCGTGAAGCAGACGTGTGGCAGCAGCTGAGCGCCGACACCGACTACCTCGCGCTGTGCCACTGGAACGCCAACGTCGACAACGCCTGGTTCTGGCGCGACGACGGCGAGTTGCAATGCGGGCTGATGGACTGGGGCTGCGTCAGCCGGATGCACGTGTCGATGGCGATATGGGGATCCCTGTCGGGAGCCGAGGCATCCCTGTGGGACAACCATCTCGACGAGCTGCTCGAGATGTTCTGCAAGGAGGTGCTCGCAAGCGGTGGGCCGGTCCTCGACCCCGCCGCGGTGGAGCAGTCCCTGGTCGTGTACGCGACGCTGATGGGACTCACCTGGCTGCTCGACGTGCCGGCGTTGATCCGCAAGCGGCTTCCCGACGCGGGCCCGCACACCACACGCACCGACCCGCGTATCCGGTCCGACGAGAGCGTGCGCGCGCCATTGCAGATGCTGATCAATGTGCTGAACCTGTGGCAGACCCGCAGTGCGGCAGCGAAACTGGCTGGGCCTTAACGCATCAACGCGCGCACCTGTTCGCGAGCGAAGAACTCCTGGTCCTCACCCCATCCCTGTCGGCCGTCCCACCGCCAGTCGGTTAACGTCCAGAACGTCATCCGTCCGGGCCAGCCGAGCCAGCGCAACGCGGTACGCACCTCGCCTTCGGCGTGCAGGGCCCGGCCGTGGTCGTCTTCGGCGTCGAGCACCACCCGTGCCGGGGCGCCCGCGCGGCGGTCGAGCACGCGGCGCGCACCGGTGACGAGTTCGCCCACCGTCCCGCCGCGCAGCAGGTATCCGCCGATCACACGGTCGCCACCAGAGCGGGTCGCCATCGTGATGGCATGCCAACTCGATTCGGCATCGGCGATGGCCCACAGGTAGTCACCGGAGCGGCGGGCACCCGGGCGGTGCGGACCCCAGGTGCGGTCGCGCATCGAGAAGCAGTCGATATCGAAGAGCTCGCCGTTCAGCGTCGCGGTGCCCCGCATACGGCCCGGTTGGTCGAAGTGGCAGTGCTGCGGGGATGCCTCGCCAAGGACGTGCGGCGCCATCAGCGACGTCCACTCCAGGTCCAGGTCGAGCCCCAGCTCCGAGTAGGACAGCCGGTAGCGGCGCATCGGGTCCTCGACGACGTGACGCAACGAGTTCGGGAGCTGGAAGTCGGTGAAATCCAGCGCCCCCGTGGGGGGTTGGATCCAGCGCCAGTCGTAGAACAGGCAGTCGTAGGTCTGTTCGCCACTGGGGTCCCACATCGCGGGCCCGCCGCCGCTGGTCCCGGTGCGGACCTCGTGGTAGTAGTACACGAACCCGTTGACGTCGCGTTCGGGGATCGCGAAGTTGAACCACCCGCTCTCGTTCCAATTCGGGTCAGCAGTGGCGGGGTGGAAGACCTCATCGGCTGCGGTGATCGCGGCAGTTGTCATGGCGCTCAATCCGGGTAGGTCACGGCGGTCAGCTTCTCAGACAACTGCCACAGTGACTGGCGGTCCTCGGCTCGGTGCACCGCTGCCGGTACCTTCGCGAAACCCACACCGCCGCCCGCAGTCTCGTAGAAGCCGCGTGGACCGTAGTAGGCACCGCCTTCGGCGTCGGGTGACGTCGCGGCATAGAGCGTCGGCTTGATGCCCTCGTCGACGTCGAGCCACATGAACGGCAGCAGGCGCCACGTGGCCCTGGTGAGCCGGGCGTTCAGGGTGGGTTTGTCCCGACCGTAGGAAGCGCCGCTGAGCAGGTTGGTCTTGCTCAAGCCGGGGTGCGCGGCGTTCGACATCACACCCCATCCGTGTGCGCGGCTGCGTTGATCGAGCTCCTTGGCGAACATCAGCTGAGCCAGCTTGGCCATCCCGTACGAGCGCATAGGCCGGTATCCGTGTTCCGCGTTCGGATCGTCGAATGTCAATCCGCGCTGCGTGGCGGCGATGCTGCTCACGGTGACCACGCGGGCGGCTTCGGCGGCCCGCAGCAGCGGCAGCAGGTGTCCGGTCAGGGCGAAATGGCCGAGATGGTTCGCGCCGAACTGCAATTCGAAGCTGTCGTCGGTCGTCTGCCGCTGCGGCGGTGTCATCACCCCGGCGTTGTTGATGAGGATGTCGATCGGACGACCTTCGGCGGCGAGCCGTTCACCCAGGGCGGCAACACTTTCCAGCGACGCCAAGTCCAGCTGCGCAATGCGTGTGCTGGCCCGCGGGACGGCCTGGCGGATCTGCGCCATCGCGGCCTCGCCTTTGGTGTGGTTGCGGACCGCCAGGATCACGTCGGCGCCGGCCGCCGACAGCTCCCGCGCCAGCCCGAATCCGAGACCACTGTTGGCGCCGGTGACCACGGCGAGGCGACCCGACAGATCGGGCACGTGCAGTTCGAGCCCGCGGCTCATTGTGAGTTCCTGGAGACGGTCCGGCGGGCAGGCGCCTGCCACAGGCCGGTGATCGCGTCGATGAGCCCTTCGGCGGCGCGCGGCCAGGGCGACCTTGCGAGCGGACCGTGTTGCGCCAGCGCCCCTTCGTGTTCGGCGCAGGTGTGCATGAGCAGGTTGCGCGCCATCACGATCCGTTCGAAGCGGACCCGCTTGGGTAGTTCGGCCAGGCATCCCGTGATGCCGTCGATCACCTGCACCAGATGCGGGGACGACAGGGCGTCCTTGGTGACGACCTCGCGGTAACTCGGGTCGGCCATGGCTTGTGCGGCGAAGCGCGCGTACCAACTCGGGTTGCCGAGTTGGTCGAGGTGTTCGGTCAGCGGACGCACCAGGCAGTCGACCCAGTCGCGCAGGGAGGCGGCCGTGCCGAGCTCGGCCAGCATCCTGGCGCGCAACTGTTCGATCGGCTCCCGATGCTTGCTCTCGATCGCGCGCAAAAGGTCGGTGCGGGTGCCGAAGTGGTAGCAGACCGCGGCGTTGTTGCCCTGCGAAGCCGCCTCGCTGATCTGGCGGTTGGACACGGCGTGCATACCCCGTTCGGCAAAGAGGCGCTCGGCGGCGGCGAGCAATACTTCGCGCGTTCCTTCCGATCGATGTCCACTCAAGGGCCGAGCTGCGGTCACCGACCCAGTAGACACGGGCCCAACCATTAAATCAAGCGATTTATTTAGCGCGAACGTGGCGCACACGGTGTGAAGCTCACGAGATGTACCGGAGGGTCGCGGGATGCCGGCTACCACGACCCTGGCGTACAGTTCGCGAGTTCGTCAGGCTGCTTGCCCTCACCCCGTCGCCACACGACGATGAGACGATGCCGGCGTCAGCGCGCGTTCTCGTGGCCGGGTCCGGGTTCGCCGGGCTGTGGGCCGCCCTCGGCGCGGCGCGCCGCCTCGACGAACTCGGCGTGCGCACGGTGGACGTCACCGTCGTCAGCCCGAAGCCGTATCACGATATCCGGGTGCGCAACTACGAAGCAGACCTCACACCGTGTCGAATTACGCTGTCGCAGTTGCTCGATCCCGTCGGCGTCGGGCACGTGTCCGCCGAGGTGACCGCAATCGACCCGGCGGCCGCGACGCTGGGCACCGCCGACGGAGCGACGTTGCCCTATGACCGCCTCGTGCTGGCGGTGGGCAGTCGCGTCGTCAAACCCGGCATTCCGGGGCTGACCGAGTTCGGGTTCGACGTCGACACCTACGACGCCGCGCAAGAACTGCACACGCACCTTCGCACGCTGCGGGCCGACGACCCGGCGTCGGCGACGGCTGTCGTCGTCGGTGCTGGCCTCACCGGCGTCGAAACGGCCAGCGAGCTACCCGCGATGCTGGCGGACGCCCTCGGTCCGGAGTCGATACCGCGGGTGGTGCTCGTCGACCGGAATGCCCGCGTCGGGTCCGACATGGGCGCATCGGCGCGGCCGGTCATCGAGAAAGCGTTGCGCGACAACGGCGTCGAGGCGATCACCGGAGCGGGCGTCACCGCGGTCGGCGAGCACAGCGTCACCCTGTCGACGGGTGAGGTCATCGACACGGCCACCGTCGTCTGGTGTGCCGGTATGCGCGCTCATCCGCTGACGAGCCAGCTGGGTGTGCCGCTGGACCGGCTCGGCCGCCTTCCGGTCGACGACTATCTACGGGCCGACGGCGTGAATGGCGTGTTCGCGGCGGGTGACGTGGCCGTCGCCCGGATGGACGACGAGCACATGTCGATGATGTCGTGTCAACACGGCCGGCCGATGGGTCGGTATGCGGGCTACAACGTCATCGGCGACCTGTTGGGCCTGCCCATGCGGATGCTTCGGATTCCGTGGTACGTCACCGTGCTCGACCTCGGCCCGGCCGGTGCGGTGTACACCGAGGGCTGGGACCGCCGCGTCGTCAGCACCGGCGCGGCGGCCAAGGCGACGAAGCGGATCATCAACGGCGAGCGGATCTATCCCCCGCTGACCGCTGACCGTGCGGCGCTGCTGGCCGCGGCGGCACCGGAACTGCAGACGGCGCCCGTGTACGAGCAGTGACTACTTGCCGTTTCGCTCACGGTGCTTGCAGCCCGGCCAGCAGCACGGGCGGCGCTTGCCTTCTTCGAGTTCTTCCTGGGTCCGCCGTATCCGGCGTTCGCGGGTCTTCTCCTGCTTGGCGTCCTCCACCCAGCAGATGAACTCGTTGCGCGCCAGCGGGGTGATGTCGTTCCACGCCGCGAGCGCGGTGTCGTTGGCGAGCAATGCCTTACGCAGATCGGTCGGCAGCGTGTGCACCACGCCGCCGGAGACTCGCGAACTTCCCATGGGCGCAGGATAGACGGCGGGAAGGCAGACTGGCCGCATGCGGTCGGGTTTGACTATCGGAGAGTTCGCCACGGTGACGCACGGCCAGGGCCGCGATGACCGCGCGCACCCCGCGTCGGGGGTCACCCGGCTGAGCACCGTCCCGTTCGGCCATCGCGTCGCGCACCTGCTCGAGCAGAGTGCCGTACTCGGGAATGGACTCCTCGATCTGTTCGTGGCCGAAGCCGGCGTAGGCACGGGTGCGAAACGCTCCGGGTTCGACCGCCATGACGCGGATGCCCAGCGGTTCGACCTCGTCGCGGAGAACCTCGGTGATCGCCTCGATCGCGGCTTTCGTTGCGCTGTAGTGACCGAAGCCGGTGACGCCGCGCAATCCGGCGACCGAGGACATGTTGACAACCCATCCGCTGCCCCTGGCACGCATACCGGGCAGCGCCGCGCGAATCACCGACAGCACCGCGAAAAAGTTGAGCTCGAACATCTTTCGGACCGCAGCGGCCGCCATGCCCTCGATTGACCCGAACCAGCCGCGGCCGGCGTTGTTGACCAGCACGTCGATACCGCCGAAGTGCTCCTCGGTGGCGCGCACCGCCTCTCGCACCTGCTCGGTGTCGGTGACGTCGAGCGGCAGCACGAGGACGCGCTCGCCGTGCTGTTGCGCCCAGTCGGTCAGCTCGGCCGGGCGGCGGGCGGTCAGCGCGACCCGGTCGCCGATCTCGAGAGCGGCGTCGGCGAACGCCATCCCGAACCCGCCTGGGGTGCCTCCGGTGATGAACCACGTCCTCGTCACGGTTCGATCACCAAGCGGCTGATGAGCTCGCCGTCGACAGTGAAGCGGAAGCGCAGGTCTGCCACGCCACCGGGAAAGTCGCCTTCCAGGTGCTGGAGGACATCGAGGTGTGCGCCGCCGAGGCGGGTCGCGCTGACGAGTTCGGTGGAGTAGGTGTATCCGCTGGCGGCGTTGCGCAGCCAGTCGGCGATCTCACCGTGGCCGCGGTAGGTGTGCCCTTCGTCGGTGACGGTGGCGTCGACGGTGAAGGCCGTCAGCGCGGTCGTGACGTCGCGGTGGGCGGTGAGATAGGTCGCCACCGCCCAGGGCAGTTCGTCCCGCGAACTAGCGGTGCCGTCGCTCGGTTGCATTGCCATGCGCTCATCTTCGAGTCTCCCCCAGGGAGAGGGTCAAGACGATGCGGAACCACGGGGCTACAGTCCCATCGCGTCATACCCGCCCGCATTGGGTACTAGAGGCGCGACACTAGCGGCACCGGTGCCGTACGAGATTCCAGGAGAACAGCGATGTCGACCGACACCAACCAGAAACCCACGACCGTGTCGCCGGCCAACGTGGCCGCCATGTTCTTCGACCGCGTTGGGAAGTCCGCCGACCGGGAGGCGTTCCGCAGGCGTGATGGGGATCGGTGGGTTTCGCTTACCTGGCGAGAGGCCGCCGAACAGGTAGAGGCGGTGGCGGCCGGGCTACTGGCACTGGGCATCCAGCCCGAGGAACGTGTCGCGATCGCCTCGAGCACGCGGTACGAATGGATTCTCGCGGATCTCGCGGTCATGTGCGCCGGAGCGGCCACCACCACGGTGTACCCGACGACCAACGCGCCCGACACCGCCTACATTCTGAGCGATTCGGAATCTCGCGTCGTGTTCGCCGAGGACGAGACGCAACTGGAGAAGCTCAAGGAGCGGCGCGACGACCTGCCGCGCCTCGAGAAGGTGGTGCTTTTCGACGGTGCGGGCGACGGGGACCAGGTCACCACCGTCGCTGAGTTGATCGACGTCGGAACCAAGTACCTCGCCGATCACCCCGAGTGCGTGCGGACAACCGCGGACTCGATCAAGCCGGAAATGTTGGCGACACTGATCTACACGTCCGGGACGACCGGCAAGCCCAAAGGTGTGAGGCTGCCGCACCGGGCGTGGGTGTACGAGGGCAACACCATCGCCGACTTCGGCATCCTGGGCGAGGACGACCTGCAGCTGTTGTGGCTGCCGCTGGCCCACGCGTTCGGCAAGGTATTGATCACGGCCCAGCTGGCGTGCGGCTTCGCCAGCGCGATCGACGGCCGCGTCGACAAGATCGTTCCGAACATGGCCGAGGTGAAGCCGACGTTCATGGGCGCTGCTCCGCGGATCTTCGAGAAGGCCCACGCGAAGGTCACCTCCTCTCAGGAGGGTGTGAAGGAGAAGCTCTTCGAAGCCGCCTTCGCCGTGGGACGCAATGCCGACCGGCACCGGCTGAAGGGTGAGGACGTACCGCTTCCGCTGAAGATCGCGCACGCCGCGTTCGACCGCTTGGTCTTCAGCAAGGTGCGCGACGTGTTCGGCGGGCGCATCAAGTTCTTCATCTCCGGCTCCGCTCCGCTGAACCGCGATATCGCCGAATGGTTCCACGCCGCTGGCCTGTTGATCCTGGAGGGCTACGGCCTGACCGAAACCGCGGCCGGTGCGTTCATCAACCGGCCCGACAACTACAAGCTGGGCACCGTCGGGCAGGTGTTCGACGGCACGTCGGTGCGTCTCTCCGATGACGGGGAGGTCCAGGTGCAGGGCCCGTGTGTGATGGACGGGTACCACGACCTGCCCGACAAGACGGCCGAGACATTCACCGACGACGGGTGGCTGCGCACCGGGGACCGGGGCAAGTTGGACGAGGACGGCTTCCTGACGGTCACCGGCCGGATCAAGGAATTGTTCAAGACCTCGGGCGGAAAGTACGTTGCGCCGCCGGCCATCGAGGGCAAGTTCATGGCGCTGTGCCCGTATGCGGGCCACATGCTCGTCTTCGGCGAATCCCGTAACTTCTGCGTCGCGCTGGTCACGCTGGATCCCGATGCGCTGTCGGGGTGGGCCGAGCAGAACGGCCTCGGCGGCAAGTCCTACTCGGAGCTGGTGAAGTCGGATGCGGTGCGCGACATGGTCGGCGGGTACGTCGACGAGCTCAACTCGCAACTGAATCGATGGGAGACGATCAAGAAGTGGGAGCTGCTGGACCACGACCTGTCGATCGAAAACGGTGAGTTGACACCGTCGTTGAAGGTAAAGCGGGGCGTCGTCGAGAAACAGAACCAGGAGCTGCTCGACTCGTTCTACTCCTGAGGCGGGTAGCGCCTGAGCCGGGTAGCGCTAACTCCAGTAACCCTGGTGCGGTTGCGCCGCTTCGTCTTCGAGCAGTGGGCCGACGATGGTGATCGGCCGCTGTCCGTGAGCGAGTACCTCACGGCAGGGCAGAGAGAAGGTCGGGTTCTTCGGATTGTTGCCGGTGAGTTCGAGCAGCCGATGCTCGGGCATGCCGTAGACGATTCTTCCGATGCCGGTCCAGTACGCAGCTCCTGCGCACATCGCGCACGGCTCAGCGCTGGCGTACAAAGTCGCCGTGTTCATTCCGTCGTCGCCCAGCACGTGCCAGGCAGCCGCAGTGGAGACGACCTCGGCGTGACGCGTCGGATCGCCGTCTGGCAGCGCCGATTCGTTGCCTCGCTCGACGATCACGTTGCCACCGGCATCCGCGACGAGAGCACCGAACGGGGTGTTGCCGTTCGCCCTTGCTTCGTTGGCTAGTGCGAAAGTCCGCCTGAGGAGCGCGAGGTCGGCTTCAGTTGCCGACGGTTGGGCGCTAGCAGGAGTCCCACTCGTGAACGGCGAGGAGAGCATGCCCGCCAACAAGCCCGCACCGAGGAGTACTGCGCGGCTCTGTAAGAGATGCATGGTCGAGGACACTAGCCCTGGTCGGCACGCCGATTTCTGAAACCGTCGATATAGAACTGCCGATTGACGGGAACGCCCCCTCCGCGCCCATCACCGCACGCCCCAGCACAAACCTGCAGCGACGGGTCTGTCGGATTCCGATCGCAGGCGCTCATCTTGGTGCCCGTGCCAACAGATTGTGACCCTGCCAGAAAGTTTGGGTCAGTGGATTTGTCAGAGGTCGAATGTATGTTCGATGTATGTCGGGTGATGACCTGCAGGCCGCGGTGACTGCGTTGCGTGCGGCCTTTGAGGAGGCGGCCGCCTGTGACGTCGACTTGCTGACCCGCCATGATCTCGTCACGGCCCTTGATGAGCTCGAAGCTCTCGGGTGCCAACTGCCCGCGATGCGCCACCGTTTGCTCGCCCGCCTGCAGGTCGAGGCGACGCCGCAACAGATGGGTGCGAAATCGTGGAAAGAGGTGTTGAGGGTCCGTTGGCGGATCTCGACCACCGAGGCCAACCGGCGCCTGACCGAAGCTGCCCTGCTGGCGCCGCGTCAGGCGTTGACCGG
>NZ_LZIK01000025.1:0-230867 GCF_001667105.1 Mycobacterium sp. 852002-51152_SCH6134967 | reverse complement strand
CCGGTATGTGACCGAGCGCAGTGCGGTTTGGTAGTTGGCGACGCTGGAGGTGCCGGTCAGGGTCAGTTGTCCCGTGGCGCTGTTGTAGCTGCCGGTGATACCGCTGCCGGCCGGCGCGGTGAACGCAAGCGTCTCAGTCGAACTCGCGCTCCCGATGGACACCGTCGCGCCGGACAGGGTCGTGGAATCCGCATCGCTGAGGTTCAGCCCGGTGTCGATCACCTTCGGCGCCGCCTGCTCGGTGTAGGAGGTGGCGCCCGCCGACGTGGTGACCGTCGGTGCGCCATCCACCGTAGTGACGGTCACCGTCTTGGTTCCCGCGGTGCTGAGGGTGCTGCCGTCGCTGACGGTGAAACTGATGGTGCGCGTCGCGTCGGGGGTGTCGCTGGTGTTCCGGTATGTGACCGAGCGCAGTGCGGTTTGGTAGTTGGCGACGCTGGAGGTGCCGGTCAGGGTCAGTTGTCCCGTGGCGCTGTTGTAGCTGCCGGTGATACCGCTGCCGGCCGGCGCGGTGAACGCAAGCGTCTCAGTCGAACTCGCGCTACCGATGCTTACCGTCGCGCCCGCCAGCGTGGTGTTGTCGGGGTCGGCGAGGGTGAGGCCGGTGTCGATCACCGTCGGCGGGCCCTGCTCGGGGTAGGAGGTGGCCCCCGTCGACGTGGTGATCGTCGGTGCGTCGTTGACGCCGGTGACGGCGACGGTCTTGGTTGCCGCTGTGCTGGTGCTGGCGCCGTCGTTGACGATGAAGGTGACGGTACGCGTCGTAGCCGGGATGTCGCTAGTGTTCTGATAGGTGACTGAGCGCAGTGCGGTTTGGTAGTTCGCGACGCTGGAGGTACCGGTCAGGGTCAGTTGTCCCGTGGCGCTGTTGTAGCTGCCGGTGATGCCGCTGCCGGCCGGCGCGGTGAACGCAAGTGTCTCAGCGGAATTCGGGCTGCCGACGGATATCGTTGCGCCGGTCAGCGTGCTGTTGTCCGCGTCGGCGAGCGTTAGTCCGCTGTCGATCGTCTTCGGCGCCGCCTGCTCGGTGTAGGAGGTGGCACCCGACGAGGTGGTGACCGTTGGTGGCTGGTTCGGGGCGATCGGAGCGATGGCCACATTGACCGTGACGGTTCCAGTACCGCCGTAGCCGTCGGAAATCGTCACGGTGAACGTGTCCGTCTTAGCGGTCTTGGCTGCTTTCGGAATGCTCGCGGCTTGGCGAGCTTCGAGGGTTGGTGTGTACGTGAAGGCGTCGTTGGCGCTGTTGTATGTGATCGACCCTTTGCTGGTTGTCAGCGGGCCACTGAAGCTCAGGTCGTCGCCGTCGCGGTCTCTCGCAGTGAGGGTTCCCGTCACCTCGCCCGTCACCGGATTCGGCTTCCCCAGCGACACAGCGCCGTTGGTGGGCGCCGAATTGGCAGGAAGAATCGTGACGGAAACCGGAACCTGCACGGAGTTGCCTTGGCCGTCATCGACCGTGAGGGTGAAGTTGTCTTCGCCGGCACCCGTCAGGGCCGCGTCGGGAGCCGCAGCGTTGTGGCGGGCGACAGTAGTGGGTGTATAGGTGACTCTGCCCTTCCTGTCGACGACCACGCTGCCTTTGGCCGTCATGGTCGATCCGGCGTAGGTGAGACGATCACCTTCGGGGTCGTTCGCGATCAACTGACCCTTGATCACACCGGTCTTGGTGGGCGGTGACGCGACGAAATCCACCGTAGGGGCGCTGTTCGCGGCGGCGGCGAGCATGAGGCTGTTGTCGATATCGTCGATCTTGAAAGTTTCGGCCTCGGCTATGTCCGGGCCGGCGCCGAACCGACGGCTCGCAGCCGCCGCCAGCACCCACATGACAGGGGAGTTCACCGGAAGCTCCGGCGAGCCTGACGAGAACGCGTCCAACAGCGTCGCGAGCACCCGAGTTACCACACTTGCCGGCTCGGTGGGTGTGGTCGGCGCTGCGCCGACCACGATGGACCCACTGGCGGGCACCGTGTGGGCTAGGGAAGTGACAATCGGCTCGATACGCGCGCCGAGAAGCGGCGTCGAATTCACGACTGGGACGGCTATCCGAGCCGGCGGATCGTTAAACGATGTGAATGAGGCCGGGGGTTCGATGCTCATCGCGACTGCGCCTAGCTGCCTACCATCGTCTTTCACAGTAACGACGGCTTCCGATTGGCTCCGCTTCGGCGCCGCTTCAGGAAGCGGCTCGGAGATCATGGGTTCAGGAATCTGGGGCGGCGCTGGCTGTGCGCTCGAGCCGGGCTCTTCTTCATCGCTTGCGCCCTTTGCGACCGTCTCCTCAGCCGACTCGTCGTTCTGCTTAGTCTGGCCGTCGTTTTGGCTAGTCTGGGCGCCGCTGCGAACCTCTCCGTTCGCCGAGATGACAACACCATCGTCGAGCTTTAGAGAGCCTTTCGAGTCGGCTGGCGGCTCAGGGGGTGCTGCGATTCGTTCGTCGGGCGAGGCATTCGGCTGTTGCGCGGCTTTGGTCAGGTCCGTAGCAGTCTCTGCCTCCGGGGAATTCACCGAATTCGTCTGCTGACTTTCGTTATCTGTATCGACCGAAGCGCTGTCATCTTGCGCCCATACCACGCCTGTGCCGCTCGCCATAGCTACGCCCACACCCAACGCGACGGCCAACGCCCCGACCCGACCGACATGCTTTGCGTAGCCCATGACGCCCCCTTATTGATGCAGCTGGTCCAGGGCCGGACGCTACCTGTGAATTTGCTTGGAGGAATCGGGTGTTTCCCTATTCTGACGCCTAGGAAAAGGAAACCCTTCTGTTGGCAAACATCGGATTCACGGTTTCTCTTTCTCAAGATGCGCCGAACGCATGTTGCTGAATACCTATGAAGAAATGTTGCTGAGGCAATAATTCGGCTCGGCATTTTATTGAGAAGGAAATTTTCGAAGTCACAGCCGCTCGGGACCAACCCGGTCGGATTCCGGTGGGGAGGGCACTCGACGAGTGGCTGAGTGCGCACCGGCCAGTTGCTCTTTGTAGTGTTCGATGCGTGAGCATGGATTTCGGGTTCGACGTGATCACCGACGAGGAGTACGAGCGCCAGCGTGCGCTGTACGGTCCGCTGACCGAGGCAGTGCGCCGACTGATCTATGCGAGCCTGCACACCGAGATCGACGAGACCGCCGTCGCGGACGCGCAGGCCAAGATCGAGGCCGTCACACAGATTCTCGAGAGCACACAGCGCCCGGTGTCCTCCACCCTGCGGCACGAGGCCACCGGCCGCCCGCTGGCGTGGGCGAATCCCGCTGTGGGACTGCGTAATGCGATCGCACCGCCGATGGTGATCCACCACGAACAGGATGGTCGCTGCTGGAGTGAGTTCACGCTGAGCGGCGCCTATGAGGGGCCGCCGGGGTGGGTGCACGGTGGCATCTGCGCGTTGGTGCTCGATCATCTACTGGGCGAGGCCGCCAGTGACGGCCTTACCCAGCCGAAGTTCACCGGCACCATCTCGCTGCGTTATCTGCGCGGCACACCGCTTGGACCGCTGCGTGCGGAGGCGTTCGTGGAACGGTCCGAGGGGGTCAAGACGTTCGCCCGCGGATATCTGCTCGACGCACAGGGGGCCACGGTGGAGGCTGAGGGTGTGTTCATCCAGCCGGCGTGGGCGAGGGACGCCGGATGAAGTTCTATGTCAGCCTGGCTTTCCTCGACACCGCAGAGGTCGTCGAGATCGCCAAGGCGGCAGACGACCTCGGCTACGAAGGCCTCGGCATCCCGGATCACGTCGTCAACCTCGAGACGTTGGAGACCCCGTACCCCTACACCAAGGACGGCAGCAGGCGCTGGGAGCCGTTCACCGACTGGCCCGATCCGTGGGTGCTGATCGGCGCGCTGGCCCTCGTCACGTCACGGTCGCGGTTCGTCACCACGGTGTATCTGCCCGCGATGCGCGACCCCTACTCGGCGGCGAAGGCGATCGGCACCGCAGCCGTCCTGGCCGGCGGCCGACTCGAACTCGGAATCGGCGTCGGCTGGTGTGAGGAGGAGTTCACGCTGATGGGTCAGCAGTTCGCGCGGCGCGGTAAACGCACCGACGAGATGCTCGACCTGATGAAGGAACTCTGGAAACCGGGCTGGACTGAGTTCGACGGCGAGTTCTACACAACGCCGAAGCTGGAGATGGAGCCGACACCGCCGCCGATCCCGATGTACGTCGGCGGGCTCTCCGATATCGCGCTTCGCCGCGCGGCGCGCCACGACGGCTGGATCGGCGACCTGATCACCACCGACCGTGCCCTCGAACGCGTCGCCACGCTGCGCGACCTACGCGCCGAAAACGGTTTGACCATGGCCGATTTCGAGGTGCTGACCCCGCTGACCGACGCATTCACCCCCGATCATTTCGACCGCGCGGAAGCAGGCGGCATCACCGGCATCATCACCATGCCGTGGATGTTCTACGCCGGCCCGGCAGCCTCGTTGGCCGAGAAGATCGACGGGATGAAGATGTTCCGCAAGGACCTTCGGCTCGACAGCTAACCCCAGCGAGCGATCACGTCACCGCCGGAAGCGGCTCAGCAGGCCGCGACGCCGAACCGGCGCAGCAGTGGCGGCCGGCCCCGCAGTGGCGGCCGGTGCGGCGGTGCCGGTGACCACGCGTCCGGGCGCCGCGCCACCGACTCGGGTGCGGCGGCGGGCGTCGGCCGACCAGGCACCTGGACCGGTCGTCGCCAAGAGCAGGAACGCAAAGCAGTACAGGATCGCCGCCTCGCCGCCGTTGCCGCCCATCTGCGCGTCGAACGGCCAGAAGCTGGCGGCCGGGCCTTCCAGCGGTGGCCAGTGCATCCAGAAGTACGCGACGGCCATGTGGCCCGCGGCGATGAACGCGGCGATCCGCGTGAAGAGACCCACGGTGATCAGCAGGCCCGCGACGAATTCGATCAGCCCGGCCCACCACGCGGGCCAGGTTCCAACCGGTACGGCAGCACCGAGGGGCCAGCCGAAGAGCTTCATCGAGCCGTGCAGTGTGAAGAGCAGACCGAAGATGATCCGGAAGATGCTCAGAACAGGTGAGGAGTATCTGGCAAGACGGGCATCGAAGGTGGTCGTCATGCGCGTTTACCCTACGCGCAGACGCACTTCGGGCCGGGCGATTTGACTCGCCCGGCCCGAAGTGTCGACTGATGTTTACCCGGCTCGGTTACACGTCGAAGTACAGCGCAACCTCGTACGGATGCGGCCGGATCTGGATCGGCATGATCTCGTTCTCCCGCTTGTAGGAGATCCACGTCTCGATCAGGTCCTCGGTGAACACCCCGCCCTCGGTGAGGTAGTCGTGGTCCTCTTCGAGCTTGTCGATGACCGCCGACAGCGAGGTGGGCGCCTGCGGAATGTTGGCGGCCTCCTCCGGCGGCAGCTCGTAGAGGTCCTTGTCGACCGGCGTCAGCGGCTCGATCTTCTTCTTGATCCCGTCGATGCCTGCCATCAGCATGGCCGCGAACGCCAGGTACGGGTTGCCCGAGCTGTCCGGGCAGCGGAACTCGAGGCGCTTGGCCTTCGGATTGTTGCCGGTGATCGGGATACGCACACACGCCGACCGGTTGCGCTGGCTATACACCAGGTTGATCGGCGCCTCGTAGCCCGGAACCAGACGCTTGTAGGAGTTCACCGTCGGGTTAGTGAACGCCAGCAGCGACGGCGCGTGGTGCAGGATGCCGCCGATGTAGTGGCGGGCGAGGTCGGACAGTCCCGCGTAGCCGGACTCGTCGTGGAACAGCGGCTGGCCGTCCTTCCACAGCGACTGGTGCGCATGCATACCGGAGCCGTTGTCACCGAACAGCGGCTTGGGCATGAACGTCACCGTCTTGCCGGCCTGCCAGGCGGTGTTCTTGATGATGTATTTGAACAGCAGCACATCGTCGGCCGCATGCAGCATGGTGTTGAACTTGTAGTTGATCTCGGCCTGGCCCGCGGTGCCGACCTCATGGTGGCCACGCTCGAGAACGAAGCCCGCGTTCTGCAGGTTGGTCGCCATCTGGTCGCGCAGGTCGACGTAGTGGTCGTAGGGCGCGACGGGGAAGTAGCCGCCCTTGGGCCGGACCTTGTAGCCGCGGTTGGGGCTTCCGTCGGCCTCCAGCGGCTCACCGGTGTTCCACCAGCCCGACTCCGAGTCCACCTCGTAGAAGGTGCCGTTGATCCTCGAGTCGAAGGTCACCGAGTCGAAGATGTAGAACTCGGCCTCGGCGCCGAAGTACGCGGTGTCGGCGATGCCAGTGCTGGCCAGGTAGTTCTCCGCCTTGCGGGCAACGTTGCGGGGATCGCGCGAGTAGGCCTCGCGGGTGAACGGATCGTGCACGAAGAAGTTCATGTTCAGCGTCTTGGCGGCGCGGAACGGGTCGATGCGTGCGGTCTCGGGATCCGGAAGCAGCATCATGTCGGACTCGTGGATCGACTGGAAGCCGCGAACCGACGAGCCGTCGAAGGCCAGGCCGTCCTCGAAGACGTCCTGGGTGAAGGCCGAGGCCGGGATCGAGAAGTGCTGGACGACGCCGGGCAGATCGCAGAATCGGATGTCGACGTACTCGACTTCCCCGTCCTTGATGAGCTTGAGAATGTCGTCGGCCGTCTTTTCTGCCACTGAGTTGTCTCCTTTATCCAGTAACTCGCGCGTTGACGCTAAGGACACGATGTTGCACGGTCGTCAACCGAATGTTGCGCTGAAGTTACGCAATCACATCAGGGCCAGTCGCAGGCGGCCAATGGACTTCTTTTCAGTCCCATATCCTTCAGTGTATGGCCCGCACACTCGGGTCCTGGCTGTCGGGACCGGATCCGACCAGCGACGCGGGACCCAACGACTATCCCGGCAAGCGCCTCGGTTTACCGGAGACCGGCCCCGGGTCCATCGCCCGGTTCGGCAGGCGAATCGGCGCGCTGATGCTCGACTGGTTCATCGCATACGGGCTGGTGGGGCTCGCCGTGAACCTCGGATTCATCAGCAAGGACGATCTCCTGTACTCACCGCTGGGGTCGACGTCCATCGCGGCGGTGTGGCTGCTGCTCGGCATCGTCTCGGTGCGGTTGTACGGCTTCACCCCCGGGCAGTGGGCGCTCGGTCTGCGGGTCGCCTCGGTCGACCACCGCCAGCACGTCGGCGTCGGCCGTGCCGCGGTGCGCGGGCTGCTGGTGTTCTTCGTCATACCCGCGCTGTTCACCGACAGGGACTTCCGCGGCTACCAGGACCGCTTCAGCAACACGGCGGTGGTCCGGCGGTAGGGCCGCGCTGCTCCGTTCCCGTTTCTGCGCGCGATTCTGAAGTTGTGCTCGAAATACCGGCCGGATCTCGCACAGAAGTTCACTTTCCGCGGCCGAACGTCACACCTCGTGGCGGATCTGGCCGTTCATCATCGTCATCGTGACGTTCGCCCCGGCGATGTCGTGCGGGTCGATCGCGAGGATGTTCTCGCTCACGACGATCATGTCCGCGAGCTTGCCGACCTCGAGCGAACCCACCTTGTCGTCCATCCGGATCTGATAGGCCGCGCCCAGCGTGTTGGCGTGCACCGCCTCCGCGACGGTCAGCCGTTGGTTCGCGGGCGCCAGCACCGGCGCATCCGGTTGGCCGATCAGCTGACGGGTGACACCGATCTGGATCGTATCGAGCGGTTTGTAGGTCGAGAAGTAGCCCGCGGCCGGCCAGTCGGTACCCAGCGAGATGCGCCCGCCCGACTTCAAGACGTCTTGGGGGCGATACATCAGGTTTCGCCGTGGTGGCCCGTACCGGGCAGCCATGTTCTGCAGCGTGTCCGGATCGGCGGACATCCAGTTGGCCGAGAACTGGGCGACGACGCCGAGTTGGCCGAAGCGCCGGCTGTCGGGGTCCTCGACGTAGACCAGGTGCGCGATCGCATGCCTGCGGTCGCGCGGCGGATTGGCGGCCGCGGCGCGCTCGATCGCATCGAGGGCGACGCGGGCGGTGCGTTCCCCGCAGGCGTGTACGTGCACGTCGAAACCCGCGGCGTCGATCCGGCCGATGAGCTGGTGCCACTGCTGCTCGGTGAACGGGGATCCGCCCGTGGAATCGGGATTGTCCGCATAGGGCTCGATGAGCCATGCGGTGTATCCGCCCTGTGTTCCGTCACCGACGATCTTGACGACGTCGGCGCGTACCAGGTCGGTCGAGAACCGATCCCTGATGTCGGTCATCGCCTGTACGACGTCGTCCACCGGCGCCGATCGCACGCTGTAAGAGGCCACCACGCGGAACGGCAGCTGTCCGCGGTTCTCGACGTCGGTGTACACGCCGATCAGCGCACCCTGATCGGAGCCGATAGGTGGCACGCCGGCGTCGAACACCGACGTGATGCCGGCCGCGGACGCCTTCGGCAGCCATTCTTCGAGCAACCGCCCCATGGTCTCCGGTGCGATCGGCTCGATCGCGTCGACGAGACCGAGAACGGCGTTGACCTCGAGCACATATCCGGTCGGATCGCCGTTGCCGTCGCGTGCGTAATAGCTGAACCCCGGGATCGGATCCGGGGTGTCGCGGCCGACGCCTGCGATCTCGAGCGCCTTGCTGTTGGTCCACAGGCTGTGCCCGTCGATGGCGAAGAAGAAGCCCGGCCGGTCGGGCAGCACGCGGTCGAGGTCGGCGCGATTCGGTCCGTCGGGGCCGAACATGTCGACGCGCCAACCGAATCCGCGCACCGGTCCGGTCGGATTCTTTTCCGCGTACTGCTCGATCGCGGCCAGCGCCTCCGCGCCCGTCGGCACCTGCAGGTCGACACCCGACGTGAGGAACGCGCCGAGGAAAGGGTGGGTGTGGCCCTCGACGAAGCCGGGCATCAGCAGCCGGCCCTGCAGGTCGACCACCCGGGTGTCGGGACCGACGAGCGCCATCGCGCCCGCCTCGTCGCCGACGTGGGTGATGGTGTTGCCCCGCACCGCCACCGCCTGCGCCCACTGCGCCGGGCCTGCGACGGTGTAGATCGGGCCGTTGCGGAACACGTAGTGGGCCGCGCCATCGGTGCCCGTGGCGTCGGAGCCGCTTCCGGACGGGGCGCTCGGAGAGCAGGCGCTGGCTGCGGTCGCGGCGAGGACCACCGCGCCCGCGCGCAACACGGTGCGTCGATTCGCGAAATAGCCTGCCCATTCGCAGGCGGTGCACATACCGCGCGTCCGGCCGGAGCTGCCCTACCGCCGCCTCACCGTGCGCTGCACGCCCCGCATCTTGGCCTGCGCCGGCAGCGGGCCCTTGGGCATCGCGGCGGGCCCGACCTTGGTGCCCAGCGCGGCCAGCCGCGACTCCAGCGCGTCCAACTGCTTGACGGTGATGTTCGCGGGCAGCTTGTTCAGGTGGCGCTCCAGTTTGGCCAGCGGTACTTCACCCTCGCCGTTGCCGATGATGACGTCGTAAATCGGGGTGTCGCCGACCAGTCGAGCCGTGCGCTTCTTCTCCTGCGCCAGCAGCGGTCGCACGCGCGACGGCGACCCCTCACCGACGAAGATGACTCCCGGCCTGCCGATCACCCGGTGCACCGCGTCGAAGTGGCCCGTCGCCGCGACACCGGGCGTCACCCGCCACTTGCCCCGCATGTTGTCCAGCGCCCAGGCCGCTGCGCCCGTCTGGCCCTCGGCCTTGCTGTACACCGACTTCTGCGCGCGCCTGCCGAAGATGATGAACGCGACCAGCGCCCCGAGCACTATGCCGAGCGGAATCATCATGTAGGTGGTGAAGCCGCCCGCGAAGATGCCGAGCGCCACCGAAGCGGCGACGATCAGCACGAATGCGCCGATCATGTACGGCAGCAGACGCTTGTCCTCTTTACGCTGAATCTGGAACGCCTGCCACAGCTGGCTGCGGCGCTGTTTGGACGCCGCCTTACGAGCCGCCTTGGCTTCGGCCTTCGCAGCCTTCAGTGCCTTTGGATCGCGGGATTTCGCCATTGCTTCAGGATACGGACGCCGATTTGGCCTGGGCGTACAACCGACCCGCACGGTACGACGAGCGCACCAGGGGTCCGGCCAACACACCGGCGAAGCCGAGGCGCTGCGCGAACTGCTCATGCTCGACGAACTCGTCGGGGTGCACCCAACGCTCCACCGGGTGGTGGCGCACCGACGGCCGCAGGTACTGGGTGATCGTGACGATGTGGCAGCCCGCGTCGTACAGATCGGTCAGCGCGGCCCGCACCTCCTCGGGCGTCTCGCCCATCCCGAGGATCAGGTTCGACTTCGTCACCAGCCCGAGGTCGCGCGCCGCGGTCAGCACGTCGAGGCTGCGCTCGTAGCGAAACGCGGGCCGGATGCGCTTGAAGATCCGCGGGACCGTTTCGACGTTGTGCGCCAACACTTCTGGACGGGACTCGAACACCTGCTGCAGCAGGTCCGGCTCACCGTTGAAGTCGGGGATCAGCAACTCGACACCGGTATTGGGGTTGAGCGTCTTGATTGCGCGCACCGTCTCGGCGTACAGCCACGCCCCACCGTCGGACAGGTCGTCGCGGGCCACCCCGGTCACGGTCGAGTAGCGCAATCCCATCGCCTGCACGCTCTCGGCGACGCGGCGGGGCTCGTCGCGGTCGAGTTCGGCGGGCTTGCCGGTGTCGATCTGGCAGAAATCGCAGCGACGGGTGCACTGCTCACCGCCGATCAGGAACGTGGCCTCGCGGTCCTCCCAGCATTCGAAGATGTTGGGGCAGCCGGCTTCTTCGCAGACCGTGTGCAGACCCTCGCGCTTCACCAGCGCCTTGAGTTCCTGGTACTCCGGGCCCATCTTGGCGCGGGTCTTGATCCACGGCGGCTTGCGCTCGATCGGCGTCTCGGCGTTGCGGACCTCGAGACGCAGCAGTTTCCGACCTTCAGGAACGACAGTCACTACGTCAACGCTACCTCTAGCCGACCGTCGAGCGCATCGCACACGGCGTCGGCCACCCGGTCGATGACGTCGGAGACCGCGACGCGGCGCCCCAGTTCGGCTGACAGCGAAGTCACCCCGGCGTCGGCGATGCCGCACGGCACGATCGCGTTGAACGCCGTCAGGTCACAGTCGCAGTTGAGCGCGAATCCGTGCAGGGTGGTCGCCCGCGACACCCGGATGCCGATGGCGCCGATCTTGCGGGCCGGGCCGTTCTCATCGGCAGCGACCCACACTCCGGAGCGGCCCTCCACCCGGCCGGTCCGCACACCGAGGTCGGTGCAGACCTTGATCAGCGACTCCTCGAGCCGTCGCACGAAGTTGACGACGTCGAGCGGTTCGGCAAGGCCGATGATCGGATAGCCGACGAGTTGGCCCGGGCCGTGCCAGGTGATCTTTCCGCCGCGGTCGGTGTCGATGACGGGAGTGCCGTCGGCCCCGGGGTTCGGCCGCTCCTCGGCGAGCGTGCGTCGCCCGGCGGTGTACACCGGTGGGTGCTCGAGCAGCAGCAGGGTGTCCGGGCCGCCCGCCACGCGCTGGTCGGCGATCGCTCGTTGCAGCTGCCAGGCGTTCTCGTAGTCGACCGAACCGAGTCGGCGCACCTCGACCGGCACCGTCGCCGACCGGATCGAATGCGTCATGCCCTCGACGCTACTCCGGGCGCGCGGTGGCGAACGCCAATGCTTCACCAATGGTGTTGTGGTGGAAAACGAATCCGGCCCGCTCGAGCGCGGCGGGGATGGCGCGTTGACCGCCGAGCAGACCTTCGTCGGCGAACTCGCCCATCGCGGCGCGCAACGCGAACCCCGGCACCATCAGCGGTGTCGGGCGGTTGACGGCGCGGCCCAACGCCGTGGTGAACTCGGCGTTGGTGACAGGCGCCGGGCCGGTGAGGTTCACCGGACCCGACAGCTCGTCGTGCGATATCGCGAACAGCAGCGCGCGGATCTCGTCCTCGAGGCTGATCCACGGCATGTACTGGCGGCCGTTGCCCAGCCGAGCGCCCAGTCCCACGGAGAACAGCGGCTTGAGCCTGCCGAGTATGCCTCCGGCTTGTGCCAGCACCAGCCCCGAGCGCACGAACACCACCCGGGCGCCGTCCTGACGAGCTGGCCAGGTGGCGGCCTCCCAGTCCACGCACAGGTGGGCGAGGAACCCGTCACCTGCCGGGGCGGTCTCGTCGGTGATCTGGGAACCGGTGTCGCCGTAATAGCCGACCGCGCTGGCGTTGACCAGCACCGGAACCCCGGCCTCGGCGACCGCGGTGGCCAGCACCTCGGTCGGGCCGATGCGGCTGTCCCGCAGGCTCTGCTTGAAGGCGCCCGACCATCGCTTCTCGCCGACGTTGACCCCGCACATGTTGACCACGGCGTCCACCCCGGCCAGCATCGCCGGGTCGAATTCGCCGGTGTCGGGATTCCAGAACACCTCGTCGGCGTTCGACGGTGCGCGCCGGACGATGCGCAGCACACGGTGGTTGGTGGCGCGCAACGCGTAGACCAGAGCCGTGCCGATCAGACCGGACGATCCCGCGATCGCGATGACGGGTTCGGACACGAGATTCTCTCGAGGCGTTCTAGAGACCCAGATCGGCCTCGAATGCGCCCTCTTCTAGGCGACGCTTGATGGTGGTCAGGAAGCGCCCCGCATCGGCACCGTCGATCAGCCGGTGGTCGTATGTCAGCGGCAGGTAGCACACCGAACGCACACCGATCGACTCGTTGCCGAACTCGTCGGCGATTACCCGCGGCCGCTTGACGATCGCGCCGGTTCCCAGCATCGCCGCCTGCGGCGGCACCAGGATCGGCGTGTCGAACAGCGCGCCCTGGCTGCCGATGTTGGTGATGGTGAACGTCCCGCCGGACAGCTCGTCGGGCTTGAGGTCACTTGACCTGGCGCGCGCGGCGATGTCGGAGATCGCGCGGGCCAGCCCGGCCAGCGACAGGTCACCGGCGTTCTTGATCACCGGCGAGAGCAGACCCTGCTCCGTGTCGACCGCGATACCGAGATGCTCGGCGTCGTAGTAGGTGATCTCCTTGGTTTCCTCGTTGTAGCTGGCGTTGACATTGGGATGCGCCTTGAGCGCGTCGATCACGGCGACGGCGATGAACGGCAGGTACGTCAGGTTGACGCCCTCGCGTTCGGCGAACCCCGCCTTCGCCCGCGCCCGCAGCGACACGATCCGGGTCATGTCGACCTCGTGGGTCTGCGTCAATTGCGCTGTCGCCTGCAGGGATTCGCGCGTCTTCTTCGCGGTCAGCTGCCGGATCCGGGTGGCCTTCTGGGTGGTGCCGCGCAGGTGTGCGAGCGACGCCGCCGACGCGTCGGCATTCGCGGGCGCCTTCGCTGCGGGCGACCTGCCCGGGGCCTCGGCCGCCTGTTCGGTCGACGCCGCCGGTTCCTTGCCGGCCTCCGCGGCCGCGAGGACGTCCTGCTTGCGGATGCGGCCGCCGACCCCGGTGCCCTTCACGCTGGCGAGGTCAACGTTGTTCTCCGCGGCCAACTTTCGCACCAACGGAGTGACGTAGGGCCCGGACTCGCTCGCCGGCTGCGGTTCGGACTTGGGCTCGGATTTGGGTTCTGGCTCTGGTTCTGGCTTCCGTTCCGGCTTGGACTCCTGCGCCGGTTCCGGCTTCTTCTCTTCCTTCGGCTCCGGCTTCTTCTCTTCCTTGGGTTCGGGCTCCGGCTCTGGTTCGGGCTCAGGCTCAGGCTCCGGTTCGGGTTCCGGCTCGGGCTCGGGCTCGGGCTCGGCTTCTGCGTCGGCATCACCGATCTTGGCCAGCTCGCCGCCCACCTCGACGGTGTCGTCCTCTTCGGCGGTGATCGAGATCAAGGTGCCCGCCACGGGCGAGGGGATCTCGGTGTCGACCTTGTCGGTCGACACCTCGAGTAGCGGTTCGTCGACCTCCACGCTGTCGCCGACCTTCTTCAGCCAGCGGGTCACGGTGCCTTCGGTCACCGACTCGCCGAGTTCGGGCATCAGCACCGGAGTCGACTTACCCGAAGACTCACCCGACGACTTCGCGGCGGGCTTGTCCTTGTCCTTGTCCTCGTCGTCGGACTCGGGCTCTTCTTCGGTCTCCTCGGCTGCGGGCTCGGGCTGCGCGGCCGGTTCCTCGGCGGGCTTCTCCTCCTCGGCGGGCTGCTCGTCGTCGTCAGACCCTTGGTCCTCCTCCGACGCTTCCTCGGAGTCGTCGGAGCCTCCGGAGTCGCCGTCGTCGTCGGCATCACCGATGACCGCCAACTCGCCGCCCACCTCCACGGTGTCGTCCTCTTGGGCGATGATCTTCTTCAGCACACCGGAAGCGGGCGCGGGGATCTCGGTGTCGACCTTGTCGGTGGAAACTTCGAGCAATGGCTCATCTTGTTCGACCGTGTCACCCTCTTGCTTGAGCCATCGGGTGACAGTCCCCTCGGTAACGCTCTCACCGAGTGCGGGCATCTCAACGGTGATGGCCATGTGATTGACTACCTCGCTCCCTTGAACGGTCGTCAGTCGTGCTGGGTGATTGTCTGCATACCCATCCTGTCACGTCCGGACGCGCAGTTCGCCGCAGACCGTCCGACCCACTGTTCTGGCACTATCGAAAAGAGATGATCGGAGGGAGCGCGGACGCGAGTGGGAGTCCTCGATAGGTTTCGGCGCAGGAAGCGTAAAGGCAGGGGTTCGGGTCCCGACCCCGCCGCCGATCTGAACTATCTCCGGCAGTGGGTCGCCACGCACACCGGCGTCGAAGCGTTCGTCGAACCGAAGACCACCGTCACCGACGTCACCGTGGTGCTGGTCGCCGCCGACGGGGAATGGACGCGGCGACGCGCCGGGGGAGACGCCGGCGCGCGGCGGCTGTCCGACCGACTGAAGATCCCGGTGTACGACGTGCAGAAAGTCGGCTACCCGCAGCGGATGCGGGACTACGACGAGAAGCGCCGCATCGAGCGTCGGCGCGCTGCTCGACGGGAACTCGACGAGCGCTGACGAACGCTTGCGTGAGGAACAGAAGGCACTGATACGGTACCGGCGGTTCCGCCAAGTCACGGGAGGTGCGATGGGGGACATCGCTACGCGGTTCGTCGACAGCACCGACGACGTGCGAATCGCCGTCTACGAAGAAGGCGATCCGCAGGGGCCGACCCTGGTCTTCGTGCACGGGTGGCCCGACTCGCACGTGCTGTGGGACGGCGTGGTGCCCTTGCTGTCCGACCGGTTCCGCATCGTGCGGTATGACAATCGCGGTGTCGGGAACTCGACTGGGCCCAAACGGGTTTCGGCCTACCGCATGTCTGCGTACGCGGATGACTTCGACGCAGTCGTCGCCGCGGTGAGCCCGGGCGAGCCGGTGCACGTACTCGCCCACGACTGGGGCTCGGCGGCGATGTGGGAGTTCCTGGCCCGACCCGGTGCCGGTGACCGGGTCGCGTCGTTCACCTCGATCTCCGGTCCCAGCATCGACCATCTCAACGCCTTCGTCACCAGCAGCCTGTTGCGTCCGTGGCGTCCGCGCCGATTCGCCCGCGCCCTGAGTCAGTTCCTGTCCTTCGCCTACATGGGCTTCTTCTCGATCCCGGTGATCGCACCGCTGGCGGTGAGTGGCTTCGTCGCGAACCTGGTGCGCCAGATCCTGTTGGTGCGCGACGGCATCCCGCGTGAGCAGCTGCACCATTCCGCGACCTACAAGGCCGACGCCGCGAAGAGCGTCAAGGTCTACGGCGCCAACTACCTGCGGTCGATGAAGCCCGGACGTCGCGATCACTACGTCGACGTCCCGGTGCAGCTCATCGTCAACACCAAAGATCCGTTCGTGCGGCCGCACGTCTACGACGACACGAAGAAATGGGTGGCTCGGCTGTGGCGGCGCGACCTCGCCGCCGGGCACTGGTCGCCGATGTCGCATCCGCGAGCCATCGCCCTGTCGGTCGGACAGCTCGTCGATTTTCTCGCCGGCAAGCCACCCGCGCGTGAACTCCTGCGCGCGCAGGTCGGCACGCCACGCGAATACTTCAGCCACACACTGGTTTCCGTCACAGGTGCGGGTAGCGGCATCGGCCGTGCGACGGCGCTGGCATTCGCCCGCGAGGGCGCTGAAATCGTGGTCAGCGATATCGACGAGGGCACCGCGAAGGAGACCGCGGCCCACGTCGCCGCGCGCGGCGGAATCGCGCACGTCTACACCGTGGACGTGTCGGACGCAGAGTCCGTCGAGCGGTTCGCCGAAAAGGTGTGCGCAGAACACGGGGTGCCCGACGTCGTGGTCAACAACGCAGGCGTCGGGCACGCTGGCATGTTCTTCGATACCCCGCGCGAGGAGTACGACCGCGTGCTGGCCATCAACTTCGGCGGAGTCGTCAACTGCTGCAGGGCCTTTGGGCGCAGGATGGTTGACCGGGGGCTCGGTGGGCACGTCGTCAACATCTCCTCGATGGCCGCGTACTCACCGCAGCAGTCTATGAACGCCTATGCCACGAGTAAGGCGGCGGTCTTCATGTTCGGCGACTGCCTGCGCGCCGAACTGGACCAGGCGGGTGTCGGGCTGACGACGGTGTGTCCCGGCGTCATCGACACCAACATCGTGCACACCACCCGGTTCGACATACCGGCCGCCAAGCGGGAGCAGGCCGAAGCCCGTCGCGCGCAACTCGAGAAGGCGTTCTCCCGGCGGCGGTACGGTCCGGATAAGGTCGCCAACGCGATCGTGTCGGCGGTCAAGAAGAACAAGCCCATCCGCCCCGTGGCCCCGGAGGCCCACATCGTCTACGGCGTCGCACATCTGCTTCCGCAGGTGATGCGCAGCGCCGCGCGCGGCAAGGTCGTCTAGCGCCGAAACCGACGTTATGGCGGGTTTTTGCGCGTAAAAGCCGCCATTTCGTCGGTCTCACGGAGAGGATCAGCCGCTCGCGGCTCTTGCTTGATCAGCCGCTCGCGGCCTCTGTCTGATCAGCCGCTCGCGGCTATGTCCTCCAGGACCGCGAACATCGTCCGCGTCGGCACACCCGTGCCGCCCTTACCCGTGTAGCCCCACGGCCCTCCCGTGTTGTACGCCGGGCCCGCGATGTCGATGTGGGCCCACTGCACACCGTCTGGCACGAACTCGCGCAGGTAGGTGCCCGCCACGAGCATGCCGGCATAGCGCGAACCGCTGACGTTGGCGAGGTCGGCGACCGTCGACTTCAAATCGTCCTTGAGTTCCTCGGGCAACGGCATCGCCCAGGCGTTCTCGCCGACCGACTGCGAAATACCGGCCACCCGGTCGCGGAACTCGTCGCTGCCCATGACGCCCGGTGTCCGCGCGCCGAGGGCGACGGTCTGGGCGCCGGTCAGCGTCGAAGTCTCGATCAGATAGTCCGGCTTGTCCTCACCCGCGCGCACGATCGCGTCGGCCAGGATCAGCCTGCCTTCGGCGTCGGTGTTGAGCACCTCGACCGTGATGCCGCCGTACTGCGTCAAGACGTCACCGGGACGCTGCGCGGTCGCCGACGGCATGTTCTCGGCCATCGGCACCGTGGCGATCACGTCGATCGGCAGCTTCTGCTTGGCCGCCAGCACAACCGTGGCGATGACCGCCGCCGCACCGCCCATGTCAGAGGTCATGTGGTGCATGTTCGCCGCGGGCTTGATCGAGATGCCGCCGGTGTCGAACGTGATGCCCTTGCCGACCAACGCGACACGCTTCCCCTTACGGCGGGCGCCCTTGTGGGACAGCCGCACCAGCCGCGGCGGCCGCGACGAACCCTTGCCGACGCCGATGATGCCGCCGTAACCGGCCTTCTCCAACGCCTTCTCGTCGAGGACCTCGACCGATAGCCCGGCTGCTTCGCCCAAAGCTTTTGCGCGCCGGGCGAACTCGTCGGGAAACAGGTGGCTGGGCGGAGTGTTGACGAAATCGCGGGCAGTGGCCACCGCGGTCGCGATGTCCGCCGCACGTTGTGCGGCCTCCTTGGTGGCCGACTTGCTGTCCGAGGTCAGCGCGGTGATCTCGCGAAGGCCGGCGTCTTTGGGTGCGGTCTTGTCGCTGCGGAAGTCGCTGAACCGGTATGCGCCCAGAATCAGGCCCTCGACCGCCGCCGCGAGGTCCACGCCCGACAGCGCGGTCAGCACCGACTCGGTGCCGTTGAGCGACCGCGCCGCCACCCCGGCCGCGCGGCGGATAACATCGGCCGGATACCCGTCCCGTCGCTTACCGAGCCCGACGGCCAGCACGCTGCCCACCGGAAGCGACGGTGCGACGACACGCGTGACCTGCTCGCAGCCGCCCTTGGCGTTCAGCGCCGCCAGCGCGGACTCGATCTCGGCGACCGCCGCGGCGTTGAGGGACGGGCTGGGCACCACCTTCACCGCTGAGTCGTCGTCCCCGTTCACCACGGGGACGACCAGCACCGAGCCATCGGCTTTGCGTTTGGGCAGCGAGGTGCTGACGGTGACGATCGGGGTCTGATATCCGGGGGTTGCAGGGCTCACGAAACCCAACCCTAGCTTCAGGAGCCCGCGTGAAGGTCGTAGGCCGTGACCGGACCCTCGAACCCTTTGAGCGTCAAGGGTTCCAGCTGGGCCGCGGGGTGATCGGGCAGCGCATCGCGCACATCACGCGCGGCAAGTATCTGGCCGGGCGCCGCCGCGCTGACCAGTCGGGCTGCCAGGTTGACGGGGGTGCCGAAGTAGTCGCCTCCGATCGAGAGCACCAGCCCATACCCCAGGCCGGCACGAACCCCCAGGCCGCTCTCGCGCGCCCCCGGATACTCGACCAGGTCGGTCGCGGCCTTGACCAGCTGCTCCGGGCTGGAGTTCACCCACATCACCTCGTCGCCGATGAACTTGACCACCCGGCCGCCGTCGCCGTGCACCACATCGCTGACCGCGCCACTGAACTCGACCAGCAGATCCGACAGCTCCGTCGGGCTCAGCCGCTGGGTCAGCACCGTGAACCCCGACAGGTCGGCGAACCCGACGCCGCAGGTCACCATCGCCGATGCGTCGTGGATGACGTCCTCGAAGTAGGCCCTGGCGCTGGTGATGTGGTGGCGCCACACCGCATCCATCAGCGCCGAGATTCCGGGCACCAGCGCGGCGACCGAACGGTAGGCGCGTGCGGTGGTCAGCTCGTCGTGGGTGTGCGTCATCAACAGATCGGGCTGCGCCAGCCGGATCATCGTTCCGCTGGCCTCGGCGAGGCGCGCCATCGTCGCACCGATGATCCGGAGGAAGTTGAGCGCGGCGTCCGAGCCGGTCACCGCGCTGATCGTCCGCCACGACGCCAGCGCGTCGACGTCGGCGCGGCTCAGCGCGGGCACGTCGGGGCCGGCGACGCGCAGACCGAGCGCCTGCCAGGCGTGGGCGAGGTCGGCGAGGTCGACGCCGAGTTGTTCGGCGGCCGCCCGCAGGGTGTAGGTGGGAGGCCCCGACCACTGCAGGACGTCGCCGGCCAGACCGAAGAGCCGGCCGCGGCGTTCGGCCTCGACCATCTCCTCGGCGGAAAAGCCCAGCGAGTCGAGGTAGGCGATCAGCCCGGCCCGCGCATGGGCGTCGGCGATCCCGGCGGCTTGCAGCGCGTCGAGGTCGACCACCTGCACAAGTGTGCCAACTTCGCGGCCCCATTAGGGTGGATCGGCGTGACGCACGGTGAGATGAACGACGTGTCCAAGGGCCCGCTGGAAGACCGCCACCGCGAACTCGGAGCGAACTTCGCCGAGTTCGGCGGCTGGCTGATGCCCGTTTCGTACGCGGGAACGGTCAGCGAGCACAACTCGACGCGTACCTCCGTCGGGCTGTTCGACGTCAGCCATCTGGGAAAGGCATTGGTGCGCGGTCCGGGGGCCGCCGATTACATCAACTCCGCATTCACCAACGACCTGCGCCGGATCGGCCCGGGCAAGGCGCAATACACGTTGTGCTGCAACGACTCCGGCGGGGTGATCGACGACCTGATCGCCTACTACGTCTCCGACGACGAGATCTTCCTGGTGCCCAACGCCGCCAACACCGCCGCGGTCGTCGAAGCGCTGCGCGAGCGGGCGCCTGCAGGCCTCACCATCACCGACGAACACCGGTCGTACGCGGTGCTTGCGGTTCAGGGACCGAAATCGGCCGAGACGGTCGGCGCGCTGGGGTTGCCCACCGACATGGACTACATGGGCTACGCCGACGCCGAGTTCGCCGGCGTACCCCTGCGGGTCTGCCGCACCGGCTACACCGGCGAACACGGTTACGAGCTGCTGCCGCCGTGGGACAGCGCGGGCGTGGTCTTCGACGCACTGCTCGAGGCCGTCACCGCCGCCGGTGGCGAGCTCGCGGGGCTGGGGGCCCGCGACACCCTGCGCACCGAGATGGGTTATCCGCTCCACGGCCACGAACTGTCGCCGGACTTCTCGCCGCTGCAGGCCCGCTGCGGGTGGGCCATCGGCTGGCGCAAGGACGCGTTCTGGGGGCGTGCCGCGCTGCTTGCCGAGAAGGAGGCCGGCCCGCCCCGGCTGCTGCGCGGTGTGAAGGCCGTCGGCCGGGGAGTGTTGCGCGCCGATCTCACCGTGCTCGACGGTGATCGGCCCGTCGGGGTGACGACATCGGGAACCTTCTCTCCCACATTGAAAGTCGGCATCGGGCTGGCGTTGCTCGACACCGCGGCCGATATCGCCGACGGAGCCCGCGTCGCGGTCGACGTCCGCGGCCGCGCGGTCGAGTGCGAGGTGGTCAAGCCCCCGTTCGTCGCGGCAAAAACCCGGTAGCGCCCGGATATACAATCGGCGCATGACTGACGGCCCCCTCGAGTTCACGGTTGAGCGCAATGCGAACCGGGCGAGCGACGAGGTACGGGCGTCGATCCTGGCCGATCCAGGATTCGGCCGCTACCACACCGATCACATGGTCTCGATCGACTGGAAGAAGGACGGGACCGAGGGTGAAGGCTGGCACAACGCGCGCGTGATCCCCTACGGTCCGATCGAACTCGACCCGTCGGCGATCGTGCTGCACTACGCGCAGGAGATCTTCGAGGGGCTCAAGGCCTACCGCTGGGCGGACGGCTCGGTCGTGTCGTTCCGGCCCGAGGCAAACGCGCGCAGGCTGCGGACGTCGGCGCGGCGGCTCGCCATTCCCGAACTGCCCGACGACGTCTTCATCGAGTCGCTGCGCCAACTCATTGCCGTCGACGAGCAATGGGTCCCGCCCGCCGGTGGCGAAGAGTCGCTGTATCTGCGGCCCTTCGTATTCGCCACCGAGCCCGGACTCGGTGTGCGGCCGGCGACCGTATACCGCTACATGGTCATCGCCTCTCCTGCGGGTGCCTACTTCACGGGCGGCATCAAACCGGTCTCCGTGTGGCTTTCCACCGAATACGTGCGGGCCTGCCCGGGCGGTACCGGCGCCGCCAAATTCGGCGGCAACTACGCGGCTTCGCTGCTCGCCCAGGCCCAGGCCGCGGACAACGACTGCGACCAGGTGGTGTGGTTGGACGCCGCCGAACGCCGCTACGTCGAGGAGATGGGCGGGATGAACCTGTTCTTCGTCTTCGGCAGTGGTGGGTCGGCACGGCTGGTCACCCCCGAGCTGAGCGGCTCGATCCTGCCCGGTGTGACGCGGGATTCATTGCTGCAGTTGGCATCCGACGCTGGCTTCGCGGTCGAGGAACGCAAGATCGACGTCGACGAGTGGCAGAAGAAGGCGGCCGCGGGTGAGATCACCGAGGTGTTCGCGTGCGGGACCGCCGCGGTGATCACCCCCGTCGGCACCGTCAAGCACGCCGAGGGCGAGTTCACCATCGCCGACGGCGGGCCGGGGGAGATCACGATGGCGCTGCGCGACACGTTGACCGGGATCCAACGCGGCACGTTCGCCGATACGCACGGCTGGATGGCCCGGCTCGGCTGAGCCGGGCCACTCCGGCGGCTTCAGCGGATCGCGAGCCCCAACGCCGTGATCACGGTCGTCACCTCGATCGCGGCGCCGAGTACGTCGCCGGTGATGCCGCCGAAGCGCCGCACGCAGTGCGCCACGAGCACCGCGCCGCACGCGAGTCCGACGACGACGGCCAGTGGCCCCTGCCAGAGCCGGGGAGCCGCGAGCGCGGCCAACCCGGCGACCGCGACCGTCCACGCGGCGACCACCAACGCCGATTGCGTGCCCGCGACGCGAGCGCCCAGCGCACTTCCCGCCGCGGCGGGCACGCCTCGACGGCACGCCAGCACCGCCGCCACCCGCCCCGCCATGACCACCACCACCAGCCCGATCGCGGTCAGGCCGCCGAACGTGAAGGCCTGCGACAGGATGACCAAGACCACCGCGGCCACGCCGAACGGGCCCGCCGAGCCGTCCCGCATCACCTCGAGGGCACGCTGCGGCGGGCCGTAGCAGCCCAAACCGTCGGCGGTGTCGGCGAGACCGTCGATGTGCAGGGCACGCGTCGCGGCGACGACGGCGGCCACCGCCAGCGCCCCGGCCAGGGCTCCGGGCCCGAACGCCCACGACGCCGCCCACACCGTGGCCGCCGCCAGCCCCCCGACCGCCGCGCCGGCCACCGGCAACGCCGTCAACGCACCGCGACCGATCGCGGTCGAACTCCGTACCGGTACGACGGTGCCGAACGCGAAAGCCCCTGCAAGCGAACGGATCACCGGTTAGTTCTCCTGGGTCACGCGCGTGACGCCGGCTTCGTCGAACGTCGCCATCGACGTCAGCGTGGCCACCGCCGCGCGCACGACCGGCAGTGCCACCGCGGCCCCGGTGCCCTCGCCGAGACGCATGCGCATGTCGACGATCGGCTCGAGTCCCAGCCGGTTCAGCGCCACCTCGTGGGCGGGTTCGGTGGACAGATGCCCGGCCTGCCACCAGTGGCGGGCGCCGGGCGCCAGGCGTTCGGCCAGCAGGGCCGCCGCCGTCACCACCAGGCCGTCGAGCAGCACCGGCGTCCGCCGCACGGCCGCCTGCGCACAGAACCCGGCGATCGCGGCGAGATCGGCGCCGGCGCAGATACGCAGCAGCGCAACGGGATCGGTGAGGCTGTTGCGGCACCGGTACAGCGCGTCGCGGACGGCGGCGGCCTTGCGTGCCCAGCCCGCGTCGTCGACCCCGGTGCCTCGCCCGACCAGCACGACCGGCTCGGTGTCGGTGAGCGCCGCGATCAAAGTCGTTGCCGGGGTGGTGTTTCCGATGCCCATATCGCCCGCGATAAGCAGGTCGGCACCCGAATCGACCTCGTCGTCGACGACGCGGCGGCCCGCCTCGAGCGCGGCGGTGACCTCGTCGGCGCTCAACGCGTCCTCGACCGTGATGTCGCCGCTGCCCCGGCGTACCTTGTGCGCACCGATCGACGGCGAGTGCGGTTCTTCGGTGTCGACCGCGATGTCGACGACCCGCACGGTCGCGCCGGCGGCCTCGGCCAGCACGTTGATCGCCGCGCCGCCGGCGTCGAAGGTGGCGACCATCTGCGCGGTGACATCCGCCGGGTAGGCCGAAACTCCCGCCGAGGCGACGCCGTGGTCACCGGCGAACACCACCACTCGGGGCCGCTCGAGCGGCCGCGGCGGGCACACCCCCTGACATGACGCGATCCAGACCGCGAGGTCTTCGAGCCTGCCCAGGGAGCCTGCAGGTTTGGCCAGTTGGCCCTGGCGCGCACGGGCGGCGGCGGCGACCTCGGCATCGGGTGGCTTGACCGCCGGGAAGCCCGTCACACCGGGTCCTTCACGGCCAGTGGCTGCCCGGCGATGACGAGCACGACCCGATCGCAGACCGTCGCGAGCCGTTGGTTGAGCGATCCCAGCTCGTCGGCGAAACGGCGACCGGCCGCCGTCGCCGGCACGACGGTCAGCCCCACCTCGGGGCTCACCACCGCCAGCGGAGCGGGGAAGCCGTCGACCGCGTCGAGCAGGTCGTCGACGTCCGCGGCGACCGAGCCGCCGGTCCACGCGCCCGAGCGGTCCATCGCCGCGGTCAGCCATGTACCGATGTCGTCGACCAGTGTTGCGGCGGGGTGCGCGCGTAATTGCGTTGCGACGTCTGTGGTTTCGACAGTGGACCACCGACCCTGACGGCGCGAGCGGTGGGCCGCCACCCGGGCCGCCCACTCGGGATCGTCAACGGTCGAAGGCCCGGTGGCCAGGTAGCACACCGGTTGCGCGTCGGTCGCCTCGGCGGCGAGCGCGGTTTCAGCCCACTGCGACTTACCCGATCGGATGCCGCCGAGCACCAGGGTGCGCACCGGGCTCAGGTGACCTTGTCGCCGCGGTTCACCTGCGGGCGCGGTGCGCGCATGCGACGCAACTGCGAGGCGCGGCTGGCCGCGTAGAAACCGAGCTTCCAGCCACCTTCGGTGTTGTCCGGGAACTTCTCGTCGACCAGCCGGTTGACCCGACGGCCGAGGATGAAGCCGTCGATCACCATGATCAGCACCAGCACGAGCATCGCGGGGGAGAGCAGGCGCTGCACCTCGACCGAGGGCACCGCGAGCATCACGAAGATCAGGCCAAGGGCCGACGGCATGAACAGCCCGAGCACATTGCGCCGGGCGTCCACCACGTCGCGGACATAGCGGCGTACCGGTCCCTTGTCCCGGGGGAGCAGGTAGGCCTCTTCGCCGGCCATCATCTTCTCGCGGCGCTCGGTCATCTGCTCGCGGCGCGCCGCCTTCTCCTCGCGGCGTTCCTCACGGCTCATCGTGTTGCGCATCTCTTTGCGGCGGCGACGCGCTTCGGCGGCCGTCATCGGGGCGGGTGCCACCGGGCCGCGCTTGCGGGCCGCCTGGTCGCGCTTGGGGGTCGGCCTGCCCTTCGGTGGGGTAGTGCCAGGCCGGGCGGTTTCCTGCGCATCGGCGGAGGTGTTCTCCGCCACATCGGCGCTCGACGCGTCGGCGGTCGGCTTGTCGTCTTTCTTGCGGCCCAGCAGCTTCACGCCTGCCAGGTTACTTCCGTCGCGAGGAGCGGGACTGCCAGGGGAGGAGGCCTGGGGACAAACTCGGGAATAGCGTCGAGACGAGGTACCGTTGATTTGTACGCGCCACGACAATGAGGCCTACAGGAGACGTAATGACAGTTCAGGAAGAGTCGGCAGGAACCCCAGGGACGGCGACCGCCGCCCACGGCGTGACCCTGACCGACGCCGCTGCCGCGAAGGCCAAGGCGTTGCTGGACCAGGAGGGCCGCGACGACCTCGCCCTGCGCATCGCCGTGCAGCCGGGTGGGTGTGCCGGACTGCGCTACAACCTGTTCTTCGACGACCGGTCGCTCGACGGCGACCTGTCCGTGGAGTTCGGCGGCGTGAACCTGACGGTGGACCGGATGAGCGCCCCGTATGTGCAGGGCGCGACCATCGACTTCGTCGACACGATCGAGAAGCAGGGTTTCACCATCGACAACCCCAACGCCACCGGCTCGTGCGCCTGCGGCGACTCGTTCAACTGATTTCCGACCCGGTCGGTCAGTACTGGCCTGACGTGCGCGGCAGGTAGGAACACACCAGGATTTCGTTGTCTTGGGCCAACAGCTGGGCGACGGCCTGCTGTTCCCGGGTGTCGTTCTGATCTCGGCGCGATCCGCCTGCCGGCGTCACCCGCATGGTGAACAGCACCTGCGCCTGATGGGGCGAGGGCTGGACGATCTTGTCGATCGATATCACCTCGGCCTGCCTGTACTGCTTGCGGAACGCGTCACCCGACAGGCGCGCCAGCGCCAGATCCGAGCGCTTCTCCTTCACCGCATCGAACAGCCCACACAGCGTGTGGCGGGCGACCGTCTCGTCGTCACCATTGGTCAGCGCATCCAGGTAGTCCTGGATGGCCGCCGTTGCCGAGGATTCGCTCAGCGCGTTCGAACTGGCCGGCTCCTCGTCCCCGCCCGCCATGGCGATGACCGCGACGACCGCTGCGACCAACGCGACCGCCACCACCGCTGCCAGGACGATCGGCCAGCGCTTCTTCTTCCGGTACGGCACCGGCGGCGGCAGCATGCCCGGATACGCCGACGGCACGTTTTCCGGATACGGAAGTGATTGCGGATACATTTGCGGGCCGGTCGGTCCAGCGCCGTATTCGGGCGGGTACGGGCCGGTCATAGATTTGCTCCCCCGAGATGTGGGTCGGAATGCGCCTGTCTACAGTTGCTGGCGGGCTTTTGTACGCAGGTTAGCGCACTAGAATACCTAGGCGACTTAATAAATGAAGGGTGTAGTTCGTGACAATTGCGGTGACCGGATCGATTGCAACCGACCATCTGATGCGGTTCCCCGGAAAGTTCTCCGAACAGCTGCTCCCCGAACACCTGCAGAAAGTCTCGCTCAGCTTCCTGGTCGACGACCTCGTCGTGCACCGCGGCGGCGTCGCAGGCAACATGGCCTTCGCGATCGGTGTGCTCGGCGGTGACGTCGCACTCGTGGGCGCCGTCGGGCGCGACTTCGACGACTACCGCAGCTGGCTGGAGGCCGTCGGCGTCGACACCGAGTGCGTGCTGGTCTCCGAGACCGCCTACACCGCCCGGTTCGTCTGCACCACCGACGACGCCATGGCGCAGATCGCGTCGTTCTATCCGGGTGCGATGTCGGAGGCGCGCAATATCTCGCTGGCCGATCTGACTAAGCGGATCGGTAAGCCCGAGCTGGTGATCATCGGTGCCAACGACCCCGAGGCGATGTTCCTGCATACCGAGGAGTGCCGCAATCTCGGCCTGCCTTTCGCCGCCGACCCCTCCCAGCAGCTGGCGCGGCTCTCCGGTGAGGAGATCCGCAGGCTGATCGACGGTGCCACGTACCTGTTCACCAACGACTACGAGTGGGACCTGCTGCTGCAGAAGTCAGGCTGGAGCGAGGCGCAGGTGATGAGCCAGATCGGGATTCGCGTCACCACCCTCGGCCCCAAGGGCGTGGACCTGGTCAGTTCGGACGGCACCTTCATTCACGTCGGGGTGGTGCCCGAGAAGCACCAGGCCGATCCGACCGGTATCGGGGATGCGTTCCGTGCCGGCTTCCTGACCGGTCGCAGCGCCGGGCTGAACCTGGAGCGTTCGGCGCAGCTCGCCTCGCTGGTGGCCGTGCTCGTGTTTGAGGCGCCCGGCCCGCAGGAATGGGGCTGGGACCGCGACGAGGCGATTCAGCGCCTCGGCGACGCCTACGGCGACGAAGCGGCCGCCGAGATCTCGCAGGCGCTCAAGTAGCTAGAGCTGCACCGGGTAGGTCGGCTCGCCGATCTGCGGAGTGATGGCGTGCTCGACGAAGATCGCGTGCCACAGCATGAAGATCAGCACGGTCCACAACCGGCGGCTGTGATCGCTTGTGCCGTCGCGGTGTTCGTCGAGCATGGTGCGAACGGTCGCGAGGTCGACCAGATCGCCGGCCTGTGACGAGCTGACCATCGAGTACGCCCAATCCTGTAGCTCGCCGGCCCGCAGCCAGTGCCGGATCGGGACGGGGAAGCCGAGCTTGGGCCGGTTGAGCACGTGCTCGGGAACGATCGGCTCCAATGCCCGCCGTAATGCGAACTTCGTTGTGGCCCTGGTGATCTTCTGGTCATACGGCAGACGGGAAGCGACCGCGAAAACCTCGGGGTCGAGGAAGGGCACCCGCAGTTCGAGCGAGTTCGCCATGGTCATCTTGTCCGCCTTGACCAGGATGTCGCCGCGCAACCAGGTGAACAGGTCGACGTGCTGCATGCGCGCGACCGGGTCCCACCCCTGCGACGCGGCGTACACCGGTGCGGTCACGTCGGTGTGCGTCCACTCCTGGCGGAAGCCGGGAAGCACCGCGCGCAGTTGCTCGTCGGAGAAGCTGCGCGCATTGCCGTAGTAACGCTCCTCGAGCGTGAGCGAACCGCGGTGCAGCAGGCTCTTGCCCCGCATCCCCTCGGGCAGCGGTCGCGACGCGCGCCCCAGCGACCGTCGCAGCGGCCGCGGCAGGTATTCGAACGGCTTCAGCGACAACGGTTCCCGGTAGATGGTGTAGCCGCCGAACAACTCGTCGGCGCCCTCGCCGGAGAGCACCACCTTGACGTGTTTGCGGGCTTCGCGGGCGATGAAGAACAACGGAACCAGCGCCGGGTCGGCCACGGGTTCGTCGAGATACCAGACGATTTCGGGCAGCGCGGCGACGAACTCGGACTGGCTGACGACCTTGGCCACATGCCTGGCGCCGATCGCCTCTGCCGAGGCGACCGCGACGTCGACCTCGGAGAAACCTTCCCGCTCGAATCCGGTGGTGAACGTGATCAACCGCGGGTTGTGCCGCATGGCCAGCGCGGCGATCGCCGTCGAGTCGATGCCGCCGGACAGGAACGCGCCCACGGTCACGTCGGCCCGCATGTGCTTGGCCACCGAATCCTCGAGCACTGCGGTGATCTCGTCGTAGCGCTCCTGCTCGCGGCCCTGTATGAACGGCACAGCGGTGAACCGCGGGTGGAAGTAGCGGGTCACCTCGAGTTCACCGCCGGGGCGCACGCGCCCGTAGCTACCCGACTCCAGCCGCCGAATCCCGACGTGCAGCGTCTCGGGTTCGGGCACGTACTGCAGCACCGTGTAGTGCTGAACGGCGCGCTGATCGATGTCGAGGTCGAGACCCAGCTCGTCGGCGAGCTCGAGCAGGCACTTCTTCTCGCTGCCCACCGCCGTGCCGCCGGGGCCGGTGGCCAGATAGAGCGGCTTGATGCCGAACGGGTCCCGGGCGCAGAACAGCTCACCGCCGACGGTGTCCCACAACGCGAAGGCGAACATGCCGCGCAGCCGGGTCAGCGCCTCGGTGCCCCAGTGGTGGTAGGCCGCGATGATCGTCTCGCCGTCACCGTCGGTGTTGAACGTCACGCCGTGCCGGGCCGACAGTTCCTCGCGTAGCTCGAGGTAGTTGTAGATCTCGCCGTTGAACACGAGCACATAGCGGTCGGGCGTGTCCGGCGGCCCCCACCGCAGGGGTTGGTGGCTGTGGGCGATGTCGATGATCGACAACCGGTTGAACCCGAGCACGACCCGGTCGTCGGACCAGGTCCCGGGCTCGTCGGGGCCGCGATGACGCATCAGGTGGGACGCACCGGACACCGCGTCGATCAGCGCGGGGGAGACGTCAGCGGACGGGTCACGTACCAGGGCCAGCAGTCCGCACACGGCGCCAGTATGCCTAATCGTGAGGTGTGTTGAGACCTGCACCCGGGCGTGGTCTACGCTGCGTAGTATTCGCTCCAGAAATTGACCGCACCGCGGTCGCGCGTCACTGACTTCTAGGAGGCTCCAACGTGACACCTCGCGGGCTGAAGGCGGTGGCGCGAACCGCGTCGCTGTCAATCGTCCTGGGTGCTACGGCGTTGCTGCTCAGCGGTTGCAGCTGGTCGGAGGTGCTGGGCCTGGGATGGCCGAAGGGCATCACGCCCGAAGCGCACGTGAACCGCGAACTGTGGATCGGTTCGGTGATCGCCTCGCTGGTTGTTGGCGCGATCGTGTGGGGCCTCATCTTCTGGTCCTCGGCGTTCCACCGGGCCAAGAAGACCGACACCGAGCTGCCCCGCCAGTTCGGCTACAACATGCCGCTGGAACTGGTGCTGACCGTCATACCGTTCCTGATCATCTCGGTGCTTTTCTACTTCACCGTGGTGGTGCAGGAGAGGATGCTGCACGAGGAGTCCAACCCCGAAGTCGTCGTCGACGTCACCGCCTTCCAGTGGAACTGGAAGTTCGGCTATAAGTCGGTGAACTTCTCCGACGGCACCTTGACCTACGACGGCGCCGACCCCGAGCGCGCGGCCGCCGTGGCGTCCGGCCCCGAGGGCCTGGAAGGTGAGCACGGCGGCGAAGAAGGTTCACACGACCCCGCATTCGGCGTGATCGCCGGCAAGCACCCGCAGGACCGCTCGTATCTGGCGTTCGACAAGGTCGAGACGCTCGGCACGTCCTCGGAGATCCCGGTGCTGGTGGTGCCGTCGGGCAAGCGCATCGAGTTCCAGATCGCCTCCGCCGACGTCATCCACGGATTCTGGGTGCCGGAGTTCTTGTTCAAACGCGACGTGATGCCTAACCCGCGGGCCAACAACTCCGACAACACCTTCCAGATCAGCGAGATCACCCAGACCGGGGCGTTCGTCGGGCGGTGCACCGAGATGTGCGGCACTTACCACGCGATGATGAACTTCGAACTGCGCGTGGTGGAGCCCAACGACTTCAAGGCCTACCTGCAGCAGCGCATCGACGGCAGGACCAACGCCCAGGCGCTGGAAGCGATCAACCAGCCGCCGACCGCCGTCACCACGAAGCCGTTCGACACCCGTCGCGGTGAACTGGCGCCCCAGCTAACGCAGGCCAGCAAGTAGGGACACCACATGCATATCGAAGCCCGGCTGTTCGAGTTCTTGACCGCGTTCTTCGTTCTCGCGGCCGTCGTCTACGCGGTGCTGACGGCGATGTTCCAGTACGGCGGCATCGAGTGGGCCGGTACCACCGCGCTGGTGTTGACCGCCGGCCTGACCCTGATCACCGGCACGTTCTTCCGGTTCGTGGCCCGGCGCCTGGACACCCGGCCCGAGGACTACGAGGACGCCGAGATCAGCGACGGCGCCGGTGAGCTCGGCTTCTTCAGCCCGCACAGCTGGTGGCCGGTGATGATTGCGCTGTCGGCCTCGATCGCTGCGGTCGGGGTGGCGCTCTGGCTGCCGTGGCTCATCGTGGCCGGTGCATGCTTCGTGATCACGACGGTCGCGGGCCTGACCTTCGAGTACTACACCGGCCCCGAGAAGCACTGACCGTCGAATCGGCTGCCCTGCCGTTCGGTGCGGGCGGCCAGGGTCACAGCCAAGGTCACAATCGGGCCACCACTTGCGGCGGGAACCGTGGCGGGTGATCACGCCCGGTTACGGCGTTGGGTAATGTTGCCGAGGCACGGTCAGTCGCCGCCGCTGAGCCGGGAGTCTGTGGCGTGCCGCGCCGGTTGAGTAGTCGAGAAGGATAGGCGTAAATGAGCGGGCCGAATCCCCCGGATGACGAAGGGTCGGAATTTCAGAGTCGGGAGCCGAGCCAGGATCCGAAGCAGACCGGCGGTGACCAGCCTGCGCCCGATAGCAGCGACACCGACTTCTATTCGCGGGCGTATTCGGCGCCAGAGTCCGAGCAGTTCACGGCGGGCCCGTATGTGCCGGCCGACTCGTCGCTGTACGACTACGACAGCTATGAGCCGCCCGAACCGGTCGACCAACCCGCACCGCCACGGTGGCCGTGGGTCGTCGGCGTGGCGGCGATCATCGCGGCCATCGCGCTGGTGGTCTCCGTTTCGGTATTGGTGACCCGCACCGACACCGACAACCTCGCGACGCCCGAGACCTCGACGACGACCGTGGCGCCCCCGGTGCAGGACGAGATCACGACCACCACGCCGCCGCCACCGCCTCCGCCGCCTCCACCGAGCGAAGAGCCACCACCGCCACCGCCCGAAACGGTGACGGTGACCCAGGAGCCGCCTCCGCCGCCCGCACCAGTCGAACCGCCACCGCCACCACCGCCGCCGGAGACCACGTCGCCGCCGGCGCCGCCTCCACCCACGACGACCCGTTCGGGCCCGCGACAGGTCACCTATTCGGTGACGGGAACCAAAGCACCGGGAGACATCATCACCGTGACCTACATCGACGCGTCGGGCCGAAGCCGGACCCAGCGCAACGTCTACATTCCGTGGTCGTTGACCGTGACACCGATCTCGCAGTCCGAGGTCGGCTCGGTGCAGGCGTCGAGCCTGTTCCTGGTCAGCCGGTTGAACTGCTCGATAACCACGAGCGACGGCACCGTGCTGTCGTCGAACACCAACAACGCCGCACAGACCAGCTGCTGATGACGTACGAAACGGACGCGTCGGGGCGCTCGCGGTTGACCCCGGCACTGGATCCCCGCGAACTCGACCGCACCGATCGCATCCTGCTCGGCTCGTGCGCGGCGATCTGGCTGGTGGCGCTCGGCACCGGGGTCGCCGCGACGGTGGCGCTGGTCGACCTCGGGCGAGGGCCGGCCCAGTCGTCCGGAGATGCCGGCACACCGTGGCTGCTCTACACCGTCATCGGGATCTCCGCGGTGGTGATCATCGGAGCGGTTCCGCTGCTGTTGCGCGCCAGGCGCGAGGCAATGGCCGAATCGCCGCAGCCCCAAGCCACCGGGGCCGCGCCTGTCGCCTCGGCGGCTCCCGGCCGCGGTCGGCCGATCGACCCGACACCGCCCACCGAGAAGTTGCCGTACGCGGCGCCGCGCCAGGAGCGCACCCTCGAGGCGCCTGCGCCGACATCGACGCCCGCGTCCACGGCGGTTGACCTGCTGGGGCTGCGCTGCGCCGTGGCGATCGCTTGCGCGATCGGCATCGCCATGGTGGCGATCGGTGTGGCCACCTATCTGATGGCGGTCGACAGCAATGTCGCGGCCTGGGTCTTCTATGGGTTGACCGCGCTGGTCACGCTCGCCATGCCCGTCGTGCCGTGGTTCTACCTCAAAGAACTACGCGCCCTGCTCGATCAGCAGGGCGCGTAAGTCCTTCACAGCGGCCGCTTTTCGATTGTGCCGGCGGCCTCAGTGGTGGCCGTCGGACGAGTCTCCGTCACGCGAGCCATGTCCATTCGACGAGCCGTTGCGCTCCTGGTGCTCGGCCAGCGCGGTGAGCGCCTTGCGCTCGCCGGCGTGCAGAGCCGCGGTCAGCGCCTCGTGCTCTTCGATCGGGTCGGCCGTGAGGAAGCTGCCGGTACCCGGCGCGCCCGCGGAGCCCAGCTTGTTCATCCGCTTCGGGATGGCAGCGCCCTGGTATTCCAACGGAATCGGATGACCGTGCTCGTCCACCGGGCCCAGCGGCTGGTGCAGCTCGATGTAGGCACCGTGCGGCAACCGCTTGATGATGCCGGTCTCGATGCCGTGTTCGAGCACCTCGCGGTCACTGCGCTGGAGGCCGACGGCCCACCGGTAGGCGATGTAGTAGACGATCGCGGGCAGCACCACCATGCCGATGCGGCCGATCCACGTCGTCGCGTTCAGCGAGATGTGGAACTTGAACGCGATGATGTCGTTCATCGCGCACAGCGTGAACAGCATGTACAGCGCGATCGCCGCTGACCCCAACGCGGTTCGCACCGGGGCGTCACGCGGACGCTGCAGCAGGTTGTGGTGTGCAGTGTCGCCGGTCAGCTTCTTCTCGATGTACGGGTAGGCGATCAGCAGCGTGAACACCAGGCCCATGAACAGGGCCACCCAGGTGGACGCCGGGACGGTGTAGTTGCCGAAGTAGAGCTCCCACGGCGGGAAGATACGCGCCACACCCTCGGTCCACATCATGTAGAAGTCCGGCTGGCTACCCGCCGACACTTGAGATGGCTTGTACGGCCCGAGATTCCAGACGGGGTTGATCGTCAATAGCCCACCCATCAGGCCGAGGATGCCGACGGTCATCGCGAAGAAGGCACCCGACTTCACCGCGAACACCGGCATGACGCGCACGCCGACGACGTTGGTCTCGGTGCGGCCCGGGCCGGGGAACTGGGTGTGCTTCTGGAACCACACCAGGGCGAGGTGAAGCCCGATGAGCGCCAACATGATTCCGGGGATCAGCAGGATGTGCAGTGCGTACATCCTGGGAATCCAGTATCCGTCCTCGTTGCACATGTATCCGACTCCGCCGCAGGGGAAGTCGCCGCCGAACAGGGCCCAGTGCAACCAGGTGCCGATCACCGGCATGCCGAGCGAGATCGATGAGAGCGCGGCCCGCAGCCCGATGCCCGACAGCAGGTCGTCCGGCAGCGAGTAGCCGAAGTAGCCCTCGAACATCGCCAGGATCAGCAGCAGGGCTCCGATCACCCAGTTCGCCTCACGCGGACGCCGGAAAGCGCCGGTGAAAAAGATACGGGCCAGGTGGACCATGATCGCGGCCGCGAACAGAAGTGCGGCCCAGTGGTGGATCTGACGGACGAACAGGCCGCCGCGGACCTCGAAGCTGATGTCGAGCGTCGACGCGTAGGCCTTCGACATCTGCACCCCGCGCAGCGGCTGGTAGACGCCGTTGTAGGTGACCTCCGCCATCGACGGGTCGAAGAACAGCGTCAGGTACACGCCGGTGATGAGCAGCACGATGAAGCTGTACAGCGCGATCTCGCCCAGCAGGAATGACCAGTGGGTCGGGAACACCTTGTTCAGCTGGCGTCGCACCGCCGCGGACGGGTGGTAGCGCGAATCGATCGCATTCCCTTGGCCCGCCGCGACTTCGGCGAGGTTCGGCGGCTTCGGCAGTGATGGACTCATGCTGTTTTCCGTTCCCAGAAGGCCGGCCCGACGGGTTCGATGAAGTCGCCGTTGGCGACGAGGTACCCGTCCTGGTCGATGGTGATGGGCAGCTGCGCCAACGCGCGCGCAGCCGGGCCGAATATGGGTTTAGCGAAGTGCAACGCGTCGAACTGCGACTGGTGGCACGGGCAGAGGATGCGATACGACTGCTGCTCGTACAGCGACGAGGGGCAGCCCAGGTGTGAGCAGACCTTCGTATAGGCGAACAGGTCGCCGAAGTTGAAGCTCTCCTGACCCTTGCGCTTGACCACCCGGGGCAAGTCCTGCGCCTTGATTCTGATCAACATGACGGGATTGCGAACACCCATCGCGATCTCGGCGAGATGGTGGTGCGACTCGACAGTGGTTCCGTCGCCGTCGGATTCGCGCCACGGGAACACCGTCTCCATACCGCCGGCGTCGATGTCCTCGGGGCGCATCTTGACGAAGGTGCCGCTGCCGGTGGAGCGGGCCAGGAAGATGGTCTCGCCCTCGTACCGCGGCGTCCACCCGGACGTCCACAGCACCGCCTTCTTGCCTTCGGCGGTCTCGACGACGGGTTTCCACGGGTTCTTGATCAGACCGCCCGCGAACGCCACCAGCGTGCCGAGGCCGAACGCGCCGAGGCCGATGCCCAGCGACAGGCCGACCAGCTTGCGCCGCTTGATCGTCGAGCCTTCCAGCGCGTCGGTCAGGTTCGCCACGACCGTCTTGCGGTGGATCTCGGGGGAGGCGCCGTCATGGCGTTCCTGGATCGAGATCTCCTCGGGGATGAACTTCTTCTGGTACAGCACCGCACCGATGCCGATCGCCAGGATCGACAGCCCGAACGTCAACCCGTACAGCGGAGTGGTCAGGCTGAACAGGAACTCGCCCTCGGAGCCGTAGGGCACGTACTCCCACGGCCAGAACAGGAACACCAGCAGCAGGGCCAGGCCCGAAAAACCGCCGAGCAGAAGCCAGTACGAGACCACGCGGCTGGCGCGCTTCTCGGCCTTGGTGTCGGGGACCGGCCAGCGGTCCTCCTTGTAGACGATCTCGACGCCGTCGAGTTTGCCGCCGAGTTCGACCAGCTCCTCGCGGGACATCGCCGCCAGTTCGGCGTCGGTGGGCTGCCCCGATACACCGGCCTGACCCGGTGCGTCGGTGCCCTTCGGGGTGTTTTCGGTGCCGTTGCCCGGCTCGCTCATGCTCGCGCTCCGATCCACAGGGCCGCGGCGATGACGGCCACCATGCCGATGATCCAGGCCGCCATGCCCTCGGGCGCCGGGCCGAACCCACCGAGGCCGTAGCCGCCGTAGCTCGGCGCCTCCGCCGACTCGCGGACATAGGCGACGATGTCGCGCTTCTCATCCGGCGACAGCTGCCGGTCCGAGAACTTCGGCATGTTCTGCGGGCCGGTGAGCATCGCGGTGTAGATCTGCGCGGGCGTGGCATCGCCGAGGTCGGGCGCGTACTTACCCGACGACAGGGCGCCGCCCTTGCCGGTGAAGTTGTGGCACGACGCGCAGTTCAGCCGGAATAGGTCGCCGCCGCGGGCGACGTTGTCGCCCAGCAGCGACTCCTGTGCGACGCGTCCGTTGTCGTCGCGGGGGACGACCGGGCCGCCGCCGTTGGCCTGGACGTAGGCGCCGAGCGCGTCGGTCTGCGCCTCGTCGAACAGCGGGTCCTTCTTCGGGGCCTGGGCCTCGCCGCGCATCGCGGGCATGCGGCCGGTGGAGACCTGGAAGTAGACCGCCGCCTCGCCGACGCCGATGAGGCTGGGCCCGCGGTCCGGCACACCCTGGAGGTTGACGCCGTGGCAGGTCACGCACGAGGTGTCGAACAGCTGCTTACCCGTGCGCAACAGCGCCGACTGCGATTCGTCGGCGACCGCGACTTGCGGTGCGGGCGTCAGGGTCGCGGCGAGACCGCCGGCGACACCTAGTCCGAGCAGCAGCAGCACAGCACCTGACAGGCGCCGGCGTAGCCGACGGCGCGACTTGTCGGTCATCGAACTCCTTCTCATCGGATTCATCGGCGAGCCGATCAACGGACGAAGTAAATGACGGCAAACAATGCGATCCAGACGATGTCGACAAAGTGCCAGTAGTACGACACCACGATCGCGGCGGTGGCCTGAGCCGGAGTGAACTTACTCATCCGGGTTCGGGCCAGCAGGATGAGGAAGGCGACCAGGCCGCCGATCACGTGCAATCCGTGGAATCCCGTGGCGAGGTAGAACACCGAGCCGTAGGCGCTGCTGGAGATGGTGGTGCCGTGCTTGACCAGTTCGATGTACTCGTAGCCCTGGCCGAGGACGAAGAACAACCCCATCGCGAAGGTGAGGGTGTACCAGCGGCGCAGCCCGAACACGTCGCCGCGTTCGGCGGCGAACACGCCCATCTGGCAGGTGAACGACGAGGCGATCAGAACCAGCGTGACCGGTACGGCCTGCATGAGGTTCAACTCGGTAGGCGGCGGCGGCCATTCGCCCGCCGCTTGCGAACGCGCGGTGAAGTACATCGCGAACAGGCCAGCAAAGAACATCAGCTCGCTGGACAGCCAGACGATGGTGCCGACACTGACCATGTTCGGCCGGTTCAGCGAATGTACTCGCGACGTGATTGCGGTTCCGGAGGTACCTACAGCGCTCGTCACAGGAGCAAGTATGACGCTTTGTAGTTGTCGATCACCACCCGGGTCCGCAGTTTCGTCAATAATCGCGTGGTGGCTTCTCCCAAAAACCCCGATTCCTTCACCTGGCCCCGGATCCTTGGCCGCCTCACCACCGGTCAGTCGCTGGAGAACGGCCAGGCGGCGTGGGCGATGGACCAGATCATGACCGGCGCGGCCACCCCTGCCCAGATCGCCGGTTTCGGGGTGTCGATGCGGATGAAACGCCCGACGTCGGCTGAGGTGACGGAGCTCGCTGACATCATGCTCAAACACGCGCGCCGTGTCCCCACCGACGTGATCGGCACCGCGACCGTCGACGTCGTGGGGACCGGCGGCGACGGCGCCAACACCCAGAACCTGTCCACGATGGCGGCCATCATCGTCGCGGCCGCGGGCGTGCCGGTGATCAAGCACGGGAACCGTGCCGCGTCGTCGCTGTCCGGCGGCGCCGACACGCTCGAGGCGCTCGGGGTGCGCATCGATCTGGGTCCCGACGAAGTCGCGCGCAGCGTCGCCGAGATCGGTATCGGGTTCGCGTTCGCGCCCCACTTCCATCCGTCGTACCGGCACGCCGGTGTGGTGCGCCGCGAGCTCGGGGTGCCGACGGTGTTCAACCTGCTCGGTCCGCTGACCAACCCGGCCGCGCCACGGGCCGGGCTGGTCGGCTGCGCGTGGGCCGACCTGGCCGAGGTGATGGCCGGCGTGTTCGCGGCCCGCGGGTCCAGCGTGCTGGTGGTTCACGGCGACGACGGTCTCGACGAGCTCACCACCACCACGACCAGCACGATCTGGCGCGTACAGGCGGGCACGGTCGAGCAACTGAAGTTCGACCCCGCCGCGTTCGGCTTCAAGCGGGCCGAGATCTCCGAACTGGTCGGTGGCGACGCCGAGGCCAACGCGGCCTCGGTGCGCGCGGTGCTCGGCGGTGCGCCGGGGGCGGTGCGCGACGCCGTGATCCTCAACGCCGCGGGCGCGTTGGTGGCGCACGCGGGCCTAGCCAGCGACGCCAAATGGTTGCCGGCCTGGGAGAGCGGGCTGGCCAAGGCGGCCGAGGCCATCGACTCCGGGGCGGCCGAACAGCTCCTCGCGCGTTGGGTGCGGTTCACTCAAAAAGCCTGAGCGGGTTGTCCTCTCGACCTGGTCGGCGGCGAGCCGCGCCGAGCGCGCCGACGCCGCCCACGCCGCCCACCGGCCCGCTGCATGCGCAGGCGAGCAGTAGCCCTCGTCGGCGCGCACGATGCGCACCCCGGGTTGGTGCAGCCACCGCGCGATCAGTGCCGTCTCTTCGACCAGCGCGCCGCCCAACGGTGCCGTCGACGGCAGAATGGCTTGTGCGCCAGCGCAAATCGCGTCGACAACGGGCATCGGGGGAACCCCGCGCGGCGCGTTTCCCGCCGCGGCCAGATGGCCGTTGCGGATCACCGCGAGGTGCCATCCGCCGCTGCCGTCGGGGCGGGCCGCCACCAACTCGGTGACGGCGACCAGCGCCCGCAGTCGCTGGCCTCGCCACAGCCCGTCGATCGCAGCGGCGGCATGATCGCGTAGTCGCGCCGCAGTCTCGTAGCGGCCGCGGTCGGCGAGGTCGGCGACGTGGGCCAGCACCGCGGCCAGCGCCCGGCCGTCGCGGCCGGCCATCAGGTCGGCCGCCTGCGCGACCGTCTCCGCGTACTCGTCGGCGCCCACGTCGCGAGGCGCCGGGCACGGCGACAACTCCCGGTCGGGGCAGGCCGGGCCGTGCACCGCGGCGCGCCCCAGCTTGTTGGTGCACGTCCGCACCCCGGTGAACCGAGCCAGCAGGGCGGCGGTGTCGACGGCGTCGGCACGCGCGCGGAACGGGCCGATCACCGCGTCGTGCTTGGGGGTGCGCACGATCGAGAAGCGGGGAAAGGCCTCGCCGGTCAACGTGATCCACCACCATCGGTGCGGGAACTTCGACCGGCGGTTGTAGGGCGGGGCGTGCGCGGCCAGCAGGCGCAGCTCGCGCACGCCCGCCTCGAGATCGTGCGCGCATTCGACGTGGTCGACCGCGGTGGCCAGCGACGCCATCTCCTTGATGCGGGTGCGCGAGTCGGAGCCGTTGAAGTACTGCCCGACGCGTCGCCGCAGGTTGACGGCCGTGCCGACGTAGAGCACCTCGGCGCCGGGGCCGCGGAACAGGTAGACGCCGGGCCGGTGGGGCAGCGCGGCGGCGAGGTGGCGGTTGCGCCGCTGCGCCGGGGTGACGTCGGGCAGGTACGAACGCAACTCTGTGTACGTGTGCACACCCTGGTTGCCCACGCGCTCGATCAGCCCGTGCAGCACGTCGACCGTGGCACGCGCGTCGTCGAGTGCGCGGTGCGTCGGGGTGGTGCTCGCGCCGAACAAGCGGGCCAGCGCGGAGAGGCGCACGCTGGGCGCCTCGTCGCGGGTGAGGACCCGGCGGGCCAGTTTGACCGTGCACAGCACCGGCGGCCGCGGCCAGGCGATCTGAGCGCGTTCGGCGGCGGCCCGCAGGAACCCGATGTCGAATCCGGCGTTGTGGGCGACCAGCACGGCCCCGCGCGAGAACTCCAGGAATGCCGGCAACACCGACTCGATCCGCGGCGCGTTGCACACCATCGCGGTGGTGATCCCGGTGAGCGCCACGATCTGCGGCGGGATGCTGCGGCCCGGGTCCACCAGCGTCGCCAGTTCGCCGAGCACGACGCCGCCGCGCACCTTGACCGCCCCGATCTCGGTGATCTGGTCGTGGTTGTCGCCGCTGGCGCGGCCTCCGGTGGTCTCGAGGTCGACGACGACGAACGTGGTGTCGCGCAGTGAGACGTCAGCCTGCCGATCGACGTCGGCGAAGCTGAGTTGGCTCACGGGTCGACCGTAGAAAACCCCACCGACAGCTTCGGGTTGCCACGCGGTCCGCAGAACTTGTCGGTACCTCCCGATAGCGTGCGGACCGCACCGACCGAGAGGAGCCATTCGTGGGCACGGTGAAGATCGACTGCGACGACTGCGCGGTCCGCGGACCGGGCTGTCAGGACTGCGTCGTGAGTGTTCTGCTGGGCGTACCCGACACCTTGCTGGACGACGAGCGTCGAGCGTTGGAGGTGCTCGCCGACGTGGGCCTGGCACCGCGGCTGCGACTGGTACCCATCCGGCGGGAGGGCAGTTCAGGTGTCGCCTGATGACACGCGGCGCGACGGGCGACGGAACGAAATATGAGCTGCCTGTTAAATTTGCCTCTTCTGTTGGACAACGCCGATGCCGTTTCGTAACCTGTCTGAGACCTAAGGGCTATTCGACACGGCATCGTTCCGGAAGTTGAAGGACGCAAAATCTTGAGGCTCGACCGCACGCGTTTGACCATTCGTGGGTTCCTTCGCCCCTTCGTCAGCGCGATCGTCGGTATCACTTTTTTCGCAAGTCTCTTCGCGGTCAGTGTGCAGGCCGATCCGGCCGACGATGCGCTGGCGAAGCTCAACGAACTGTCGCGTCAGGCCGAGCAGACCACCGAGGCGATGCACTCGGCGCAGCTCGATCTCGACAACAAGCTGGCCATCCAGCGGGATGCGGAGGCCAAGCACGCCGCCGATGCGGCAGCGGCGAACGCGGCCCGCGAACAGCTGGCTAACTTTCAGATCGCCGTCGACAAGGTTGCCGCGGCCCAATATATGGGCGGCAGAACCGATGGACTGGACGCGATCCTGACCGCCGGTTCGCCGCAGGGCCTCATCGATCAGCTGTCCGTGCAACGCGTGATGGCCGCCCAGATGTCGGCGCAGATGAAGAGCTACCGCGAAATGGGCAGGCAGGCCGCCCTGGCCGAAGAAGCCTCCGCGAAGTCGGCCGCCGAGGCGAAGACCGCAGCCGAACAGGCCGCCGCCGTCCGGGCTGATCTGCAGTCCAAGCAGAGCACGCTGCAGGTGCAGATCGCGGTCGTGAAGTCGCAGTACGAGGCGCTGACACCGAACCAGCGTGAGGCGCTCGCCGCCCTCCCGCCCATGCCTCCGGTGCCTGCGCCTGCGCCAGTGCCACCCGGCGATGATCCCGCGGTCCTGGCCGCGCCGCCCGCGCCCGGCGCCATCGCGCCCGGAGACGTCGCGGCCCCGGGAGCCGGACACTCCGCGACCGTGATCCAGGCCGCGCTGAGCCGTATCGGCTCGCCGTACTCCTGGGGCGGATCCGGACCGAATGCGTTCGACTGCTCGGGGCTGGTGATGTGGGCATTCCAACAGGCCGGCGTCTCGCTGCCCCACTCCAGCCAGGCGCTGGCCCGCGGCGGTCAGCCGGTGTCGCAGGACCAGATGCAGCCGGGGGACGTCGTCAACTACTACTCCGACGCGTCGCACTCGGCGATCTACATCGGTGACGGAATGATGGTGCACGCCTCGACCTACGGCACGCCGGTGCGGGTCGCCCCGGTGGACAATGCGCCGATTTACAACGTCCGCCGTTACTGACCGCCGGGGTGTCGCGCACGCGAGGAGCAGGTCTCGGCTCGCGGCGCTGCTCATCGCCGAACTGATCTTCGCGCTGCTGATCGTTGGCCGCTCCGAGGCGCCGTCCGGTCCGGTGGTGGCCACGCCCGCGGTTCCGGCGTCGCTGACCACGCCGACCGCGGCATCGCGCGTCCACACGCTCGCTGACTCCCGTGCGGTCCGGTTGGTGAATCTCGGCGGGCCGCGGACCGAGCGGTTGCTGTCCCGGATCGCGGCCGAGACGGACGGGGCCGCGGCGGCGGTGACCGCGTTCTGGGGACCGGAGTGGCCGCGCGAGATCGTCATCGCCGTCGCAGGCACCGGCGCACAGTTCGCGGCGATCGGCGGCGGGGACTCCCACACCGCGGCCACCACCACGCCCGAGCGGATCATGTTCGCCCCCGGCGCTGCCGATCTGAGCGACGCCGCGTTGCGAATCGTGTTGCGCCACGAGCTGTTTCATTACGCTGCCCGCACGCGAACCGCGTCGGACGCTCCGCGCTGGCTCACCGAGGGGGTGGCCGACTTCGTGGCCCGGCCCGCGACACCGGCGCCGGACCCTTCGCTTCTCACGCTGCCCGGTGACGCCGAACTGTCCGGGCCAGAGCGTTCGCTGGCCTACGACCGGGCGTGGTGGTTCAGCAGGTTCGTCGCCGACCGGTTCGGCGCGGCCACGCTGCTCGCGCTATACCAGCGGGCCTGCGGAGCCGGCCACCCCGACGTCGCGACGGCGGTGCGCGACACCCTCGGAACGGACCTCGATACAGTGCTGGCCGAGTGGCGGCAGTGGGCGAGCCGATGACGTGACGCGGGTTCTGTTGGTCACCAACGACTTTCCGCCGCGGCGCGGCGGCATTCAGTCCTATCTGCAGGAGTTGGTCGACCACCTCGAGGCCGAAGGGCGGCACACGCTGACGGTGTACGCGCCGAAATGGAAGGGTTCCGACGCGTTCGACCGGGACGCGTCGTATCGGGTCGTGCGGCACCCGACCACCCTCATGCTGCCCGAGCCGTCGGTGAGCGGCCGGATGCGGCGCCTCATCGAGCAGACCGGGGCCGAGACGGTTTGGTTCGGCGCAGCGGCTCCGCTGGCGCTGATGGCGCCGCTGGCCCGCGACGCAGGCGCACGCCGGGTGATCGCCAGCACGCACGGTCACGAGGTCGGCTGGTCGATGTTGCCCCTGGCTCGAAACGCGCTGCGGCGCATCGGATCCGTCACCGATGCGGTCACTTACGTCAGCCAGTACACCCGGCGCCGGTTCGCCTCGGCGTTCGGGCCACGCGCCGCGCTCGAACACCTGCCGCCGGGGGTCGACACCGACCGGTTCACGCCCGACGAGATCGCGCGAGCCGAACTACGCGCCCGCTACCGGCTCGGCAACCGCCGCGTCGTCGTATGCCTGTCGCGACTGGTTCCGCGCAAAGGGCAGGACATGCTGATTCGGGCGATGCCCGCGATCCGGCAGCGCGTGCCCGATGCGGCGCTGGTGATCGTCGGCGGCGGGCCCTACCGGTCGACCCTGCACAAGCTGGCGCGCAGCTTCGGGGTGGCCGACGACGTCGTCTTCACCGACGCTGTCCCCGGCGACGAGTTGCCCGCATACCACGCCGTGGCCGACGTGTTTGCGATGCCGTGCCGAACCCGCGGCGCCGGGCTGGACGTCGAGGGACTGGGCATCGTTTATCTCGAGGCGTCGGCGACCGGTGTTCCGGTCGTGGCGGGCCGGTCGGGTGGTGCGCCGGAGACCGTGCGGGACGGCGAGACCGGCGTGGTGGTCGACGGCTGGGACGTCGGCGCGATAGCGGCGGCTGTCAGCGACCTGCTGGCCGATCCCGACCGTGCCGGGCGGATGGGTGCGGCGGGCCGGCGCTGGGTGGTCGAGAACTGGCAGTGGCACACCCAGGCGAAGCGACTGTCGAACCTGCTCTACCCCGAGTAGAGCGCCTCGATGTCGCTGGCGAACTTCTCCGCCACCACCTTGCGCTTGACCTTCATCGTCGGGGTCAACTCGCCGCTGTCCTCGGTGAAGTCCATCGGCAGGATGCGGAACTTACGGATCCCCTCGGCCTTGGACACCGCCTGATTGGCGTCCTTGACGGCGAGGTCGATCTCGGCGACCAGGTCCGGGTCGGTGGCCAGGTCGCCCACCGACGCGTCCGCGTTCTTGCTGTTGCGTTCCTTCCAGCCTTCGATCGCCTCGGGGTCGATGGTGATCAACGCGCCGACGAAGGGTTTGGCGTCGCCGACCGCCATCGCCTGGCTGATCAGCGGGTGCGCGCGCAACCGGTCCTCGAGGATCGCCGGGGCGACGTTCTTGCCGCCCGCGGTCACGATGATCTCCTTCTTGCGGCCGATGATGGTCAGGAAGCCGTCGTCGTCGATCGCGCCGAGGTCACCGGTGTGGAACCAGCCGTCGGAGGAGAAGACCGCCTTGGTCTCCTCCTCGTTCTTCCAGTACCCGTTGAACACCACGCCGCCCCTGACCAACAACTCGTCATCGTCGTTGATGCGCATGCTGTTGCCAGGCAATGGCGTTCCGACCGAACCGACCTTGACGTTGTCGATCCGGTTGACGGTGATCGCGGCGCTGGTCTCGGTCAGCCCGTAGCCCTCGTAGATCGTCAGCCCCACCCCGCGGTAGAAGTGGCCGAGCCGTGCGCCCAGCGGAGCGCCGCCGGAGATGGCGGCGCGGCAGTCACCGCCCAGCGCCGCCCGTAGTTTGCCGTAGACCAGGCGGTCGAACACCGCGTGCCTGACGCGCAGCAGCAGGCCGGCCTTGCCGGTGTCCAGCGACTTGCTCCACTCGATCGCGGTGTTGACGGCCATCTCGAAGATCCGGCCCTTGCCGTCGTTGTGGGCGTTCTGCTCGGCGGTGTTGTAGACCTTCTCGAACACACGCGGCACCGACACCACCACGGTCGGCTTGAACACCGCGAACGTCGCGACCAGGTTCTTGATGTCGCTGGTGAACCCCAACGTGACCTTGTTGGCGAGCGCGGCGAGCGTGATCGCCCTGGCCAGCACGTGCGCGAGCGGCAGGAACACCAGCATGCGCTCGCCCTTGGCGAGCAGCGTCGGGAAGCACTCCTTGGAGCCGCGGATCTCGTAGACCAGGTTGGAGTGGGTGAGCTGGCACCCCTTCGGCTGGCCGGTGGTGCCCGAGGTGTAGATCAGCGTCGCGGGATCGGCGGCCGCCAGACCGGCCACCCGGGCGTCGAGTTGTTTGGCGTCGACCGACATGCCCGCCTCGGCGAGTTCGTCGAGCGCCGATGTGCCCGCGCTCTCGATGCGCAGCACCTCTCGCAGCCCGGGCAGTTCGTCCTTGAGGTGCTCGATCCTGTCGGCGTGCGCGTCGGTCTCGACGATCAGCAGCACGGATTCGGAGTCCGAGAGCACGAACTTCACCTGCTCGGGCGAACTGGTCTCATAGATCGGCACGGTGAGCGCACCGGTGGCCAGGATCGCGAAGTCCAGGATGGGCCATTCGTAGCGGGTGGCCGACAGCAGCGCCACGCGGTCGCCCGGTTGCACGCCCTTGGCGATCAGGCCGAGCGCGGCGGAGCGAATCTGGTCGGCGGCCTGCCTGCACGTCACATCTGTCCACGAACCGTCGACGAGGCGCTGGAAGATCACATGGTCGGGATCGTCGCGCTCATGGTCGAACACGGCGGTGACGACGTTGTCGTGCTCCTCAACCGTGAAGGACGCTGGCACACTGAACTCACGCACGGTCCTGGCCTCTCGATCCGGCTGCTCTTGCCGTATCCACCCTAGTCGGCCGGTATCCGGGTGGGCAGGCTCGTATGTGAAGCTGGTATGCCATGCACAGCATTCAGATCGCGGACGACACGTTCGTCGCGGCTGACCCCGCCGAGGTCGGCCGCTACATCGCCGAACCCGCGAGCTGGCGTCGCTGGTGGCCGGACCTGCGGCTGTCCGTGGTGGAGGACCGCGGCGACAAGGGCCACCGGTGGACTGTCACCGGGGCGCTCGTCGGGACCATGGAGATCTGGCTGGAACCGGTGCTCGACGGGGTCGTGCTGCACTACTTCCTGCACGCCGAGCCGGCGGGGGTGGCGGCGTGGCAGCTGGCCAAGATGAATCTGGCGAAGATGAACCACCGGCGACGGGTCGCGGGTAAGAACATGGCATTCGAGGTGAAGCAGCGGCTGGAGGCCACGCGCCCGGTGGGTGTTTCGCCGTTGGCCTGAGGCTTCGGCCGCCGACAACAGGGGAGGGTAGATTTTCAACGTGGCGGACAAGACGGCGCAGACCATCTACATCGATGCCGATCCCTCGACGGTCATGGACGTCATCGCGGACATCGGGTCCTATCCGGACTGGGTGGCCGAATACAAGGAGACCGAGGTGCTCGAGGCCGACGCCGAGGGCTATCCGAAGACCGCCCGGCTCGTGCTGGATGCCGCCGTCCTAAAGGACACGATGGTGTTGTCCTACAACTGGCCGCCTGACCGCAAGTCGGTGACGTGGTCGCTGGTGTCGAGCTCCCTGCTGAGGTCGCTGGAAGGCGCATATCGACTGTCGCCCAAGGGATCCGGGACGGATGTCACCTATGAGCTGTCCGTCGATCTGATCATTCCGATGATCGGGCTGTTGAAGCGCAAAGCCGAACGGCGCCTCACCGACACCGCGTTGAAGGACCTCAAGAAACGAGTCGAGGCTGAGTGAGCTGAATGCCCCCGACCCGCCTGTCGCCAAGATCGACCTGTTCGTCGGTAAGGGCGGGGTCGGCAAGTCGACGTTGGCGACCGCCACCGCCGTGCGTGACGCACGCGCGGGGCTGCGGGTGCTGATCGTCTCGACCGATCAGGCGCACTCCATCGGCGACGTGCTCGGGGTGACCGTGACACCGACCGGCACGCGCCGGCCCATCCGGGTGTTCACCGACGACGCCGACGCGGGTGGCGGAGCACTGGACGCGCTGGCGTTGGACACATTGGCCCTGCTCGAAGCGCGGTGGCGCGAGATCGCGGGCCTGCTGTCCGACAGGTTCCCCGAGTCCGAATTAGGAAGCGTTGCCCCCGAGGAACTTTCGGCCCTACCGGGCGTCCAGGAGGTGCTCGGCCTCTACGAGGTGGGCGAACTGGCGGCCTCTGGGGACTGGGACCGGATCGTGGTCGACTGCGCGTCGACCGCCGACGCGTTGCGCATGCTCACCCTGCCCGCGACGTTCGGTCTGTACCTGGAGCGGGCGTGGCCGCGGCACCGGCGGCTGTCCACCGGCTTCGACGATCCGCACAGCGCGGCCGTCGTCGCCCTGTTCGAACGCATCAGCGCCGGCACCGAATCATTGAGCGCGATGCTCACCGACGGTTCGAAGGTCAGCGCGCATCTGGTGATGACCGCCGAGCGGGTGGTGGCCGCCGAGGCCGCGCGGACACTGGGTTCGTTGGCGCTGATGGGCGTTTCGGTAGCCGAGTTGATCGTCAACCAGATACTCGTACAAGACGATTCGTTCGAATACCGCAACCTGCCCGAACATCCCGCCTTCGACTGGTACACCGAGCGGATATCCGAGCAGCGGGCCGTCCTCGAGCAGCTCGACGCGACCATCGGCGATGTGCAACTGGTCCTGGTCCCGCATCTGGCAGGCGAGCCGATAGGGGCGAAGGCGCTCGGTGAACTGCTGGACTGCGCACGCCGCCGCGACGGGTCGCCCCCGCCCGGCCCGTTGCGCCCGATCGTCGACCGCGAGTCCGGCTCCGGCCTCGAATCGGTGTACCGGTTACGGCTAGAGTTGCCGCAGGTCGACTCCTCGGCGCTAACGCTGGGCCGGGTCGACGACGATCTGATAGTCGGCGCGGGCGGATTGCGGCGCCGGGTCCGATTGGCGTCCGTGTTGCGGCGATGCATCGTCGTGGACGCGCAGCTGCGTGGGAGTGAGTTAATCGTGCGGTTCCGACCGAATCCGGAGGTGTGGCCGAAGTGACGACGCCACACGGCGATCTCGGACCGGAGCTGCGGGCGCTCGCGCAGGCCATCCTGGACCGGCTGGACCCCGCGGTGCGACTGGCCGCGGCGCGCGCGACGACCGGTACGGCGGGCAAGTGTCAGCAGGTCTGGTGCCCGGTGTGTGCGCTTGCCGCCCTGGCCGCGGGCGAGCAGCATCCGTTGCTCACCGTCGTCGCCGAGCACAGCGTCGCCCTGCTTGCCGTGGTTCGGGCGATTCTGGACCAGGCAGCAGAAGGCCCGACGGGGCCGGACACACCTCCGGACGGCCCGCCTGGGCCGCCGGATGACCCGGGTCCGAACGGCTCGGCTCCGCCTCCTGCGCCGGGGCGATATCAGCACATTCCGGTAACTGTCGAGGAGTAGTCTTGCGCGCTGTGGTCGCATCCACAGTGCGTGGGTAAAGTTGGCGCAGAACACCGGCCGGTGTTCGATCACCGGGAGGGCCCATGTGGTATTGGCTGTTCAAGTACATCTTCATGGGACCCTTGCTGACGTTGTTGGGGCGGCCGAAAGTCGAAGGGCTGGAGCATGTTCCGCCTTCGGGCGCGGCGATCTTGGCGAGTAACCACCTTGCGGTCGCGGACAGTTTCTACAAGCCGCTCGTTGTCAGCCGGCGCATCACATTCCTGGCCAAGGCCGAGTACTTCACCGGCACCGGGCTCAAGGGCTGGTTCCAGCGCTGGTTCTACACCGTCGCCGGTCAGGTGCCGATCGACCGCACCGACGCGGATTCGGCACAGGCCGCACTGACCACCGCAGAACGCATCCTCGGTGAGGGCAAGCTGCTCGGGATGTATCCGGAGGGCACCCGGTCCCCGGACGGGCGGCTTTACAAGGGCAAGACCGGACTGGCGCGGCTCGCGCTGCAAACGGGCGTGCCGGTGATCCCGGTCGCGATGATCGGCACCGACTCCGTCAACCCGCCGGGCAGCAAGATGTGGCGCTTCGGCAAGGTCCACGTGAAGTTCGGCAAGCCGATGGACTTCACCCGCTTCGAGGGGATGGCGGGCAACCGCTTCATCGAGCGCGCGGTCATCGACGAGGTGATGTACGAGCTGATGCGACTGTCGGGTCAGGAGTACGTCGACCTCTACGCCGCCGACGTCAAGGAAGGCAACGCCGACGACACGGCAAAGCCGTCGGCCCGCATGCCGGAGGTGGCCGCCGGCTGAGCCGGCAATTCAACCGGGGCCGGCTGAGCCGGCTAGTTGACCGCGGGTACCGGCGCCTCGTCGACGACCGGCCTGCTGCGCATCGAGGGCGCCGCCGTCAGTGACCCGGCAACCACGATTACCGCGATCGCCCACCACACATAGGAACCGCCGACCAGCTGTCGCCACAGCGACGCAGCCGTCTCCTGGTGCTCGGGCATCAGCGTGATCGGTGTCCACACCATCAACGCAAATCCCGCGGCCGCGACCACACCCAGCGCCGCATGGCGCCTCCGATAGGCCACCAGCGCCGTGACCAGCAGAGTCGGCAGCGCCCACACCCAGTGGTGCGACCACGACACCGGCGACACCACCAACCCGAACATCGCCACGCAGATCAGCGCCAGCACCGGTTCGTCGGCCTTGAGCACGCGTCGCACCGCCCACACGGTGAGCGCCAGCACCGCGAAGCAGGCCGCGGTCCACAACACGAACCGTGGCCCTTCGCTCAGTCCCAGCCGAGCCAGGGCCCCGGCGATGTTCTGGTTGGTGTTCAGCGTCGCCGTGCCGATGCGATCGGTGTTGCGCACGGTCTCGGTCCAGTACTCCAGGGAGTCACGCCAGGCGAACGCCACCCCGATCAGCGTGGCGACGACGGCGGACACCGCGGTGACGACCACCGCGCGAACGTCGCGGCGCAGCACGAAATACAGCAGGAAGACCGCCGGGGTCAGCTTCAGCGCGATGGCCAGCCCCAGGAGCATGCCCCGCGGCCAGGGGGTCCTGCGCGGCACGCAGTCGGCGATCACCAGCGTCATCAGCACGACGTTGATCTGGCCGAAGTCGAAGTTCGACCGGATGGGCTCCAAATAGACCACCGCCGGGGCGACGATCGCGGCGGCCAGCCACGCCTGCCGCAGCCACGCGGGTTCGGTCGTCACCGACGTCTTCGACCAGACATCACATCGGTGCAGCACGATCGTCACCGCGACGATGAGCAGCACCAGCGTGATCACCGTGATCGCGACGCTTGCCGCTTCCAGTGACAGCAACGCGAACGGCGCGAACACCACGGCCGCAAGCGGCGGATAGGTGAACGGCAGATCGAGGCCGCCCCTGGTGTGGAACATCGCGCCGTCGGCGTAGAGCGGCCTGCCGTCCAGCCAGGCCTGCCCGCCCATCCTGTAGACGTCGACGTCGATGCGGTAGGGCACCCGGCCGAGCACACGCCAGCCCGCCCAGGCCAACGCCGCCAGGGTCAGCAGCTGGAACAGCCGCCAGGCGAGCGTTGGCCCCCAACCAGCCCCGCCGGGCGACCGCCACGTACTCATGTCGCTGACCAGACTATCGGGGCGCCCCGGCGCGTCGGTCGGTATCCCGGGCGCGACACGCGCAGGTCGGCGTAAGTTTTCTGGGTGCTCGCGGACTTACACCTCGTGTTCGGCATCCCGCACGCGCGGATGCCGCTCGTGTACTGCCTGATCGCGTTCATCCTGACGTTCTTCGTGACCCGCACGATCGTGCGGTACATCCGCAGCCACGCCGGAAGTGACGCGCCCCGCAAGTGGTGGCAGCCGCGCAACATCGGAACTGGTAGTGGACTGCACATCCACCACGTGGTGATCGGCGTGGTGCTGGTCATGATCTCCGGTGTGACGATGGTGACGTTGGGCGTTGACGGGGGAGTACCCGAGTTCTCGGTGGCTGCAATCTTTTTCGGAATCGGTGCAGCGCTGGTGCTCGACGAGTTCGCGCTGATTCTGCACCTCCAGGACGTGTACTGGGCCGAGGACGGCAGAACCTCGGTCGACGCGGTCTTCGCAGCCGTCGCCGTCGCAGGCCTGCTGATCTTGGGTTTCAACCCGTTGTCGTTCTTCGACATCGACATCTGGCGTAACGACCCCTCGCTGCTGGCGCGCGCCGGGGTGGTCGCGGCGGCCGTGCTGACGCTGATGCTGGCCGTCGTCGTGTTGCTCAAGGGCAAGGTGTGGACCGGGCTGGTGGGGATGTTCGTGACGCCGCTGCTGTTTATCGGAGCGATCCGGTTGTCGAGGCCGCATGCGCCGTGGGCGCGCTGGCGCTACACGAACCGCCCGCGCAAGATGCATCGGGCGCTGGAGCGCGAGCGCTGGCTGCGGCGCCCGGTGGTCCAGGCCAAACTGTGGCTGCAGGACGCCATCGCGGGTATGCCCAAGTTTCCCGACGACGCTAAGGTCGACGAGCAACTCGACCGCGAGATCCACGCCGCACCCGCCCCGAAGGATCGGTCGGTCGCGGCCGCGCCCCAGAAGGAACCCGCGTAGTGCGCTACTTCTACGACACGGAGTTCATCGACAACGGGCGCACCATCGACCTGATCTCGATCGGTGTCGCCGCCGAGGACGGCCGCGAGTATTACGCGGTGTCAACCGAATTCGACCCTGACCGGGCAGGCAGCTGGGTCCGCAAGCATGTGTTGCCCAAGCTTCCGCCGCCGTCCTCACAGCTGTGGCGCTCGCGTCGGCAGATCCGCTCGGAGTTGGAGGACTTCTTCGGAATCGACGGGGACGAGCCGATCGAGCTGTGGGCCTGGGTGGGCGCCTACGACCACGTCGTGTTGTGTCAGCTCTGGGGCCCGATGACCGATCTTCCGCCGGCGATACCGCGCTTCACCCGCGAGTTGCGCCAGTTCTGGGAGGAGCGCGGTTCGCCGCGCATGCCCCCGCGCCCGCGTGATGCCCACGATGCGTTGGTTGACGCTCGTCACAATTTGCGGCGGTTCCAGCTGATGACCACCGGTGAAGCGCCGGGCCAGCGGTGAAAAGCACATGTCGCGGGCCGTTACCATGAACGGGTGAACTGGACCGTCGACGTACCCATCGAACAGCTGCCCTCGTTGCCGCCGCTGCCCGATGAGCTGCGACAGCGGCTCGACGCCGCGCTCGCCAAGCCCGCGGTGCAGCAGCCGACCTGGGATGTCGAAGCGGCGAAGAACATGCGCACCGTGCTCGAGAGCGTCCCGCCGGTGACGGTGCCCGCCGAGGTGGAACGACTCAAGGACCTGCTGGCCGCCGTGGCCCGTGGCGAGGCTTTCCTGCTGCAGGGCGGCGACTGCGCCGAGACCTTCGTCAACAACACCGAGCCCCACATCCGGGCGAACCTGCGGGCGCTGCTGCAGATGGCCGTGGTGCTGACCTACGGCGCCAGCGTGCCGGTGGTCAAGGTGGCCCGCATCGCAGGCCAGTACGCCAAACCGCGCTCGGCCGACATCGACGCGCTCGGTCTGCGGTCCTACCGCGGCGACATGATCAACGGATTCGCGCCCGACGTCGCAGTGCGTGAGCACGACCCGTCGCGGCTGGTCCGCGCGTACGCCAACGCCAGCGCCGCGATGAACCTGGTGCGCGCCCTGACCGGTTCGGGCCTGGCGTCGCTGCATCTGGTGCACGACTGGAACCGCGAGTTCGTCCGCACGTCGCCTGCCGGTGCCCGGTACGAGGCGCTGGCCGGTGAGATCGACCGCGCGCTGACGTTCATGAGCGCGTGCGGGGTCGACAACCGCAACCTGGAGACCGCCGAGATCTACGCAAGCCACGAGGCGTTGGTGCTCGACTACGAGCGCGCGATGCTGCGGCTGTCGGAGACCGAGCAGGGCTCGAAGCTCTACGACCTGTCCGCGCATTACGTGTGGATCGGTGAGCGCACCCGTCAGCTCGACGGCGCCCACATCGCGTTCGCGGAGGTGATTGCGAATCCGATCGGGGTAAAGCTTGGCCCGACCATGACACCGGAGCTGGCTGTCGAGTACGTCGAACGCCTCGACCCGAACAACGAGCCGGGACGGCTGACGCTGGTCACCCGCATGGGTAACAACAAGGTGCGTGACCTGCTGCCGCCGATCATCGAGAAGGTGCAGGCCACCGGCCATCAGGTGGTTTGGCAGTGCGACCCGATGCACGGCAACACCCACGAGTCCTCGACCGGCTACAAGACCCGCCATTTCGACCGGATCGTCGACGAGGTGCAGGGTTACTTCGAGGTGCACAGGGCGCTGGGCACCCATCCCGGCGGCATCCACGTCGAGATCACCGGTGAGAATGTCACCGAATGCCTCGGTGGGGCGCAGGACATCTCGGACGCCGACCTCGCCGGGCGTTACGAGACGGCGTGCGACCCGCGGTTGAACACCCAGCAGAGCCTGGAGTTGGCGTTCCTGGTCGCGGAGATGCTGCGCGACTAGATCAGATTGGACAGGTTGCTGCCGGTCGTCCATGCAGCCGCCGCAACCAGCGCCGTCAGTGTGATCACCGCGGTCACCCAGAACAGCAGTGCGCGCCTGGCGCGCTGCCGCGCCCAGTAGAACTCCTCGAGCTCGATTCCGGCGAACCGTCCTGTCACCGTTTCGTATTCGGGTTCGGGGGCCTGCCAGTCGTCGCGCGGTAGCGTCCGGGTCGCCTGGCGTGGTGCGGGCGGGGCCGCAGCCGCAGGCGGGTGAAGTGGAACCGACGCGTTCTGAGCGGAGTTGCGTGGTGCCGGCACCCGAAACGGTGGCAGGCCGAGTTCGTCGACGATCGCTTCGAGGTCCTCACCCATCTCTCGGGCATCGGCATAGCGCCGGGCCGGATCGCGGGCGGTCGCGCGCAACACCAGCTCGTCGAACTGCGCGGGCACGCCCGCGATCACCGAACCCGGAGCCGGGACGTCGTTGTCCATCCGCTGATACGCCACGGCCAGCGCCGAGTCGCCCGCGAACGGGGTGCGGCCGGTCAGCAGTTCGTAGGTCAAGATGCCCGCCGCGTAGACGTCGCTGCGGGGATCGGCGTCACCGGTGCTGACCTGTTCGGGTGACAGGTACGCCGCGGTGCCCAGGATGACGCTGGTCGAGGTGATCTTCGCTTCGGCCACCGCCCTCACCAGTCCGAAGTCGGCGATCTTGACGTCGCCGTCGTCGGAGATCAGCACGTTCTCGGGTTTGACGTCGCGGTGCACCAGGCCTGCGCGGTGTGCTGCGGCCAGCCCGCCGAGAACCGGGCCGAGCACCGCAGCGGCGGCGTGCGGCGGCATCGGCCCACGCTCGCGCAGCAACTCCCGCAGCGTGCCGCCCTCGACGAGTTCCATCACCAGGAACGGGGGAGGACCGCCCGTGCGTCCGCCGCCCTGGTCGTACACCGCGACCAGACCTGGATCGGTCAACCGCGCCACCGCGCGCGCCTCGCGCTGGAACCTGGTGAGGAATTGAGAGTCGCCCGCATAGCGGCTGTCCATCACCTTCAGCGCGACCGGACGATCCAGCCGCAGATCGAGTCCGCGGTACACGGACGACATGCCCCCGGTCGCGATCATCACGTCGACGCGGTACCGACCGTCGAGCACGGTTCCCAGCAGCGGGTCCGTCCGCGGGTAGGCCTCCACCGGAGACATGTTACGGAGCACGACACCGGCGGCTTTGCGGCTCCGGCCGACGGCTAGGAGATTTAGACTCAGTGCGGTGAGCAGTATTCCGGCCTCCGAGGATGTCCTCGATCCCGCCGAGGACGTCTACGACCTACCCACCGTCGCCGAGATGCTCGGTGTCGCGGTGACGAAAGTGCATCAGCAGCTGCGGGACGGCCATCTGATTGGCGTCCGGCGCGACGGAGTCGTCGTGGTTCCGAAGGTGTTCTTCGACGACACCGGCCACGTCGCCAAGAGCCTGCCCGGACTACTCGTCGTGCTGCGCGACGGCGGCTACCACCACACAGAGATCGTGCGCTGGCTGTTCACGCCCGACGCATCCCTGACCATCAGGCGCGACGGCGCGACCGGCGAACTGCCTAACGCTCGGCCCGTTGATGCTCTTCACTCGCATCAGGCCCGTGAGGTGGTGCGCCGGGCCCAGGCGATGGCTTATTGACCGCCCGCGGTCGTGGCTTATTGACCGCCCGCGGTCCTTGAGGCGCGTTCTTCAGCGAGTACCACGCCACCGCGGCGCATGCCAGCGAGAGCAGCACGTGGGGCCACGAGTACATCCCGTGCGCCCCATCGGGTTTCCAGATCACCATGATCCACGTCGACAGGCCCGCGATGATCGCGATCGATCGCCTGCTCTGAGCCAGCGCGGCCACCACGGCCAGCGGCCAGGTGTAGTACCAGGGCAGCGCCGCGGGCACGAGAAGCACCACGATCACCATCACCACCGCGATGCCGGTCAGCGCTTCGCGGTCGGTGTGCCGAAACCGCCACCACACGAACGGAAGTGACAGTGCGATGAGCGCGATGCCGATGATCCTGGCGACGTCGAGCACCGCGTAGAAGTTCACCGGCAGGAACAGGCCGCCGACCGCGTTGATCACGTTGGCCGCCGCGGTGGGCAGGGTCAGCCAGTTGATGATCTTCACCGAGCCTGCCAAGGCCGTCAACCAGCCCAGCCCGACCCCCGCGGCCAACGACAGCACGGCGAACACCGCGGTGAAGATCAGCGCTGAGCCCGCCGACGCCGTCACGAATGCCTTGACCGCCGAGACGTCGCGTCTGTTCCGCAGGTCCCGCGCCCACACCCAGACCATGAACGGAAGCGCCAGTCCCGCGGTCGCTTTCACCGCGACCGCCGCGGCGATCAGGCTCACGCCCCACAGGTGGCGGCCGGAGAACGTCAACGCGATGCCTGCCATCATCAGGCCGACCATCAGCATCTCGTTGTGCACGCCGCCCATCAGGTGGATGATCACCAGCGGGTTGAGCACGCAGATCCACAGCGCGGTCGCACCGTCGGCGCCGATATGTCTTGCGACGCGCGGCGCGGCCCAGATCAGCAGCGCCAAGCCGGGAAGCATGCCCAGCCGCAACAACATCGTGCCGGCGACGACGTCGTTGCCGACCAGCATCGTGACGAACTTGGCGATCAGGATGAACCCCGGCCCGTACGGTGCGGTGGTGGTTGTCCAGATGGGACTGACGTTGTCCAGCAACGAGTTCGGGTTGTCGACGGGCCCGACCGCGTACGGGTCGAGGCCGTCGCGCAGCAGTGCCCCCTGCGCGAGGTAGGAGTAGGTGTCGCGGCTGAACAGCGGGACGCTCAGCAGCAGCGGCGCCAGCCAGATGCCGGTGGTGGCCACCATCGTGTATTCGGTTGCGGTGCGGTCGATCACCCGGCGTCCCAGCCACAGCCACGCCGCCAGCATCAGTGCCACACCGCCCCACAACAGGATCGACGACAGCACCAGGCCGTGCCCGAACCGCAGCCACGACAGGTGCAGCGACTCCAGCAGCGGGTCGTGCAGGCGCGTGCTGCCCGCGCCCAGCCCTCCGGCGGTGATCAACACGGCGCCGAGGAAGCCCAGCCGGGCCGGTTGGGCCTGTGGCGACGTCGCAAACGAGGTCAACCGTGAAAGGTGTGCAGTGAAGCCGGCTTTCGAAGGCCGTGTCGATGGGGAGGTCGATGGGGAGGTCGTCATCGTTATGCGGTTCGATTCGCGACCAATCGGGCGAGCTCGGACAACCCCGCCTTGGCATGGGCGTCGATGTCGGCGGAATCGAGGGTGTCGAGCGCGCGGCGGGTGAGCTCGGAGATGCGGTTCTCCACCGCGGCGAGCGCGCCGACGGACTCGATCACTGTGCACAGTTCCTTGACCTGGGCGTCGGAGAGTTTCGACCCGATGGAGGTGCGCAGCAGCTTCGCCGCCGCGGGGTCGGCCTCTTCGGCCAGCTCGACCGCCTCGGCCAACAGCACCGTGCGCTTGCCTGCTCGCAGATCGTCACCGGACGGCTTGCCGGTGACCGCGGGGTCGCCGAACACGCCGAGCACGTCGTCGCGCAGCTGGAACGCCACACCGAGGTCGGTGCCGAACTGATGGAAGGCGGCATGGACGTCGGGCCGGTCGGCGGCCGCGGCGGCGCCGAGTTGCAGCGGCCGGGTGATCGTGTACGACGCGGTCTTGTAGATGTTGACCGTCAGCGCTGAAGCCACCGAATCGGCTCCGCTGGCCTCGGCGACGATGTCGAGGTACTGGCCGCCGAGCACCTCGGTGCGGATCGCGCTCCACACCCGGCGGACCCGCACGGCGGCCTCGGTCGACAGGTTCGCCGTGGCGACGACGTCGTCAGCCCAGACCAGGGCCAGGTCGCCGAGCAGGATCGCCGCCGACATGCCGAACTGCTCGGCCGAGCCGTGCCAGCCGTGCGTGCGGTGCCGCTCGGTGAACAGCCGGTGCACTGTCGGCAGCCCTCGGCGGGTCGCCGAGGCGTCGATGACATCGTCGTGGACCAATGCGCAGGCGTGCAGCAGCTCGAGCGCCGAACACAACCGCAGGACGTCCGGATTAAGCGGGTCCCCGGGCTGCTCGGCGACCGCCCGCCACCCCCAGTAGGCGAACGCGGGCCGCAGTCGCTTGCCGCCGCGCAGCACGAATTCCTCCAACGCGGCGGTCATTTCGGCGTAGTCGTCGCCCATATAGGCGCATTCGCTGCGACGCTGCTGCAGATAGTCCCGCAGCTGATCGGTGACGGCCTCCGCCAACTCGACGGCCGACGGTGCCGTGGCATGCACGCTCAGCGGGCGCCCCTTTCTCTGTGCGACCACCCTGCCCCGAACGCCTTCAGCGTAGAGCCTGCGCTAATCGCGGGCTTCGCCCACTTTCGGCGATTGGTCACGGCTCATGTACGCCAGGGTTCCGATGATGGCCGCCACCACGAAGGAGCCGAGGCCGAGCCAGATCGCGGCTCCGGTGAAGGACCGTGCGCTGGGGTCGGTGTAGCGGGCCTGGGCGTTCATGGTGCTGACCACGCCGGGCCGCAACTGCCACTCGACGATCTCGGCCGACACCTGATCACCGTTGGTGGAGGTGACTTCGCCGGGGAACGACACGGTCACCGACACGTCGGCCTCCGAATCGCTGAGCGAGGTGAGGTCGGCGCGCCCCTCGAGGATGACGAGGTCACCCGCCCGGCGCAACGAGAGGTCGACACCGGCGGCGTCGCGGTTCATGTTGGCCAGCTGAGGCAGTTCGGCGAAGGTGAGGTCGGAGAACACCGCCTGAGAGCCGACGTAGTCGTCGCGGCTGTACTCCGAGACCGCCACCTTGTTGGCGAACGGCAGGTTGTTCAGCAGCTGCGGGCCCTTGTCGTCGGCGTTGCGCGGCTTTGCCGCCGCGACGATCTGACCGGACACCCGGTCGTCGGGGGAGACCGTGATCGAGGCCCGCACCCGGACGCAGCCGACGGCGGTCGGAAGCACGACGAGGATCAGCATCACGAGTGCGAGCAGGCGGGTTCTGCTGCTGCGGTGGCGGGCCGGCACGTGGTCATCGTGCCAGACCGAGCCGAGCCGAGGCGTCGGCGACATCAAATCCGTGTCACAGCGGCAATGACCGGCCCAGGATCGCGAAAGCCCGCGGATCGCCCGCGAAATGGTAGCCACGGATGACGTCGGTGAAGCCGAGCCTGCGGTACAGCCGCCACGCCCGGTTCGCCTCACCGTTGATCTCCGGCGTCGACAACAACACGTGGGACTCCTGGCGATCGGAGAGCAGTCGGCGTGCCAGCGCCTCACCGAGCCCCTGTCCCTGGGCGCGCGGGTGGATGTGCAGTTCGGTGAGCTCGAAGTAGCTCGTCATCAACGCAGAGATGGAGTTGCGGTCGGTGCCGACCCGCTGCAGCCCGGCCACCACCTGCTGCTGCCACCACTGGTCAGGGGCGCCGCAGTAGCCATAGGCGATGCCGACCATCGGGGCTGAGGCCAGTTCGGCCTCACCGACGGGTGCGTCGTCGGAATCGCCGATGATCACCGCCGCCACGGCCTTCCACCCGGGCCTGCGGGTGTGCTCGAGCCACATCGACGCCCGCTGCGCCTCGGTGCCGCGCGGATAGCGCATCGCGTCGACGTAGACGGCGAGTGCGTCACCGAGCCGGCGTTGCATATCGCTCGGCGACAGATCGATGAGAAATGTCGCCAACTGTGTCTGCCTCTCCGCGTATCGGGGCGGTGTCGTCCCAACCATTATCGAGTGGATCCGCCTGCGCCTCCCACGCGGCGGCGTCCGTCATACAATCGGGCGTCGAACAAGGTGGTACGGCTCAGATCGACCTCGTATCATGACTGTTAGATGCCCGTGAACGCGGGCACACAAGACTTTGAACAACGAGATGGCCACGGTGGGCCCCTGGGTTCCGAGGGAGGGACGAATGCCACTCTCCGATCATGAGCAGCGCATGCTCGACCAGATCGAGAGCGCGCTCTATGCCGAGGACCCGAAGTTCGCTTCGAGTGTCCGCGGCGGAACCCTGCGCGCACCCTCGACCCGGCGCCGCCTGCAGGGTGCCGCGCTCTTCGTTCTCGGCCTCGCGATGCTGGTGTCCGGTGTCGCGATCCCTGCCACCCAGATCAGTGGCTTCCCGGCGCTCTCGGTACTCGGGTTCATCGTGATGTTCGGCGGTGTGGTGTTCGCGATCACCGGTCCGCGCGTCCCCGGTGGACGCGACCGGTCGGTCGCCGAACCCGGCGCTCCCCGGCAGAAGCGGGGCAAGGGTTCGGGTGGATCGTTTGCCAGCCGCATGGAGGATCGCTTCCGTCGCCGGTTCGACGAATAGGCGCTGACGCGACACAGGGGTAGCCCGCACCGCGGGCTGCCCCTTTTTCGTGGGTCCGACAGCTGATCGCCCCCACTTCACCCCACCGCCTCCGTCGCCGCGTCCACCTGCGCTTTTATTCACCGTTGCCGTCGACGCCGGGACGTTGCCGCCCTCGCCACGTCAGCTGTGGGGCGACGAGTGGGGACTCACCAGGAAAATTGACACGCAAATGGTGGATGGTGGGGGATTGTGGGGTAAAGTGGCGGACAACGGAGCGACCGGGGCTCTGTTGATCGGCAGGGAGGTGGCGAGATGTTTCTCGGCACCTACACGCCAAAGCTCGACGACAAGGGGCGGCTCACGCTGCCCGCCAAGTTCCGCGACGCGCTGGCAGGAGGGTTGATGGTCACCAAAAGCCAAGATCACAGCCTTGCCGTCTACCCGCGCGCCGAGTTCGAGAAGCTGGCCCGACGGGCGTCGCAGGCATCGCGTAGCAATCCGGAAGCACGCGCATTCCTGCGAAACCTGGCCGCGGCCACCGACGAACAGCATCCCGACGCACAAGGCCGAATCACGCTGTCGGCCGATCACCGCCGCTACGCGAACCTTTCGAAGGACTGCGTGGTGATCGGATCGGTCGACTACCTGGAAATCTGGGACTCCACCGCATGGCAGGAGTACCAGCAGACCCACGAAGAGAACTTCTCCGCGGCCACCGATGAAGCTCTGCACGACATCATCTGATTCGGCGGTCGACCGGCACAGGCATCCAGCCCGTGCATCGCGGCCTCTGCCCGAACCGGCCCTGGCGTACTTCCCCGACGCCAGGTCCGCGCTCTCGGACAGGGACCCCGGTGCAGGGGCGTGGGACGGAGGCAACGCGATGGAACGGCGCAGCGGCGACCACGGACACGTCCCCGTCCTGCTGGACCGCTGCGTCGAACTCCTCACACCCGCACTGACACGGCGGAGTTCCGACGGTGAGGGCGCGGTGCTCGTCGACGCCACCCTCGGAGCCGGCGGGCATGCGGAGCGCTTCCTGACCGAGCTGCCCGGTCTGCGGCTGATCGGCCTGGATCGCGACCCCAACGCGTTGTGGATCGCCGGCGAGCGCTTGTCGCGGTTCGGCGACCGGGTGATGTTGGTCCGCACGCGATACGACGGCATCGGCAGGGTCCTTGGCGACGACCGCTACTGGGCCAGCCATGCCGATGGAATCCTTTTCGACCTCGGCGTGTCCTCGATGCAGCTCGACCGCACCGAACGCGGCTTCTCTTACGCCGCCGACGCGCCACTGGACATGCGGATGGATCCCGACGCCGAGCTGACGGCCGCCGAGGTGGTGAACACCTACGACCAGAAATCGCTGACCCGGCTTCTGCGCGAATTCGGCGAGGAACGATTCGCGAGCCGGATCGCCGCCCAGCTCATCCGCAGGCGCGCTACCCAGCCGTTCCGCACCACCGGAGAGCTCGTCGAGCTGCTGTACCAGGCGATTCCCGCGTCGGCGCGCCGCACCGGAGGGCACCCGGCGAAGCGCACGTTCCAAGCGCTGCGAATCGCGGTCAACGGCGAATTGGACTCGCTGCGCGACGCGTTGCCTGCGGCGCTGAACGCTCTGGCTCCCGGCGGCCGCATCGTCGTGATGGCCTACCAGTCCCTGGAGGACCGCATCGTCAAGGCGGCCTTCGCCTCCGCAACGGCGTCCAGGACGCCGCCCGGCTTACCGGTGGAACTGCCGGGTCACGAGCCGGAGTTCGTCGCACTGACTCGCGGTGCCGAGCGTGCAGCTCCCGAGGAGATCGAACGGAACCCGCGTAGCGCGCCTGTGCGGCTACGAGCACTGGAGAAGGTGGGGGCACCCAGGTGAACGCCAAGCAGGCCAAGCAGACCAAACAGCGCAAACAGGCCAAACCGGCCAAGCGGGTAAAAGCGGTGCGCAGCGCCGACGAACGGCGGCGCACCGGCGCTCAGCGGCGCTCGGCCGACGCGCAGTCGCGGCGCAAGCCGACCCGCGAGCAGCGACCGCAGCGCTCAGCGCCCCAGACCAACCCCATCCCGCGCCCGACCGGCGCACCGAGCAGGCCCAAGAACGCAAGCCAGGCAAAGGCGCGCGCCAAGGCGCGGAAGGCCAAGGCGCCGAAGGTCGTTCGGACACCATTACGCCAGCGCATCATCGTCAAACTGGCCTCGGTGGAGCTCAGCCCGCGGGCGCTGGTGGCCCGGGTGCCGTTCGTGGTGCTGGTGATCGGCGCGCTGGGAGTGGGCCTGGGCACGACGCTGTGGCTGTCCACCGACGCCGCCGAGCGGTCCTATCAACTGGGTAACGCTCGCGAGACGAATCAGGCTCTGCTGCAACAGAAGGAAGCGCTCGAACGCGATGTGCTCGAGGCGCAGGCCGCCCCGGCGTTGGCAGAAGCCGCACGCGAGCTCGGCATGATCCCGTCCCGCGACACCGCACATCTCGTGCAGGACCCGGCGGGTAACTGGGTGGTGGTCGGCACACCCAAGCCGGCGGAGGGCGTTCCGCCGCCGCCCCTGAACACTCCGCTGCCCGACGCGACGCCGCAGGCGCCGCCACCGGGACCGCGGCCGCCCGCGCCGCGGGTCGTCGATCCCCGCGAGGTCACCGTCCGGATGCCGACGCGTACGGCGCCCACCCCGAATGCGGCCGTGCCTGCGCCCGGCGCCGCGGTGCCGCAGGCGATCCCGGCGGTGCCGCAGGCGCTTCCGGGTCAGCCGCCGGTGCCCGGTGCCGCACCGGGCCCGATGGTCCCGCCCGCGGCGCCGATGGCCCCGACCGACGCGCTGCACATCCCGAACCCGCAGGTGCTGCCCGGCCCCGTGCCCGGCGCCGAACAGTTCAGCCCGGCGGTCGTGCCCCCCGCCGTGGCGCCCCCCGCAGTCGTGCCTCCGGCGGGTCCCGGCGCATGAGCCGCGAGCGTCGGCCCCGCAAGGCCGCACCGGCCGCCGGCCCTCAGGAGCGCTCGGCCAAAGCGCGGCGGACTCGCGCTCCGATCACCGAAACCGGGCTGCGCAGTGCCTCTTTCGTTTTCCGGCATCGAGTGGGTAACGCGGCCATCTTCCTCGTGCTGATCGTCGCGGCGGGGCAGCTGTTCAATCTCCAGGTGCCCCGCGCCGACGGATTGCGGGCCGAGGCGGCCAGCCAGCTCAAGGTCACCGACGTCGACAAGGCCGTTCGCGGTGCGATCGTCGACCGCAACAACGACAAGCTGGCCTTCACCATCGAGGCGCGCGCGCTGACCTTCCAGCCGCAGAAGGTCCGCAAGCAGCTGGAGGAGGCCAGGGCGAAAAGTACCGAGGCGCCCGAACCCGACCGCAGGCTTCGCGACATCGCCGCCGAGGTGGCGTTGCGGCTGAACAACAAGCCGGACTCGGCCACCGTCCTCAAGAAGCTCAAGAGCAACGAGACGTTCGTCTATCTCGCCCGTGCGGTCGATCCCGCCATCGCCGAGACGATCACCAAGAAGTTCCCCGAGGTCGGTTCGGAGCGCCAGGATTTGCGCCAGTATCCGGGCGGCTCGCTGGCGGCCAACATCGTCGGCGGTATCGACTGGGATGGGCACGGCCTGCTGGGACTGGAGGATTCGCTCGATGCCGTGTTGGCGGGCACCGACGGGTCGATCACCTACGACCGCGGGTCCGACGGCGTGGTCATCCCGGGCAGTTACCGCAACCGCCACGACGCGGTCGACGGTTCCACGGTCATGCTGACCATCGACGACGACATCCAGTTCTACGTCCAGCAGCAGGTGCAGCAGGCCAAGAACCTGTCCGGCGCCAAGAACGTCTCTGCGGTCGTCCTCGACGCGAAAACCGCTGAGGTGCTGGCGATGGCGAACGACAACACGTTCGACCCGAGCCAGGACCTCGGCAGGCAGGAACACCGCCAGCTGGGCAACCCCGCGGTGTCCTCGCCATACGAACCGGGTTCGGTCAACAAGATCATCACCGCCGCATCGGTCATCGAGTACGGGCTCTCGCATCCCGACGAGGTGTTGCAGGTCCCGGGGTCGATCCACATGGGCGGGGTCACGGTCGGTGACGCCTGGGAGCACGGGACAATGCCCTACACCACGACGGGCATCTTCGGTAAGTCCTCCAACGTGGGCACGCTGATGCTGGCGCAGCGACTCGGCCCTGAGCGCTTCTTCGAGATGGTCCGCAAGTTCGGCCTCGGGCAGCGCACCGGGGTGGGCCTGCCGGGTGAGAGCGCGGGCCTGGTCCCGCCGATCGACCAGTGGTCGGGCAGCACATTCGCCAACCTGCCCATCGGACAGGGCCTTTCGATGACCCTGCTGCAGATGGCGGGCATGTATCAGACCATCGCCAACGACGGTGTGCGCGTCCCTCCGCGCATCGTCAAGACCACCATCGCTTCCGACGGCACCCGCAGCGACGAGCCGCGCCCCGAGGGCGTTCGGGTGGTGACGCCGGAAACGGCAAAGACCGTGCGGCAGATGTTGCGGGCCACGGTGCAGCGCGACCCGACAGGGGTGCAGCAGGGCACGGGTTCGCAGGCGGCGGTCGAGGGCTACCAGATCTCCGGGAAGACCGGAACCGCACAGCAGATCAACCCGGCCTGTGGCTGCTACTACAGCGACGTCTACTGGATCACGTTCGCAGGCATCGCCACCACCGACGACCCGCGCTACGTCGTGGCCATCATGATGGACCACCCGCAGCGCACGGCCGACGGCCAGCCGGGCACCACGTCGGCGCCGCTGTTCCACAACATCGCCTCCTGGCTGCTGCAGCGCGAGAACGTGCCGCTGTCGCCGGATCCCGACTCGCGGTTGACCCTGGTAGCCGACTGACGAGGGTGCCGACGGCCCCGATATGTCGCAGGAGTCGCCAGGACGACTGGGTACTGTGTCAACGCCATGAACCTGCGACCCAGCCATCCCGCCGGCGCGGCGCTTGCACCGCTGGCCGGGCAGGTCCAGGCGGTGCCCGCGGGCGGTGCCGTACCGGACGTCCGCGTCACCGGCGTCACGTTGCGCAGCGGGGACGTCGAACCGGGTGACCTGTTCGCGGCGCTGCCGGGGGCGTCGTCGCACGGCGCCCGCTACGCCGCCGAGGCGGTCGCTCGCGGTGCGGCAGCGATCCTCACCGACCCCGACGGGCTGGCACTGTTGGGGCCCGATGTGGAGATCCCGGTGGTGGTCCACCCGGATCCGCGGTCGGTGCTGGGCGCGGTGGCCGCCGAGGTGTACGGCCGGCCGTCCGAGCGGCTGCGGGTCATCGGCGTCACCGGCACCTCCGGCAAGACCACCACCACCTATCTGGTGGAGGCCGGGCTGCGCTCGGCGGAGCGGGCGGCGGGACTGGTCGGCACCGTCGGCATCCGGATCGACGGCCGCGATCAGGCCAGCGTCCTCACCACGCCCGAGGCGCCGGACCTGCAGGCGCTGCTCGCGGTGATGGTCGAGCAGGGCGTCGACACCGTCGTGATGGAGGTGTCGAGCCACGCGCTCACCCTCGGCCGCGTCGACGGTGTGCATTTTGCGGTCGGCGGGTTCACCAACCTGTCGCGCGACCATCTCGACTTCCACCCGACGATGCGGGATTACTTCGAGGCCAAGGCGCGACTGTTCGCTCCCGAATCTGCCAACCGCGCAGAGCTTTCCGTGCTCTGCGTCGACGACGACGCAGGCCGGGAGATGGCCAGGCTGGCGCGCGAGCCCGTGACGGTCAGCGCGACCGGCCGGGTCGCCGACTGGACTATCGAGGACATCCGCACGGTCGGCCGCAACGCGCAGGAGTTCTTCGCGGTGGACCCGGCGGGTGTGCACCACCACCTTCAGATCGGGCTTCCCGGCCGCTACAACGTGGCCAACTGCCTGCTCGCGATCGCGCTGCTCGACGCGGTCGGTGTGTCGCCCGAACAGGCCGTACCCGGTCTGCGCACCGCGACGGTGCCCGGGCGGACGGAGCCCGTCGAGTGCGGGCAGGACTTCCTGGCGGTGGTCGACTACGCGCACAAGCCGGGTGCCCTGCAGGCCGTGCTGGAGACGTTGGGCGCTGACACCGACGGCCGACTGGCGGTCGTGTTCGGGGCCGGCGGTAACCGCGATCCCGGCAAGCGGGGCCCGATGGGCCGCGTCGCCGCCGAACTGGCCGATCTGGTGGTGGTGACCGACGACAACCCGCGCGACGAGGACCCTGCCGAGATCCGCGCGGCGATCGTGGCCGGCGCGGTGGGCCGCGCGGAGGTCGTCGAGATCGGTGATCGCCGCGCCGCGATCGAGCACGCCGTGGCGTGGGCGCGACCGGGGGATGTCGTGCTCGTCGCGGGCAAGGGCCACGAGGCAGGGCAGACCGGCGCCGGGCTCACCCGACCTTTCGACGACCGCGAGGAGTTGGCGCGCGCCATCGAGGCACAGGGACCCCTGCCGTGATCGACCTGACGCTGGCCAGGATCGCCGAGATCGTCGGCGGCCGCCTCGCCGACATCTCCGAAGCCGAGGCCGCGACCACCAGGGTCACCGGCACCGTCGAGTTCGACTCGCGGGCCGTCACACCCGGCGGTCTGTTCCTTGCGCTGCCGGGAGCCCGCTCGGACGGGCACGACTTCGCCGCCGCGGCGGTGCAGGCCGGGGCGGCGGCGGTGCTGGCCGCCCGCCCGGTCGGGGTGCCTGCGATCGTCGTCGACCCGACACCGGAGACATCCGACCGCGCGGCAGGCGTGCTCGAACACGACGTCGACGGTTCGGGCGCAGCCGTGCTCATGGCGTTGGCGAAGCTGGCCGGTGCGGTCGCCGCGGAACTCGTCGCAGGCGGGCTCACGATCATCGGGATCACCGGATCGTCGGGTAAGACCTCGACCAAGGACCTGGTCGCCGCGGTGCTGGCCCCGCTCGGTGAGGTGATCGCGCCGCCCGGTTCGTTCAACAACGAACTCGGACATCCGTGGACGGTGCTGCGCGCGACGCGGTCCACCGACTTCCTGGTGTTGGAGATGTCGGCACGGCATCGCGGCAACATTGCCGCGTTGGCCGCGATCGCCCCGCCCTCGATCGCGGTGGTGCTCAACGTGGGCACCGCACACCTGGGTGAATTCGGGTCGCGGGAGGCCATCGCCGAAACCAAATCCGAACTGCCACAAGCGGTCCCATCAACAGGGGCTGTCGTCCTCAACGTCGACGACACCGCGGTGGCGGCGATGGCCGCCAAGACCGCCGCGCGCATCGTTCAGGTGTCGCGCGAGCCGGGCGGGCGCGATGTGGACGTGTGGGCGGAGGGGATCACGCTCGACGAGCTGGCCAGGCCGCGGTTCAGCATGCACACCGGCGCCGGGTTCGTCGACGTCGCGCTGGCCGTCCACGGGGACCACCAGGTGTCCAACGCGCTGTGCGCAGCGGCCGTGGCGCTGGAGTGCGGCGCCTCCCTCGAGCAGGTGGCCACCGCGCTGGCCACCGCCGGTCCCGCGTCCAAACACCGCATGCAGGTCGCCACCCGCAGCGACGGCGTCACCGTCATCAACGACGCCTACAACGCCAACCCGGACTCGATGGTCGCGGGCCTCAAGGCGCTGGCGTGGATGGCCCGCGTGGGCGGGGGCCGGCGCCGCAGTTGGGCGGTGCTCGGCGAGATGGCCGAACTCGGCGACGACGCGATATCCGAGCATGACCGCATCGGCCGGCTGGCCGTGCGCTTAGATGTGTCACGACTCATCGTCGTCGGAACCGGGAGGACTATGAGCGCCATGCACCACGGCGCGGTGATGGAGGGATCGTGGGGGGCTGAGGCCACCATGGTCGCCGACGCCGACGCGGCGCTGGACCTCCTGCGCGCCGAACTGCAGCCGTCCGACGTGGTGCTGGTGAAGGCGTCGAACGCGGCCGGCCTCGGCGCGCTGGCCGAAGCTTTGCTCGATCTTCGGCCCGCCGACGTCCGGGACCCGAACGCATGAGGCAGATCCTCATCGCCGTCGGCATCGCGCTGACGGTCTCGATCCTGCTCACGCCGGTGCTGATCCGGCTGTTCACCCGCCAGGGATTCGGGCACGAGATCCGCGAGGACGGACCGCCCACCCACGCCAAGAAGCGCGGCACCCCCTCGATGGGTGGCGTGGCGATCGTCGCGGGCATCTGGGCCAGCTACCTGGGCACCCACCTCGTCGGCGTCGTGATCGACGGCCGGGGACCGTCGGCTTCGGGCCTGCTCGTGCTGTTTCTGGCCAGCGCCCTGGCTGTCGTTGGATTCGTCGACGACCTGATCAAGATCCGGCGTTCGCGCAACCTGGGGCTCAACAAGACCGCCAAAACAGTCGGCATCCTGACCGCCGCCGTGATCTTCGGCGTGCTGGCGCTGCAGTTCCGCAACGCCGACGGGTTGACGCCGGGCAGCGCCGAACTGTCCTATGTGCGCGAGATCGCCACGGTTACACTGCCGCCCGCACTGTTCGTGTTGTTCTGCATCGTGGTGGTCAGCGCGTGGTCGAACGCGGTGAACTTCACCGACGGGCTGGACGGGCTGGCCGCGGGCGCGATGGCGATGGTGTGCGCGGCCTACGTGCTGATCACGTTCTGGCAGTTCCGCAATGCCTGCGCGACGAGCCCGGGCCTGGGCTGTTACAACGTGCGCGACCCTCTGGACCTGGCGATCATCGCTGCGGCCACCGCGGGCGCCTGCATCGGATTCCTGTGGTGGAACGCCGCGCCCGCCAAGATCTTCATGGGCGACACCGGCTCGCTCGCCCTCGGCGGCATCATCGCCGGGCTGTCGGTGGCCAGCCGGACCGAGATGCTGGCCGTGGTGCTCGGCGCCCTGTTCGTCGCCGAGGTGGTCTCGGTCGTCGTGCAGATTCTGGCGTTCCGCACCACCGGGCGCAGGGTGTTCCGGATGGCGCCGTTCCACCACCACTTCGAGCTGGTGGGGTGGGCCGAGACCACGGTGATCATCCGGTTCTGGTTGCTCACCGCGATCGCCTGCGGGCTCGGCGTCGCGTTGTTCTACAGCGAGTGGCTGACGACCGTCGGTGCCTGACATGACGCATCTCGAGCCGCTGGTCCCCGGCGCCCGGGTGCTGGTGACGGGCGCGGGCCTGACCGGCCGCTCGGTGAGCGCCGTGCTGGAGCCCACCGGCGTGCGGTTGACGATCTGCGACGACGATCCGCTGGCGCTGCAGCGGCTGATCACGCCCGCCAGGGTCGTCACCACCGCCGAGGCCCAGGCCACCATCGGCGATTACGCGCTCGTGATCACCAGTCCCGGGTTCGCGCCGACCGCTCCCGTGCTGGCCGCAGCGGCACAGGCGGGCGTGCCGGTCTGGGGCGACGTGGAACTTGCCTGGCGGTTGGACCGGGCGGGGTGGTTCGGGCCGTCGCGGCGCTGGCTCGTGGTCACCGGGACCAACGGCAAGACGACGACCACATCGATGTTGCACGCGATGCTGGTCGCCGCCGGGCGAAACGCGGTGCTGTGCGGAAACATCGGCAACCCCGTCATCGACGTCCTCACCGAACCGTCCGACCTGCTCGCGGTGGAGCTGTCCAGCTTCCAGCTGCACTGGGCGCCGTCGCTGCGGCCGGATGCTGGCGTGGTGCTCAACGTCGCCGAGGACCACCTCGACTGGCACGGCTCCATGGCCGCCTACGCCGCTGCCAAGGCCCGCGTGCTCAACGGCCGGGTCGCCGTGGTCGGACTCGACGACCCGGTGGCCGCTGGCCTGCTCGACGCGGCGGCCGCCCCGACCCGCGTCGGGTTCCGGCTGGCGGAGCCCGGCCCCGGCGAACTGGGCGTGGTGGACGGCGCGCTGGTGGACAACGCATTCGGCGATCCACCCGAAGGCGGTTGGACGCTGGCCCAGACCGCGTCGGTGCCGGTGGCCGGCCCGGTCGGGGTGCTCAACGCGCTCGGTGCCGCCGCACTGGCCCGCGCAGTCGACGTGCCACCGGCGGCCATCGCCGACGCGCTGGTCGGTTTCCGGGTCGGCAGACACCGCGCCGAGGTGGTCGGCACCGTCGCGGGCGTCACTTACGTCGACGACTCGAAGGCCACTAATCCGCACGCCGCGCGGGCATCGATCGCCGCTTATCCGCGGGTGGTGTGGGTGGCCGGTGGGCTGCTCAAGGGCGCCTCGGTCGACGAGCTGCTCACCTCGATGTCGAATCGGCTGGTCGGAGCGGTGTTGATCGGCCGCGACCGGGCCCTGATCGCCGAGGCGTTATCGCGACACGCCCCGGATGTCCCCGTCATCGAGGTTGTGACGGGGGAGGATTTTGGGGTGCAAGGGACAAATGGGTCGGATGTTAATCCTGTTACTCATGTGATCAGGCTCGAGGGAACGCAATCCGGCGACGCGATCATGGCCGCAGTGGTCGACGCCGCCAGCGGCCTCGCCCGGTCCGGCGACACCGTGCTGCTGGCACCCGCAGGCGCCTCCTTCGACCAGTTCAGCGGCTACAGCCACCGCGGCGATGCGTTCGCCGAAGCCGTGCGCGCACTGACCCGATAGTCGCCGATGACCACCATCCTGACCCGGCTGCGGCTTCGCAGGACGGGCGCCGAAGACAAACCGGCCGAGCCGGTGCCTGCGACCGCCGGGCATCGGACCCGGGTCGGGGCGTGGCTCGGCCGCCCGATGACGTCGTTCCACCTCATCATCGCGGTGGCCGCGCTGCTGACCACGCTGGGTCTGACCATGGTGCTGTCGGCGTCGGGGGTGTACTCCTACGACCAGGACGGCTCGCCGTGGATCGTCTTCGCCAAGCAGGTGTTGTGGACGGTCGTCGGGTTGTTCGGGTTCTACGTCGCGATGCGGATCCCGGTGCAGCTGATGCGGCGCATGGCCTTCTCCAGCTTCGCGCTAACCATCGTGCTGCTGATCCTGGTGCTGATTCCGGGCATCGGCACCGTGGCCAACGGTTCGCGCGGGTGGTTCGTGGTCGCGGGGTTCTCGATGCAGCCTTCCGAGCTGGCCAAGATCGCGTTCGCCATCTGGGGCGCTCATCTGCTGGCCGCGCGCCGCATGGAGCAGGCCTCGCTGCGCGAGATGCTGATCCCGCTGGTGCCTGCCGCATTCGTCGCGCTGGCGCTCATCGTCGCCCAGCCCGACCTGGGGCAGACGGTGTCGCTGGGCATCATCTTGCTTGGCCTGCTCTGGTACGCAGGCCTGCCGCTGCGGGTATTCGTGTCCTCGCTGTTCATGGTCGTGGTGTCGGCCGCGGTGCTGGCGATGGCCGAGGGGTACCGGTCCGCGCGGGTGCAGTCCTGGTTGAACCCCGCCGCAGATACGCAGGGTTCGGGCTATCAGGCCCGCCAGGCACGATTCGCGCTGGCCAACGGCGGTGTGTTCGGCGACGGCCTGGGCCAGGGCGCGGCGAAGTGGAACTACCTGCCCAACGCGCACAACGACTTCATCTTCGCGATCATCGGCGAGGAACTCGGCTTCATCGGGGCCGGTGGCCTGCTGTGCCTGTTCGGGTTGTTCGCCTACACCGGCATGCGCATCGCGCGGCGCTCCGCGGACCCGTTCCTGCGCCTGCTCACCGCCACCGCGACGCTGTGGATCATGGGCCAGGTGTTCATCAACGTCGGCTATGTGGTGGGCCTCCTTCCGGTGACCGGGCTGCAGCTGCCCCTCATCTCGGCAGGTGGAACCTCAACAGCGACAACGCTTCTGATGATCGGCATCATGGCGAGCGCGGCGCGACACGAACCCGAGGCGGTGGCGGCGTTGCGGGCCGGGCGCGACGACCGGGTCAACAGGCTGCTGCGGCTGCCGCTGCCCGCGCCCTACGTGCCGACGCGGACCGAGGCGGTGCGCGACCGGCTCAACAAGCGCGGCTCGGAGCGACCCGGCAAACCCCCGGCGGGAAAGCGCACCCGGGCGCCCAAGCCCGCGGCCAAACAGACGCCCAAGTCCGCCCGCAAACGCCAGACGGCCGGTAAGCCGGCCCGGGCGGCAAGGCATCATGGAGGCGGCCGCGCGGACAGCAGCCGGCGGCGCGCACTGGAAGGTCAGCGTTACGGGTGAACGACACGGGTCCCGTCCCTCGGCGGCCGGGGGACGACCGGGGAGTCTCCGTGGTCCTCGCGGGCGGTGGTACCGCGGGACACGTCGAACCGGCGATGGCGGTGGCCGACGCCCTGACCGAATTGGTGCCCGACGCGCGGATCACCGCTCTGGGCACCGAGCGGGGCCTGGAGACCCGGCTGGTCCCCGAACGCGGCTACCACCTCGAGCTGATCACGCCGGTGCCGCTGCCCCGAAAACTCTCCGGCGACCTCCTGCGCCTGCCCTTGCGGGTGCGGCGGGCGGTGCGCCAGACCCGGGCGCTGCTCGACGAGGTCGAGGCCGACGTGGTGATCGGCTTCGGCGGTTACGTCGCGCTGCCCGCCTATCTGGCCGCGCGCAGCGTGCGCAGAAGCAAGCGCGTGCCGGTGGTGGTGCACGAGGCGAACGCTCGCGCGGGCTGGGCCAACCGGGTCGGTGCCCGTTCGGCGCGACGGGTGCTCTCGGCCGTCGCCGACCCTGGGCTGGGCAGGACCGCCGAGGTGGTCGGGGTTCCGGTGCGCGCGGCGATCACCTCGCTGGACCGCGCGGCGTTGCGGGCCGAGGCGCGCGCCCACTTCGGTTTCGCCCCTGACGCCCGGGTGCTGTTGGTGTTCGGCGGGTCGCAGGGCGCGCAGTCGCTGAACAGGGCCGTTTCGGGAGCCGCCAAAGACCTTGCGGCGGCTGGCATCTCGGTGCTGCACGCCCACGGTCCCAAGAACACCCTCGATCTGCGCGAGCCCGCCGACGGTGACCCGCCGTATGTCCCTGTGCCCTACCTGAACCGGATGGACCTCGCATACGCCGCTGCCGACGTCGCGATGTGCCGGTCCGGGGCGATGACGGTCGCCGAACTGACCGCGGTCGGGTTGCCCGCGGTATACGTTCCGCTGCCGATCGGCAACGGCGAACAACGGCTCAACGCACTTCCCGTCGTCGAGGCCGGGGGTGGGCTGATCGTCGATGACGCCGACCTGTCGCCGGGTTTCGTCGCCGAGACCGTCGTCGAACTGCTCACCGACACCGGCCGATTGCAGACGATGACGGCGGGCGCCGCGCTGGCCGGTCACCGCGACGCGGCACGGCGGGTCGCCGAGATCGCCATCGAGGTGGCTCGAGCCGAACCCCGAAAGGGTATGCGGTGAAACCGAAGTCGTTGCCCGACGAGCTGCAGCGGGTGCACATGGTGGGCATCGGCGGTGCCGGCATGTCGGGGATCGCGCGCATCCTGCTCGACCGCGGCGGGCTGGTGTCGGGTTCTGATGCCAAGGAGTCGCGGGCGGTGGCCGCGTTGCGGGCCCGCGGTGCCGCGATCCGGATCGGACACGACGCCTCCTCGCTGGACCTGTTGCCGGACGGGCCGACCGCCGTCGTCACCACCCACGCCGCCATCCCGAAGACCAATCCAGAACTGGTCGAGGCCCGTCGGCGCGGTATCCCGGTGATCCTGCGGCCGGTGGTCCTGGCCAAGCTGATGGCGGGTCACACCACGCTGATGGTGACCGGCACTCACGGCAAGACCACGACGACGTCAATGCTCATCGTGGCGTTGCAGCACAGCGGGTTCGACCCGTCGTTCGCGGTGGGCGGGGACCTCGGCGAGGCGGGCACCAACGCCCACAACGGCAGCGGCGACGTCTTTGTGGCAGAGGCCGACGAAAGCGACGGCTCACTGCTGGAGTACAGCCCCGACGTCGCGGTGGTGACGAACATCGAGGCCGACCACCTCGACTTCTTCGGAAGCGCCGAAGCTTACGGCGCCGTCTTCGACGACTTCGTCGAACGCCTCAAACCCGGTGGCGCGCTTGTGGTCTGCACCGACGACCCCGGCGCCGCGGGGCTGGCCGAGCGCACCGAGGAGCTGGGCATCCGCGTGCTGCGCTACGGCAGCGACCCGAGCCGAGCGCTGCACGGCACCTTGTTGAACTGGGAGCAGCACGACACCGGGGCGGTGGCGCACATCCAGTTCGCCGACGAACCGCACCCGAGGGTGATGCGCCTCGCGGTGCCGGGACGGCACATGGCGCTCAACGCGATCGGCGCGATGCTCGCCGCGATCGAAGCGGGCGCGCCGGTCGATGCGGTACTCGACGGGCTGGCCGGTTTCGAAGGGGTGCGGCGCCGGTTCGAGTTGGTCGGAGAGGCGAACGGCGTGCGGGTCTTCGACGACTACGCGCACCATCCGACCGAGGTGCGCGCCACGCTCGGCGCGCTGCACACCGTCACCGAGCAGGCCGGTGGTCGTTCGATCGTCGTCTTCCAGCCGCACTTGTATTCGCGCACACAGACATTCGCCCGCGAGTTCGGGCAGGCACTCGACGGTGCCGACGAAGTGTTCGTGCTCGACGTCTACGCCGCCCGCGAGCAGCCGATCGCCGGGGTCAGCGGAGCAAGCATCGTCGAGCACGTCAGCGTGCCGGGAACGTATGTGCCGGACTTCTCGGCGGTCTCAGCGCGGGTGGCCGAGGCCGCCGCACCGGGCGATGTCGTCGTCACGATGGGCGCCGGTGACGTCACGATGCTCGGCCCGGAGATCCTCACCGCGCTGCGCGTCAAGGCCAACCGGAGCACACCGGGGTCGCGATGACCGGGCCGATCGACCGTGACCCGGAGTCCCCGGAGCCCTCGGCGGCACCCGAGCCGGGGGAGGAGGCGCCGCAGCCGCAGGACACGCCGCACGACGCGGAAACGCCGCACGACCCCGAAACACCCGACGAGACACCGGATTTCGAAGGCCCGCGTCGGCGCGCGCGCCGCGAGCGTGAGGAGCGCCGCGCGGCCCAAGCCCGCGCCATGGCGATCGAGCAGGCCCGCAGGGAGGCCAAGCGGCGCGCACTGGGCAAGCCCGCGGACGACACCCGCAAACTGCGCCGGGGAACGGTCCGCGGCCTGAAGGTGCTGATGTGGTCGGCACTGATCAGCGTGATCGTCGTCGGACTCGGACTGCTGCTGTACTTCACCCCGGTCATGGCGGTGCGCAACACGGTGGTCACCGGTGTGGGCGCGGTGACAAAAGAGGAGATCGTCGCGGCCGCCGCCGTCGCGCCGGGCACGCCGCTGCTGCAGGTGAACACCGACAACGTCGCCGAACGGGTGGCCGCGATCCGGCGGATCGCCAGCGCGCGGGTTCAGCGCCAGTATCCGTCCACTCTGCGGATCACTGTCGTCGAGCGAGTTCCGGTGGTGGTCAAGGACTATCCGGACGGACCGCACCTGTTCGACCGCGACGGCGTCGACTTCGCGATCGGCCCGCCGCCGCCGGGGGTGCCCTACCTCGACACCGACACTCCCGGTCCCAACGACGCACCGACCAAGGCGGCGCTGCAGGTGATGACGTCGCTGCGCCCAGAGGTCGCCGCGCAGGTCGCCCGCATCGCGGCGCCCTCGGTCGCGTCCATCACCCTGCAGCTCATCGACGGCAGGGAGGTGGTGTGGGGGACCACCGACCGGACCGAGGAGAAGGCGCTCAAACTCGGGGCGTTGCTCACCCAGCCTGGCAAGACCTACGACGTGTCGAGTCCGGACCTGCCGACCGTGAAGTGAGACCGCGCGCGTCCAACGCCCCGTTGCACGTCCCTCGCGAAGTGGCACGAAAAATTTGTCGCGCGTGTCGGCGCGCCTGCATCGCTAGGTCGCGAGCCCGCCCTACCGTTCTGGTTGCGCGGAACAACTTGACATAACTATAACCCTCTGGTTGAGGTTTAGGGTTTGCCAAGGCTCGGCGTGTCGTCGGACAACTTGGGAGGAAGGGATCGCGATGACCCCCCCACATAACTACCTCGCCGTCATCAAGGTGGTCGGCATCGGTGGCGGTGGAGTAAATGCCGTCAACCGGATGATCGAGCAGGGCCTCAAGGGCGTGGAGTTCATCGCCATCAACACCGACGCACAGGCGTTGTTGATGAGCGACGCCGACGTCAAGCTCGACGTCGGTCGCGATTCCACGCGCGGTCTCGGCGCCGGCGCCGACCCCGAGGTGGGGCGCAAGGCCGCCGAAGACGCCAAGGACGACATCGAGGAGCTGCTGCGCGGCGCCGACATGGTGTTCGTCACGGCCGGCGAGGGCGGCGGCACCGGTACGGGTGGCGCGCCGGTGGTGGCGTCGATCGCGCGCAAGCTCGGCGCGTTGACCGTCGGCGTGGTGACGCGGCCGTTCTCGTTCGAGGGCAAGCGGCGCAGCAACCAGGCCGAGAACGGCATCCAGGCGTTGCGGGAGAGCTGCGACACGCTCATCGTGATCCCCAACGACCGGCTGCTGCAGATGGGCGATGCCGCGGTGTCGCTGATGGACGCGTTCCGCAGCGCCGACGAGGTGCTGCTCAACGGCGTGCAGGGGATCACCGACCTGATCACCACACCCGGCCTGATCAACGTCGACTTCGCCGACGTCAAGGGCGTGATGAGCGGGGCGGGCACCGCGCTGATGGGCATCGGTTCGGCGCGCGGTGACGGCCGTGCGCTCAAGGCCGCCGAGATCGCGATCAACTCGCCGCTGCTGGAGGCCTCGATGGAGGGGGCGCAGGGTGTGCTGCTCTCGGTCGCGGGCGGCAGCGACCTGGGTCTGTTCGAGATCAACGAAGCGGCGTCGCTGGTGCAGGACGCCGCCCACCCCGACGCCAACATCATCTTCGGCACGGTCATCGACGACTCGCTCGGTGACGAGGTGCGGGTCACCGTGATCGCCGCCGGCTTCGACTCCGCCGGTCCGGGACGCAAACCGGTGGTCAGCCCGACCGAGGCGCAGGCCCAGGGCATCACCCCGGGTAAGGCCGGCAAGGTGAGCACATCGCTGTTCGAGCCCGCGGATCCGGCCAGCGTGCCGGTGCACACCAACGGCGCGACGGTCAGTATCGGCGGGGACGATGACGACGACGTCGACGTGCCGCCGTTCATGCGCCACTGATCCGGCAATACTGGCGACCGTGACGGTTCGCATACGGCGCGTGACCACGACACGGGCCGGCGGTGTCTCCGCGCCGCCGTTCGACACCTTCAACCTCGGCGACCACGTCGGCGACGATCCGCAGGCCGTGGCAGCCAACCGCAAACGGCTCGGCGGCGCCATCGGATTGGGCGACGACGCAATCGTGTGGATGAATCAGGTGCACGGGGATCACGTCGCCGTGGTCGACGACGCCACGGGTCGTCCGGTCGAAAAAACTGACGCATTGGTCACCGCCACACCGCGTTTGGCTTTGGCGGTGGTCACCGCCGATTGCGTTCCCGTTTTATTGGGCGACGCGCGCGCCGGAGTGGTGGCCGCCGTGCACGCCGGGCGCGTCGGTGCGCAAAACGGGGTCGTGGCGCGCACCGTCGAGGCGATGCTGTCGCTCGGCGCGCACGCCGAGGACATCTCGGCGTTGCTCGGACCCGCGGCCAGCGGACGCAACTACGAGGTCCCCGAGGCCATGGCCGCCGAGGTCGAGACCGCGCTGCCCGGAAGCCGCACGACGAGCGCGAAGAACACACCCGCGCTGGACCTGCGAGCCGGAATCCACCGGCAATTAACGACTTTGGGTGTCACCGCCATCGATGTCGACCCTCGCTGCACGATCGAGGACCGCAACTTGTTCAGCCATCGGCGCGACGCCCCGACCGGGCGGTTCGCCTCTCTGGTGTGGATGGAGTGAGCGACAACGTGCCGTCCTCCCGCGAAGTCGAGCTGAGCGAAGCGCTGGCGGCCGTGCGCAAACGCCTGGCGGCCGCCGCCGAGGCCGCCGGACGCGATATCACCGACATTGAATTGTTACCGGTAACCAAATTCTTTCCCGCCGACGATGTCATTATTCTTCGCCGTTTGGGTTGTGAGGCTTTCGGCGAATCACGCGAACAGGAAGCGTCGAATAAAGTCCGAGAAATCGCCGCCATTCCCGATGTCGGATCCATTCGCTGGCACATGGTCGGCCGGATACAGCGCAATAAAGCGCGATCCATTGCCGGCTGGGCGTATGCGGCGCACTCGGTCGACACCCGCAAGTTGATCGACGCGCTGAGCCGCGCGGCGTCCGCCGCGCTCGACGAGGGCAGGCGCCACGAACCGCTGCGCGTCTTCATCCAGCTGAGCCTCGACGGGGACGAAAGCCGCGGCGGCGTCGACATCGACGAACCCGATTCGGTCGACGAATTGTGCGCCGCGGCGCACGCCGCATCGGGGTTGGAGTTGGCCGGGCTGATGGCGATCCCTCCGCTCGACGCGGACGCTGATGCGGCGTTCGCACGCGTGAACGCCGAGCTCAGGCGGGTCCAGGCGAACTATTCGCAGCGCCTCAAGCTGTCGGCCGGGATGTCCAACGATCTCGAAGCGGCGGTCAAACACGGCTCGACATGTGTGCGTGTCGGTACCGCGTTATTGGGACAACGTCCTTTACCGTCACCAGAAGTAGTCACTCCAGTCACATCTTCATCACAGACACCAGAGTCCAGGGCATGAGAAGGGTCGAACGATGAGCACACTTCACAAGGTCAAGGCCTACTTCGGTATGGCCCCGATGGACGACTACGACGACGAGTACTACGAGGACGACGACCGCGGCGCCTCACGTGGATATTCGCGCCGTAGTCGAGACGAACATTTCGACGACGACGGGTACGGCCCCGGCCACCGTGGTTACGACGACCGCGACTACGACGATGCGCCGGGCGGTTACCGCGGTTACGAGGACCGCTTCGAGCCGAGACTGCGCGCACCGCGCGAATTCGAGCGCCCCGCACCCCGTTTCGCCCCGATGCGCGGTGCCACCCGCGGCGCGCTGGCCATGGACCCGCGCCGGATGGCCGAACTGTTCGAGGCGGGCAGCCCGCTGGCGAAGATCACCACGCTGCGGCCGAAGGACTACAGCGAGGCCCGCACGATCGGCGAACGGTTCCGCGACGGAACCCCTGTGATCATGGACCTGGTGTCGATGGACAACGCCGATGCCAAGCGCCTCGTCGACTTCGCTGCGGGCCTGGCCTTCGCGCTGAGGGGATCGTTCGACAAGGTGGCCACCAAGGTGTTCCTGCTGTCGCCGGCAGACATCGACGTGACGGCCGAGGAGCGGCGCCGCATTGCCGAGGCGGGCTTCTACTCCTATCAGTAGGTCGTCTCACAGACGGGTAGGCTGGCGTCGCGTGCGGGCTTGAGAGGTCTCGGGCGCGACTTGCCTGTATCAAGCCTGTAGTAAAAGTCACATCTGTGCCCGTAGTGAGGACCGTCGGCGTTGTCGCTCTTTTTCGAGATCCTGGGCTTCGCCCTGTTCGTCTTCTGGCTGCTGCTGATCGCGCGGGTCGTGGTCGAGTTCATCCGGTCGTTCTCCCGGGACTGGCATCCGAAGGGCGCCACCGTGGTGATCCTCGAAATCATCATGACGCTGACCGATCCGCCGGTGAAGCTGCTGCGGCGGCTCATTCCCCAGCTCACGATAGGTGCGGTGCGCTTCGACCTGTCGATCATGGTGCTGCTGCTCGTCGCCTTCATCGGCATGCAACTGGCCTTCGGCGCGGCGGCCTGAGACCGCATCGAGCCAGACGGCACCGGCTCTTCCGGTGAGTGGCAAACGGGCCGTTTGCCGACAAGAAATTGAGCGCTGAAATGGTCACCGCATGTCCGGCCGTGTTTGAAATTCGCTCTTAATTTCATCCACTTCTGCTACGGCCGCGTCTGGTGTGACAGGATGGACGCCAGTTACGTTCCACCCACGCTCTACACTTTGAGACCGGTTGACTGTCCAGACTTCAAGGGGGCGACAATGCCGCTCACACCCGCCGACGTTCACAACGTCGCGTTCAGCAAGCCACCCATTGGCAAGCGCGGCTACAACGAGGATGAGGTTGACGCGTTCCTCGATCTGGTCGAGAACGAGCTGACGCGCCTCATCGAGGAGAACGCGGATCTTCGGCAGCGTGTCGCCGAGCTGGAGCAGGAGTTGGCATCCGCCGGCTCCGGCGGAAGCCAGTCGACACAGGCCATGCCGGTCTACGAGCAGCCCGCGGCCCCCGAGCCCGCTCCGACGCCGCAGCCGGCCTACGAGGCGCCGTCGTCGCAGTCCAGCGAGGACCAGGCGTTGAAGGCGGCCAAGGTGTTGAGCCTGGCCCAGGACACCGCGGACCGGTTGACCAGCACCGCCAAGGCCGAGTCGGAGAAGCTGCTCGCCGATGCGCGGGCGCAGGCCGACGCCCTGGTGAGCGAGGCGCGGCAGACCGCCGAGACCACCGTCGCCGATGCTCGCCAGCGCGCCGACGCGATGCTCGCCGACGCCCAGACCCGGTCCGAGGCGCAGCTTCGCCAGGCGCAGGAGAAGGCCGACGCCCTGCAGGCCGACGCGGAGCGCAAGCACTCCGAGATCATGGGCACCATCAACCAGCAGCGCACCGTGCTGGAGGGCCGCCTCGAACAGTTGCGCACGTTCGAGCGCGAATACCGCACCCGGCTCAAGACCTACCTGGAGTCCCAGCTCGAGGAGCTCGGCCAGCGCGGTTCGGCCGCGCCCGTCGACTCCAGCGCCGGAAACGACGGCGGTGGCTTCAATCAGTTCAACCGGGGAAACAACTGAACCCGCCTTGGCCTAGGGTTGATCAATGCTGATCGTTGCGCTCGTCCTCGCTGTCATCGGCCTCGCGGCACTGGTGACGGCCGTCGTCACCAGCAATGAACTGATCGCCTGGGTCTGTATCGCGGCCAGCGTGATCGGTGTGGTGCTGCTGATCGTCGATGCGGTGCGGGAGCGCTCGGGCCGCAAAGCCGACACCGCCCCCGACGCGCAGACCGATGCCGACCCGGAGTACTACGAGGACTATCCCGACGACGAGACCGTCGCGGAGCAACCCGAATACGCGGGCGAGCCCGGCGCCGACGATGAGACCACGGTCGTCGAACAAGCCGACTCCGGCGAAGACCGCCGCTAATTCCCTTGTGGCCCTTGCTGGTCCGGCTCGCCGGGCGCCAGCAGTTCGCGCACCTCGTCGTCGCTGACCTGATGGAAGTCGACGAACACCTGGCCGACGGCCTCGAATCCCGGCGGCATGCTCGCGCAGACCACGTCGTCGGCTTCCTTGGCTAGCTCCCGGCACGCCGACGGCGGTCCGACCGGGACGGCGACGACGATCCGCGCCGGGTTCTTGGCCCGCACCGCACGCACCGCGGCGAGCATGCTGGCTCCGGTGGCGATCCCGTCGTCGACCAGGATCACCGTCCTGCCCGTCAGCTCGGGAGGCAGGCGGTCGCCGCGATAGGCGTGCTCGCGCCGGTTCAACTCCTCGGTCTCGCGAGCGATCGCGGCCTGCATCGCCTCGTCACCGATGCCCAGGTTGCGCACGAGGTTCTCGTTGATGACGACACCGCCCCCGCTGGCCAGCGCACCCATCGCAAGCTCCTCCCACTGCGGCACACCCAGCTTGCGGACCAGAAAGACGTCAAGGGGAGCCTGCAGCGAGCGGGCCACCTGCGCGGCGACCGGAACGCCGCCGCGCGCGAGGCCCAACACCACCACATCCTGACCGTGGTAGGACGACAACTCGCGGGCCAGAACCTCGCCGGCCTCCCGGCGGTCCTGATACAGGCGTTTGCCGCTTCGGCGGGCGAGCCCGTTCCATCCGTTCATGACTACGACCGTGGATACCCCACCCCGACGCAATCCATCGGCATGATGGCGACGAATATCTCCACATGGGAATCGAATACGAGAGCGTCGTCGAGCACCCGCTCGACGAGGTGTTCGGGTGGTACGCACGACCCGGCGCGATGAGGCGGCTGATCCCGCCGTGGCAGCCGATGAAGGCGATCGCGGAAGCCGAGTCGCTGGCCGACGGGCGCGCGGTGCTCGGGTTGCCGGGTGGTCTGCGCTGGATCGCCCAGCACGACCCGGACCGCTACGACCCGCCGCGCCGCTTCGTCGACGTGCTGTCCTCGGACGGGCCGGCCTCGTGGCCGCCGCGACTGGTCGGCCGGTGGACCCACGTTCACGAGTTCGGCGAGGCCCCCGGCGGCACCCGGGTGTACGACCGCATCGAGGCGCCGGTGCCGGCAGCGGCGCTGCGACCGATGTTCGTCTACCGCCACCGCCAGCTGGCCGACGACCTAGCGGCGCACCGCGACGCCGCCGACGCGGGGCTTGGCCCACTCACCATCGCGGTCAGCGGCGCCACGGGTCTGGTCGGGTCGGCGCTGACGGCGTTCCTGAGCACGGGAGGGCACCGGGTGGTCCGGCTCGTGCGACGGGCGGCGGCGAGCCCGGAAGAGCGGCAGTGGAACCCCGATCGTCCGGATCCCCGGCTGTTGACCGGGGCCGACGCGGTCGTGCACCTGGCGGGCGCGTCGATCGCCGGCCGGTTCACCGACGCCCACAAGGACGCCATCCGCGCCAGCCGTCTCGAACCGACCCGTCGGCTCGCCGAGGCGGCGGCGCGGGACGACGACGGACCGAGAATCTTCGTCAGCGCGTCGGCGGTCGGCATCTACGGTTTCGACCGCGGCGATGCGGCGCTGACCGAGGAAAGCGTGGTCGGCGACGGCTTCCTGGCCGAGGTGGTCCGGGACTGGGAGGCGGCGACGGCCCCGGCCGCCGAGGCGGGGCTGAGGGTCGTCACCGTCCGGACGGGGATCGTGCAGTCCGCGCGCGGGGGCACGCTGCGCCTGATGCGACCGTTGTTCGCCGCCGGCCTCGGTGGCCGGCTGGGCAGCGGCAGGCAGTGGCTGGCGTGGATCGCGCTCGACGACCTGCTCGACGTGTACCTCCGCGCCCTCTACGACGACCGGATGGCCGGTCCCGTCAACGCGGTGGCCCCACATCCGGTGCGCAACGCCGACTACACCAGGACGCTGGCGAGGGTGCTGCATCGTCCCGCCGTCGTGCCCGTTCCGTCGTTCGGGCCGCGACTACTGCTCGGGCCGCAGGGAGCCCGCGAACTCGCCGAAGCCAATCAGCGAGTGCTGCCCGCCGCATTGCAGGCGCTGGGCCACCGCTTCCGTCATCCATCGCTGGACGGTGCGCTCGCTCACGAGCTCGGGCACGGTTGACCGACCACGCGCGTCAGGAAACCGTGTACGAGACGCCGCACCTGGCTGGCCGCGTCGCGTGCGAATGCCGCTGTCTGAGAGCGTAATTCGTCGGGGGTCAGGCCGAGGGCGGCGACCTCGCCGATATCGTCGTCGGCCAGCCACCGGTCCAGCAGCTCGAGGTCGACTTCGGGGTGGAATTGCAGCGCGAGCGTGCGGCCGAGCTGGAACGCCTGGGATGCATTGGCGGTGCGGGCCAGTTCGGTGGCGCCGGGCGGCAGTGTCCAGCGGTCGTAGTGCCATTGGAACCATCGGCCGCCGGGCACCAGTTCCGGATCGGTGGACTCGACGTCATACCAACCGATCTCGGGTGACGGCGACCGTGAGACCGTTCCGCCCAAGCTCTGCGCCAGCAGTTGACCGCCGAAGCAGATGCCGAGGATCGCGATGCCCGCCTCGGCCGCGCGGCGCATCATCGCCATCTCCTCGCCGACCCACGTGCGGCGCAGCGCCTCGTCGTAGACGGGCCAGCGCGCGCCGAGGGGCACGAGGACGTCGTACTGGGTCGGGTCGGGGAACGTGACGTCGCCGGCGGGGGAGTGTGCGCGCTCATGGGGCACCACCTCGAAGGTGTGCACGTCGAAGCCCTCGTCGACGAACGCCTGGCCCAACAGTGCCTCGGTCGCGAGAGGGTCGTTGTAGAGGAACAGGACTCTTGCGGTCACGCGGCCCATTATTTCGCGCGTAGATCCAGCGTCGAGTGGGCATCCCACGGGGTGTCAGTCCTGGCCGAATGGTTCCTCACCGCCGGCGAACGCGGTAACCCCGATTGGGAGCTGCCGGCGTGGAGCGAGGGCAACCACGCCGAGGCTCTGATCCACGGCGCGTCGTACTTCGATCGTCTCGTCACCGAGGTGGAGGCACTCGGCGCCGGCGATCACCTGTTCTTCGCCGACTGGCGCGGTGACGCCGACCAGAGGTTGCGCGACAACGGCCCGACCGTCGCCGAACTGTTCCGCTCAGCCGCCGAGCGCGGCGTGCTCGTCAAAGGTCTGATGTGGCGGTCGTATCCGAATCGCTTGCAGTTCAACGAGGAGCAGAACCGTCACCTGGCCGAGACCATCGAGCGCGCCGGCGGGGAGGTGCTTCTCGATCAGCGGGTGCTGGTGGGCGGATCACATCATCAGCGGCTGGTGCTGCTCCGTCATCCCGAGGAACCGGAGCGTGATGTGGCGTTCATCGGAGGCATCGACCTGTGCCACTCGCGTCGCGACGACGCGTCGCACCGCGGTGACCCGCAGGCGGTGCAGATGTCGAAGCGGTACGGGGAGCGCCCGCCGTGGCACGACGTGCAGCTGCAGGTGCGCGGTCCGGTCATCGGTGCGCTGGACGTCACCTTCCGGGAGCGGTGGACGGCGCGCGCCCCGCTGGATCTGTTCAACCCGCTTGCGTGGCTCCGCGACAGGTTCGGGGGCGAGGAGCAGCGGCGACGCCCGCTACCGCAGCAACCGCCGGACCCGCCGGCCTGCGGACCGCACGCGGTGCAGGTGCTTCGCACCTACGGCGACGCCTTGATCCAGTACGAGTTCGCCAAGGAGGGCGAACGCAGCATCGCACGCGGCTACACGAAGGCGATTCGGCGCGCCAGGAGCCTGATCTATCTGGAGGACCAGTATCTGTGGTCCGAGGAGATCGCCAACCTCTTGGTCGAGGCGTTGACCAACAACCCCGAACTGCAGCTGGTGGCGGTCGTGCCGCGCTACTTCGATCTGGAAGGCGGTCTGGGCCGCCCGCCAACGCTGGTCGGACGTCAACTGGCCCTCGACGCGTGCCGCCGCGCAGCCCCCGACCGGGTGCACGTGTTCGATGTCGAAAACCACCAGGGCACACCGGTTTACGTGCACTCGAAGGTGTGCATCATCGATGACACCTGGGCCTGTATCGGCAGCGACAACTTCAACCGCCGGTCGTGGACGCATGACAGCGAACTGTCGTGCGCGGTGCTCGACGCCGACGACCGGTTCGCGCGCGATCTGCGGCTGCGGTTGCTGCGCGAGCATCTCGACCGGGCCGAGGACGGCAGCGAAGACGAGGGTCTGGTCGATCCGGTCGCCGCTGTCGACGAGATGATCGCGTGCGCACAGATTTTGGAGGAGTGGCATCGGTCGGGCCGCTCCGGGCCGCGACCACCGGGACGGCTGCGACCGCACGAGAGCGAACGGGTCGATCCCCTGACGCGGCTGTGGGCCGAACCCGCCTACCGGGTGATCTTCGACCCCGACGGTCGCTCGTACCGCGACCGGCTGTTGCGGCGGCGACCGTGAACGTCGAGGAGTGGTTCCTGAGCACCGAGGAGCGCGGAAATCCCGCGACGGACCTCCCGGCGTGGTGCGAGGGCAACCGCGTCGAACCGCTCGTGCACGGCTCGACGTATTTCGACCACCTCGCCACCGAGGTGGAGGCGCTCGCGCCGGGCGACTACGTGTTCTTCACCGACTGGCGTGGTGACCCCGACGAGAAGATGCGTGACGACGGTCCGACGGTTCGCGAGTTGTTCTGTCGCGCAGCCGAACGCGGTGTGGTGGTCAAGGGTCTGGTGTGGAGATCGCATCTCGATGAGCTCTCCTACAGCGAGGAGGAGAACCGCCACCTGGGCGAGCACATCGAGAAGGCCGGCGGCGAGGTCTTGTTGGACCAGCGGGTGCGGATCGGTGGTTCGCACCACCAGAAGCTGGTCGTGATCCGCCATCCCGGTACCCCGGAACGCGATGTGGCGTTCGCGGGAGGCATCGACCTGTGTCACTCGCGGCGCGACGACGCGTCGCATCGTGGGGACCCGCAGGCGATCGAGATGTCGCCGCGCTACGGCGACAATCCGCCGTGGCACGACGTGCAGCTGCGGCTGCAGGGCCCTGTCGTCGGCGCGCTGGACATGACGTTTCGCGAACGCTGGAACGACCCCGCGTCCCTGGACATGCTGAACCCGCTGGCCTGGTTGCGGGACAAGTTCAGCGGCGCGGACATGACCGCCGACGCGCTGCCGGAGCAACCGCCGGACCCGCCACCCTGCGGTCCGCACAGCGTGCAGGTGCTGCGGACCTACCCCGACGCCCACTTCACCTACGACTTCGCGCCGCACGGCGAGCGCAGCATCGCCCGCGCGTACAGCAAGGCGGTGCCACGGGCCCGTCGGCTGATTTACCTGGAGGACCAGTACCTGTGGTCCAAGCGGGTGGCCGACCTGTTCGCCGCCGCGCTACGGGCCAACCCCGAGCTGCATCTGGTCGCGGTGGTGCCGCGTTACCCCGATGTCGACGGCCGGCTGGCCCTGCCGCCCAATCAGGTCGGCCGGTGGCAGGCCATCGAGACGTGTCACCGTTCCGCACCGGACCGGGTGCACGTGTTCGACGTCGAGAACCACGAGGGCACACCGGTGTACGTACACGCCAAGGTGTGCGTGATCGACGATGTGTGGGCGTGTTCGGGTAGCGACAACTTCAACCGGAGATCGTGGACCCACGACAGCGAGTTATCCTGTGCGGTACTGGATTCCGATGGCGTATTCGCACGAGACTTCAGGCTCAAGCTGATGCGCGAGCACTTGGACCGCGCCGAGGACGGCAGCGAGGACGGCGGCCTTGCCGATCCGGTCACCGCGGTGTCCGAGATCGTCGAAACAGCAGAGGCGCTGGACGCGTGGTACGCAGGCGGGCGGCGAGGACCGAGACCGCCCGGCCGCTTGCGCCCGCACAAGGCCGAACGACTCGGGCTGCTGACGCGGTTGTGGGCCGAGCCCGTGTACCGGTTCATGTACGACCCGGACGGGCGGTCGTACAGAGACCGGCTGAAGGGACGGCTGTGACCGGGCTTCGCGGGTGAAATCTACGCGTTTGCGCTGATGTTTTGCCGATAGTCGGGCCGCATGCTGGCTAGCATGAGCGCACTCGAGTGGAGCGAACTTGGTGTGAGCGGACTGCCGACCGGAACGGTGACGTTGCTGCTGGCCGACGTCGAGGGGTCGACGCGGTTATGGGAGTCGCAGCCTGAGGAGATGCGGGCGGCGATCCGGCGACTCGACGCGATGCTGGCCGATCTCGTGGTCATGAACAACGGTGCCCGCCCCGTCGAGCAGGGGGAGGGCGACAGCTTCGTCCTGGCCTTCGCACGCGCCAGTGATGCGGTGGCGTGCGCGCTGGCGCTGCAGCAGGCGCCGCTGGCCCCGATCCGGCTGCGCATCGGCGTGCACACCGGCGAGATTCAGTTACGCGACGAGAGCAACTACATCGGGACGACCATTAATCGCACGGCACGGCTACGCGATCTGGCGCACGGCGGCCAAACGGTGCTCACGGGTGCGACCGAATCCATGGTCGTCGACTATCTGCCCGAGGGAGCGTGGCTGAGTGAGCTCGGCTCACACCCGCTACGAGACCTGCCCCGGCCCGAACGCGTTGTGCAGTTGTGTCACCCCGACATCCGCAACGACTTCCCGCCCCTGCGTACGGCCGAGGCCACGCTCCGACACGATCTGCCCGCGCAACTGACACGATTCATCGGACGCCGTAAACAGATCGGTGAGATCGGTGAGCTCCTGACCGGAAACCGGTTGGTGACGCTGACCGGTGCGGGTGGCGTGGGCAAGACGCGTTTGGCCGTGCAGATCGCGGATCGCACCGATCTGCCATCGGTCTGGTATGTGGACCTTGCGCCGATCAGCGACCCGGACCTCGTGCCCGTCGCCGTGCTGCGGGCGCTCGGGGTACCGGATCAGCCGGGTCGGTCGACGATGGACAGCAGCGTCGAGTTCATCGGCGAGCGTGCAGGTCTCGCGGTGCTCGACAACTGCGAACACCTGCTTGAGGTCAGTGCCGAGCTGATCACCACCCTCCTCGAGCGGTGTCCGGCGCTGCGGCTACTGGCCACCAGCCGTGAACCGATCGGCGTCGAGGGTGAGCTCGTCTGGCGGGTGGCTTCGCTGGCGATCGACGACGAGGCGGTCGAGCTGTTCGTCGACCGCGCCCGGCACGTTCAGTCGGATTTCACTCCCACGGACGACGAACTCGCGGTCATCGGCGAGATCTGCCGGCGCCTGGACGGCATGCCGCTGGCGATCGAATTGGCCGCCGCCCGGGTGCGCGCCCTGTCGGTGCGGGAGATCCTCGACGGCCTGCACGACAGGTTCCGTCTGTTGACGGGCGGATCACGAAAAGTGGTGCGCCGCCAGCAGACTCTGAAGGCGTCCGTGGACTGGTCACATCAGATGTTGACCGAACCCGAACGCGTCGTCTTCCGGCGCCTGGCGGCGTTCGCAGGGGACTTCGACCTCGATGCCGCGCAGGCAGTGGCCACGGGCGGAGAAGTCGAGCGCTTCCAGGTGTTGGATCTGCTCATGCTGCTGGTGGACAAATCGCTGGTGCTGGCCGAAAGTTCGAGTGGGCGAGTGCGTTACCGGCTGCTCGAAACGGTCCGGCAGTACGCATTGGATAAGCTCGGCGAGTCCGGCGAAGCCGATACCGTCCGGAGTCGGCACCGGGATCACTACACTTCGATGACGGCAGAGATCGACGCGCCGGGGTGTGCTGATTACGAACGCCTCATCTCACAGGCGGAGATCGAAATCGACAATCTCCGTTCCGCGTTCGCGTGGAGCCTCGAGAGGCAGGATGTCGACGCGGCGCTGCGGTTCGCGAGTTCGCTGCAACCGCTGTGGCTCATGCGTGGGCGAGTGCAGGAAGGGTTGTCCTGGTTCAACGCCGCACTGAACGATCCGGCACTCGACGGAGGGCGCGATGTCGCGGCGCGGCTCAGCGCGGTGGCCGACCGGGCGGTGCTCCACGCGTGGGCGGTCACGGTCGGTGTCACGGAGGATCTCGAGCAGGCCTTGGCCACAGCGCGGGAGCTCGACAACCCCCCCTTGCTGCTTCGGGTTCTGGTGTCGTGCATAGGCGCGGCCGCGTTCGATGCGCAGGCGGCCTATCCGTACATGGACGAAGCTCTCGAGCTGGCACGGCGATTGGACGACCGGTGGCGGCTCTGCCAGATCCTCGGTTGGAGGGCCTTCATTTTCATCCTTCTCGGAGACCCTGTTCCGGCTCGTGCGGCCGGCGAGGAAGGACAGTCGCTGGCCGACGCCATCGGCGACGTGTTCATGTCGCGGATGAATCGTTACTGGGGCCCCGCGATGGCGACCTACCAGATGGGTGACTTGAAGGAGGGCACGGCTCTTCTGCATGCGCTTGCCGCGGAGGCGGATGCATCCGGGGACGTCATCCACGGCTACCTTGCGCGCGTCGGCCTCGCGCATGCTTATGTCTGGCTGGGCGATCCCGCCGCGGGGCGACGCTACGCCGAGGCGGCCATCGAAGCCGCGACTACGCTCGGCCCGTTTCTCGAGCCGTGGGCGTACGCACCGCTGGCTTTCGCCATCCTCGCGGAGGGAGACGTGAAAGCGGCTGCCGACGCGTGCGATTGGGCGTGGCAGCGCATCAACGCGCAGCCCGAAACGGCGATCACGAACGTCATCCCGTCGGCGGAGCTCGAACTCGCCAAAGGTGATCTGCGGGCCGCCAGGGAATATGCCGACACCGACGTGTCGGTGATGCAGGGTTGGCACCTGGCACGTGCCCTGGTGAATCGCACGCGCATCGCCTTGGCGCAGGGTGAACTGGCACAGGCCGATGAAGATGTGCGTCGGGCGCTCGACTGTATGGCCGGTCATCGGTCCTACCAAATCGCGCCGGATACCTTCGAGGTGCTCGGCGAGTTGACTTATGCGGCCTGTGATCACCGCAACTCGGCGCGGTTCCTCGGCGCCGCCGACGCCATGCGCAAACGCATGGGGCTGGTGCGGCTCCGGGTGCACGGCGCGACGTACGCCGCAACGGTGTCGTCGCTCAGGGAGGCCCTCGGCGAGAACGACTTCGAGACCTTGTGGGACGAAGGGACCGCGCTGTCCCTCGAGGAGGCCGTCGCGTATGCACAGCGTGGGCGCGGTGAGCGCAAGCGGCCGTCGAGCGGCTGGGCCTCGTTGACGCCGACCGAGCTCGGTGTGGTCCGGTTGGTCGCCGAGGGGCTCGGCAATAAGGACATCGCCGCACGGCTTTTCGTGTCCCATCGGACGGTGCAGACGCACCTGACCCACGTCTACACCAAGCTGGGACTGGCGTCGCGCGTGCAGCTGGCCCAGGAGGCCGCTCGGCACGCCTAGTATCGCCGTATGACAGTCGTTCTGGTGCACGGCAATCCGGAGACTGATGCGATATGGGGTCCTTTGGTCGACGCGCTCGGCCGCGATGACGTGGTGCGGCTCTCCCCACCCGGCTTCGGCGCACCGCTTCCCGACGATTTCGGAGCGACGTACCTCGACTACCGCGATTGGCTCGAGCGCGAGTTGGAGCGATTCGGCGAACCGGTCGATCTTGTCGGACACGACTGGGGCGGCGGTCACGTCGTCAACGCGGCGATGCACCGCCCCGACCTCCTGCGCACCTGGGCCAGCGACGTCGTGGGGCTGTTCGATGCCGACTACATCTGGCACGACCTCGCCCAGGTGTGGCAGACGCCCGGAGCCGGTGAGGAACTGGTCGAAGCGATGATGGGCGGCTCATTCGAGGATCGGACGGCGCGGATGGCCGAGCTGGGCCTTCCTGCCGATATCGCCGCATCGCTTGCCGAGGCGCAGGGAACCGATATGGGACGAGCGATCCTCGCGCTGTACCGCTCTGCGGCCCAGCCGGTTCTGTCCGAGGCGGGTCGCGAGCTCGAGAAGGCCGCCGCCCGTCCGGGGTTGTCGTTTCTCGCGACGGAGGACACGTACGTGGGCACCCAGGACATGCGCCGGCGGGCGGCGGCGCGAGCGGGCGCGCGCACAGAGGTTCTCGACGGCTTGGGGCACTGGTGGATGGTGCAGGATCCCGCACGCGGAGCCGAGGTGCTCACCCGATTCTGGGAGGCGGCCGGCTGACGGTCGAGAACGTCGTCTCCCTCGGACCGACGTGTCGAACGGCCCGTCGCTGTTGATTTCCTCGTTCCGGGTCAATCTTCGGAGCCAGACGACCCGCATGCTTAGCGTGTAGGGATGACATCAACCGAAAGCGTTCATCCCGCGACGTCGATGCCCGCGTCGCGCAAGGTGTTGTGCGTCGTGTACGCGCTCATCGCCGTGGCCGCGCTCGTCGCGACGTGGACTCAGACCATCGCATACACCGGCAGCGGCGCCGCCTTCTTCGGAACCTTCTGGCAGGACACCAGGGTCAATGCCGCCTCGCGCAATCTCACCGCCGACGCCCTCATGCTCAGTGTGTCCGTTGTCATCCTGATGGTTGTCGAAGCCAGGAAGTACGCCGTGCGATTCGTGTGGCTCTACGTGGTTGGAGGCGTTTTCATCGCCATCAGTGTGGTGGTTCCGCTCTTTCTCATCGCTCGTGAGATTCGGATTGGCGCCTCGGAGCCCCTGCGTCTTCGCCCGCTCGACCTGATACTGCTGGTGGTCGCCGGCATCGGGGCTCTGAGCCTGACCGCCTGGGTCGACATGGGTTGACCTCCTGCGGCAAGGGTCTGGAAGCTCGTAACCCACGCCACATTTGTTTCGGGCACGTTTCCAGCGATTGGAATGGGTCGCGCCAGCCATGTGAGCGGGAGTTGACCTCTCGGTCACGGACGTGCAACGGCTACGGAATGGCCGCCCGACATGGTGATGCGTGTGAAGACTCTGAGCCGCAGCCGCACCATCGACAACTGGGACGCCGAGGACGTCGAGGCCTGGGAATCCGGTGGCAAGAAGATCGCCAAGCGGAACCTGATCTGGTCGATCTTCGCTGAGCACGTCGGATTCTCGGTGTGGTCGATCTGGTCGGTGATGGTGCTGTTCATGCCGCAGGACGTCTACGGCATCGACGCGGCGGGCAAGTTCTACCTCGTCGCCATGCCCACCCTGGTCGGCGCATTCATGCGGATCCCCTACACCATCGCCCCCGCGCGGTTCGGTGGGCGCAACTGGACCATCGTCAGCGCCCTGCTGCTGTTGATCCCCACCGTGCTGACGCTGTGGGTGATGAACAACCCCGGCACGTCCTACACCACCTTCATGGTCGTGGCCGCGGTCGCCGGAGTCGGCGGCGGCAACTTCGCGTCGTCGATGACCAACATCAACGCGTTCTATCCGCAGCGGCTCAAGGGATGGGCGCTCGGCCTGAACGCCGGCGGCGGCAACATCGGGGTACCGGTGATCCAGCTGGTCGGGCTTCTGGTGATCGCCACCGTCAGCAACACCGCACCCGAAATCGTCTGCGCCATCTACCTTGTCCTGATCGCGTTGGCCGCGCTGGGGGCGGCGCTGTTCATGGACAACCTCGGCAATCAGCGGTCGAACCTGGGCGCCATGGCAGAAGCGTTGCGGTTCAAGCACTCCTGGGTGATGAGCTTTCTCTACATCGGCACGTTCGGCTCGTTCATCGGGTTCTCGTTCGCCTTCGGGCAGGTGCTGCAGATAAACTTCCTCGCCGGCGGCGACACCCCCGCGCAGGCTTCGCTGCACGCCGCTCAGATCGCGTTCATCGGCCCGCTTCTGGGTTCGATCTCGCGTCCGTTCGGAGGCAAGCTGTCCGACCGGGTCGGCGGGGGCAGGGTCACCCTCTACACCTTCATCGCGATGATCTTCGCCGCCGGAATCCTGGTGGCGGCCGGCGTTCTCGACGACGGTGTGGCGGGGGCGGCCACCAGCGGGCAGATGGCCGCCTACGTAACCGGTTTCATCCTGCTGTTCGTCTTGTCGGGCATCGGCAACGGCTCGACCTACAAGATGATCCCGTCGATCTTCGAGGCCAAGGCCCAGGGGCGCGACGAATGGAGCCGCGAGGACAAGGCCGCCTGGTCGCGCAGCATGTCCGGCGCGCTGATCGGCTTCGCCGGTGCGGTCGGCGCCCTCGGCGGCGTGTTCATCAACGTCGTCTTGCGCGCGTCGTACGTCAGCGACGCCAAGTCCGCCACCAACGCGTTCTGGGTGTTCCTCGGCTTCTACGTGATCTGCGCGATCGTCACGTGGTTCGTGTTCCTGCGCATGCAGACCTCGCGGGCCGGCGCCGGCGAGCAGGTCGGCCGCGTCGCTTCACCGGTGCCCGCCTGACGCCCATGGTGACTCGGACGGCGTGTTCGTACTGCGGCGTGGGCTGCGGTATCGAGGTGCACACCACCACCGATCGGCAGACCGGTAACCCGGTGATCGCGCGGGTGTCCGGGGACAAGCTGCATCCGGCCAACTTCGGCAGGCTGTGCACCAAGGGCGCCACCCACGCCGACTTGATGCGCGCCGCAGACGGCCGGTTGACCTCGGCGATGCTGCGGCCCAGCCGCGACGAGGAACTGGTCCCCACACCCGTCGACGACGCCGTCGCCGAGGCGGGCCGACGGCTGCGGGAGATCGTCGAGCAGCACGGTCCCGACGCGGTGGCGCTGTACGTGTCGGGCCAGATGTCCATCGAGGCGCAGTACCTCGCGACCAAACTGGCCAAAGGGTTCCTGCGGACGGTCCACATCGAGTCGAACTCACGGCTGTGCATGGCCAGCGCCGGAACCGGCTTCAAACAATCACTGGGTGCCGACGGCCCACCTGGCTCGTACGCCGACTTCGATTGCACCGACCTGTTTTTCGTCATCGGTTCCAACATGGCCGACTGTCATCCCATCCTCTACCTGCGCATGGCCGACCGGCTCAAGGCAGGCGCCAAGCTGATCGTCGTCGACCCCCGCCGCACCACGACCGCCGAACACGCCGACCTGTTCCTGCAGATCAAGCCGGGAACCGATCTCGCGCTGCTGAACGGGCTGCTGCACCTGTTGGTCGAAAACGGCGACATCGACCGCGATTTCATCGACCAGCACACCGAGGGTTGGGAGGCGATGCCGGCGTTCCTCGCCGACTACACACCCGAAAAGGTCGCCCGTATAACGGGCCTGGCGGAGGCCGACATCCGGCTCGCCGCACAGATGATCGCCGACGCGGGGGAGTGGCTGAGCTGCTGGACGATGGGGCTCAACCAGAGCACTCACGGGACCTGGAACACGAACGCGATCTGCAACCTGCATCTGGCCACGGGTGCGATCTGCCGACCGGGCAGCGGACCGATGTCGCTGACGGGACAGCCCAACGCGATGGGCGGACGCGAAATGGGCTATATGGGTCCGGGGCTGCCGGGCCAGCGCTCGGTGACCTCGGCGCAGGACCGCGCATTCGTCGAGAAGCAGTGGGGCGTGGCCCCCGGCACGATCCGTGCGGACGTCGGCCCAGGCACCGTCGACATGTTCCGACAACTCGCCGACGGCGACATCAAAGCATGCTGGATCATCTGCACCAATCCCGTTGCCAGCGTGGCCAACCGGTCGACGGTCATCGACGGGTTACGGGCCGCCGAACTCGTCGTCACCCAGGACACCTACAGCGCGACGGCCACCAACACCTACGCCGACATCGTGCTGCCCGCCGCGATGTGGGCCGAATCCGACGCGGTGATGGTCAATTCCGAACGCAACCTCACGCTGCTGCAGCAGTCGATTCCGGCGCCGGGGCAGGCCAGACCCGACTGGCAGCTGATCTGTCAGGTGGCGAACCACATGGGTTTCGGCGAGCACTTCGCCTACACCTCCAGCGAGCAGATCTTCGACGAGATCCGACAATTCTGGAACCCCAAGACCGGCTACGACATTCGCGGTGCCAGCTACGCGCGCCTGCGGGAAACCCCGCTGCAGTGGCCGTGTCCGCCGGACGACCAGTCTGATCGCCACCCGATCCGCTACGTCAACGACGGCGTCAGCCAGGAGTACTTCGTCGACGAGCGCGGGCAGGCGCCGCGACTGGCCTTCCCGACCCCGTCGCGGCGGGCGATCTTTCACGCCCGCCCGCACATGGACGCGCGGGAACTGCCGGACGACGACTACCCGATGGTGCTCAACACCGGGCGGCTGCAACACCAGTGGCACACCATGACCAAGACGGGACGCGTCGAGTCGCTCAACAAGCTAACCGGCGAGCCGTTCGTCGAGGTGCATCCCGAGGACGCGCTGCGGCTGGGTATCGAGAACGGGCGACCCGTCGAGCTGACGACGCGGCGCGGGGGCGCGGTACTGACCGCCGTCGTCACCGAACGCGTACGGCAGGGAAGCTGTTTCGCGCCGTTCCACTGGAACGACGAGCACGGCCAGAACCTCACCGTCAACGCGTTGACCAACGACGCGGTCGATCCCGACTCGCTGCAGCCCGAGTTCAAGGTGTGCGCGGTCGACCTGCGACCGGTCGCGTCCCCGACGCTCACCGAGCAGGAAACTCTCTACGTGTCAGGCTTTTTCAGCGGACTGGCGGAGGCCGGGGCCGATGTTCCGGTGCTGCCCGATTCGGCGCCCGTGTGCACCGAGGTGCGACAGTGGATCAACGGGCTGCTCGCTGGACAGGCCCAGCGCTCCTCCGAAGAACCGGCCACTCGACCAGAACTCGACGACGGACCGCTCGTGCTGTGGGCCTCGCAGACCGGCAACGCCGAGGACTTCGCCTCGCGGCTGGCTCAGCGTCTCGGCAACGCCCAGTTGGTGAACATGGACGATCTCGCGCCGACCGCCCTCGCGGCGGCTCGTGACGTGCTCGTGGTCACGAGCACCTTCGGTGACGGCGGACCGCCCGACAACGGCGCGAGCTTCTGGCAGCGGCTGCAGTCCTCGGAGGCGACGCCGTTGACTGGCGTGCGATATGCGGTCCTGGGTATCGGTGACCGGTCCTACGACGACTTCTGCGGACACGCCAGGGCCGTCGACACCAGGCTGGCGGACCTCGGCGCCGTCCGGCTGCTCGAACGCGCCGACTGCGAGGCCTACGACGACGAGCGGATGCGACGCTGGGCCGACGATGTCACCGCACTGCTCACCCCCGGCATCGACACGTCGCCGCCCAGGGGTGGCGTCACGACGCTCGCGCGGCCCGCCACCGTCACCGAGCCGTTCACCCGCGCGCGCCCCCTCGTCGTGCCGCTGTCCCGCAACGTGGTGCTCACCGGACCGGCATCGCGAAAAGAAGTGCGGCAGTTCGGTTTCGACATCTCCGAGCATGACGTCACGTATTCCGCGGGCGATTCGCTGGGAGTGTGCGCCACCAACGACCCCGCGACGGTCGACGCGTGGCTGGCGGCCACCGGTATGCCTCCGCAGCACGCCGTCGAGGTCGACGGCGCCGAACAGACCTTGCGCGACGCGCTCATCACGCACTTCGACTTCTGTCGCGTCACTCCCGACTTGGTGCGCTTCATCGCCGAGCACAGCCGCGACGCCAAGGCGCTGCGGGCGCCCAAGGCCAAGCTGGACAAGTGGCTGGCCGGCCGCAACGGGCTCGACCTCGTTCAGGAGTTCGTCGTGCACGCCGATCCTGACGAGTGGCGCGAGGTGCTGGTCCGGTTGACCCCGCGCAGCTATTCGATCTCGTCGAGCCCGCTGGTCAGCCCGCACGAGGTGCAGCTGACGGTGTCGGTGGTGCGCTACCGCGGCGCCGACGGTGGCCGGCGCGGCGGCGTCTGCTCGACCTTCCTGGCCGACCGCGCGTCGTCGGTGCCGGTTTTCGTGCAGCGCTCACCGCACTTCCGCCCGCCGGAGGACGGCTCGGTGCCGATGATCATGGTGGGTCCCGGCACGGGCGTCGCACCGTTTCGCGGCTTCCTGCAGGAGCGACGGGCCCTCGGCCACCGGGGCCGCAACTGGTTGTTCTTCGGTGAGCAGCACCGCGCTCAGAACTACTACTACCGCGACGATTTCGAGGACATGGCCCGCGACGGCCTGCTCGACCGATTGGACCTCGCGTTCTCCCGCGACCAGGCCTCGCGGGTGTACGTCCAGCACCGGATGCTCGACCGGGGTGACGAGCTGTGGCGCTGGCTCGACGACGGCGCGCACTTCTACGTCTGCGGCGACGCCACCCGCATGGCCAAGGACGTCGACACCGCTTTGACCACGATCATCGAGCGGCACGGCGGGATGTCGCACGAACAGGCCCACGACTACAAACGCGAACTGGTCGCGGCCAAGCGCTACGTGCGCGACGTGTACTGAGTCATCTCAGCGGTCCGGGGATCGCGAAAACTGGATGGGTGACCGGCGTTACGCGGATAATGACGAGTCGTGAATCGCTGTATTCATGCTGTGGCTATGAGTGCTGCCGTGATGACCGCAGCGGCGTTACTGGGAACGGCTTGCGGCACAACGACTCAGAAGCCCCCCGACGCTTTCACGGTGGCGGGCATGCAAGTCGCCGATGGACCCTCGGGGTTGAGGGCTGGGGCGCCCGAGCCCTCGCGCACGGTGGCCAACACCGACGGCGGACCAATCGACATGCTCGCGCTTCAATCCGTCAGCGACGTCGAGGACTACTGGAAGGGTGCTTTCACCGATGCGTTTTCCGCGAGGTTCAGCCCCGTCCGCAAGCTTCTGTCATGGGATGCCGACCGTCCCGACAAGACCACGTTCTGCGGTGAGGCCACCTCGGGTTTGGTCAACGCCGCATTCTGCCCGCCGGACAGCTCGATCGGCTGGGACCGCGGCGTGCTGCTGCCGTCGCTTCGTGAGTCCTACGGCGAGATGGCGGTGGCCATGGTGCTGGCCCACGAGTACGGCCACTCCGTGCAATACCAGGCCGAACTGAACCGACCCAACACACCGACGCTGATCGCCGAGCAGCAGGCCGACTGTTTCGCGGGATCCTATATGCGGTGGGTGGCCGAGGGGAATTCGCGCCGCTTCAAGTTGTCCACCGGCGACGGGCTCAATGCCCTTCTCGCCAGTGTGATTTCGTTTCGAGACCCGCTGTTCAAGCGCAACGGGGCGCGCTCGGGCGGCGGCGAACACGGGTCGGCTTTCGAGCGAGTCTCGGCATTCCAGTTCGGATTCGCCGATGGACCAGAGACATGTAAGGGGATCGACGTGGAAGAGGTTCGCCAGCGACGTGGCGACCTCCCAGTGGCGCTGCAGCGCGGTGAGACCGGCAACTGGCCGGTTTCGCAGAATTCCGTGAAGTCCGTCATCGCAGCGATGAACAAATTGTTCGAGCCTGCCAGTCCGCCACGGCTCACCTTCGATCCGGCCGCGGCGAAAAGGTGCCCCGACGCCCGGCCGACACCACCTGCTTCGTTCTGCCCGGCAACCAACACCATCGCGGTCGATCTCGCGGCGCTCAAGAAACTGGGCGCCACCAGCGAGGGTCCGACCGGGCTGACCGGTGACAACACCGCCTATTCGGTGTTGATATCGCGGTATGCGTTGGCCCTGCAGCAGGAGTTCGGAATACCCCTGGACACCGCCGAGACCGGTTTGCGGACGGCCTGCCTGACCGGTGTCGCCACGAGGAAGCTCAGTCAACAGGTGAACACACCCGACGGAAACACCGTCGCCTTGACGGCAGGCGACCTAGACGAAGCCGTCGCCGGCCTGCTCACGAACGGCTTAGCAGCCAGTGACGCCAACGGAGAGTCCGCGCCTGCAGGCTTTGCTCGCATCGACGCGTTCCGCACCGGCGTGCTGAGCGATCAGGACCACTGTCTAGAACGGTTCCCCTGACCGACCGTCGACACCGGTCTCCATGGCCGCTTCAAGCTGATCAGTCTCATGATCAGTCTGGCCCCAATCTCAAACATTGACCGCGGCACGGGCTTAGACTTGACCGGCTCGACGCATCTTCTGGGGAGGGCGTTTTCGCGTTCCCGTCGTGGGTGATCCGGACGTGGGCCGTACGCCGCGTCCGTAACGTGCCTGGTCGAAACCAGAGGGGATTGGCAGCGATGAAAGCATTTGTCATGAAAGAAATCGGCGCTGTCGGCTTCATGGAAAAGCCGGTGCCCACGCCAGGCCCCAACGACGCGATTGTGCAGACCCGTGCAGCGCTAATCTGTACATCTGACTCACACACTGTCAGCGGCGGCGTGGGCCCGCGAAAAAACTTGACGCTCGGCCACGAGGCGGTCGGCGTCGTCTCCGAGATCGGAAGTGCCGTAGAGAACTTTCGCCCCGGCGATCGGGTACTCGTCGGTGCGATCACTCCGAATTGGGGAGATCTCGCCTCACAAGGTGGGCACTCATCACAATCTGGAGCTCCACTCGGCGGCTGGAAGTTCTCGAACACGAAGGATGGAGTCTTCGCCGAGTACTTTCACGTCAACGAGGCCGACGCCAACATGGCGAAGATCCCCGACACCATCTCCGATGAGACTGCGGTCTATTGCGCCGACATGCTCTCCACCGGGTTCATGGGTGCCGAACACGGCAACATCCCCATCGGAGGCACGGTGGCGGTTCTCGCCCAAGGGCCGGTGGGCCTGATGGCAACCGCCGGCGCCCGGCTGCGCGGGGCCGGACTCGTGATCGGAGTGGAATCGGTTGCCAGCCGCCAGCAATTGGCGCGCGAATACGGTGCCGACGCGATCGTGGACTTCTCCACCGAGGACGCGGCGGACCGGATCACGGAGTTGACCGACGGTCAGGGAGTCGACACCGCTATCGAGGCACTCGGCTCCGACGCCACCTTCCAGACCGCGGTCAAGGTCACCAAGCCCGGCGGGACGATTTCCAACATCGGCTACTTCGGCGATGGCGAATTCGTACACATCCCCCGCGTCGAATGGGGGGTCGGAATGGCGGACAAGACGATCGTGACAGGACTCTGCCCCGGCGGCCGGCTGCGTATGGAGCGACTACTGCGCGTGCTCGAGGCCAAGCGCCTCGACCCGACACTGATGACCACCCACAGATTTCATTTCGACGACATGGACCGAGCGTTCGAGGTCGCCGACAAGAAGCTCGAGGATGTGGTGAAGGTGCTAATCACCTTCTGAATACGCGACGATGACTGACATCGATCCCGGTTTGGGCCCGGCGTGACCGCCCACTTGCGACGGTGGCGTCGTTCCCGTGGGGCGCCCGGCCCCCTCGACCGGCTGGTGAGCGCGACACCGGAATCCCGAGACCGCATCGTCGACGCAGCCCGAGCACTCAGCATTGTGGTCGTCACGCTCTGGCATTGGACGCTTTCGGTCACCCATCGCACCGCTGACGGCGCTCTCGCGATGCCCAACCCGATTCACGCCGTGCCCGGTGGCTGGTTGGCCACCTGGGTGCTGCAAGTCATGCCGTTGTTCTTTCTGGTCGGTGGTTATGCGAACCTCGTCGGCTGGCAGCGCGCGAGGGCGAACGGAGTTTCCGGTTCACGGTTCGTCGTGGACCGGCTTCGCCGGTTGTTGGCGCCCACCGCGGTGTGGGCCGCGGTGTGGCTCGCCGGGGAGGCGATCGCCGCGATGCTTCCGGGACCACATCGCTGGATGTGGGAATGGTTCCCCGGTTACCTGGTGCCGCTGTGGTTCCTCGGCGTATACGGCCTGTTGATCGCTACCGTCCCGGTCACCGCGACCCTGCACGCCCGTTTCGGTTCCCGCGTCCTAGTGATGTTCGTCGGGCTGATCGCGGTCGGCAGCGTGCTCGGCCGCGGCGCAGGTTTGACCTGGGCCGAGTGGATGACCGTCCCTCTGGTGTGGTTGTTCTGCCACCAACTCGGCTTCGCCTGGCGGAGCTGGCAGCTCGGAACCAGGCCGGTGGCTCAGCGGCTGGCCGTTGCCGGGGCAGGCCTGCTGACGCTGGTGGTGCTGACGATGTTCGCCGGCTACCCACGATCAATGGTCGCCACGGTCGGTGAGACCGAGTCGAACATCTTCCCGACCAACGCCGCCATCGCGGCGCTCGCCGTTTTCCAGCTCGGACTGGTAGCGCTCATCACGCCGTCAGCCGCGCGCGTGTTGCGCCGACCCCGGGTGTGGAAGCCGGTGGTGGCGCTCAACGTGGTGGCGATCACCGTGTTCCTGTGGCACATGACCGCATACCTCGTCGTGGTGTGGGTCTACGAAGGCCTGGGCCACACGCTCCCTGTGGAGCCGACCGCCGACTGGTGGGCGCAGCGATGGCTCTGGCTGCTGGCACCGCTTGCCGTCCTCATGGTGTTGATCGCGGTGTTCGCCCCGGTCGAGACCAGGACCCGCAGGCCGCGCTCAAAGCCGAGCCGAGCCGGTGATTGACGATCGGCAAGCACCCTCCGGTGAGCCAATTCGATTGAGGGCCATGAAAGCATGGCCGCAGCGATTGAGTGTCCGAGGGGGGACTTGTCCGTCTACGACACGGGTCGTGGTCTGGCGATTGGGGCGCTGACCGCTTCGGTCAAGCACCGGTCCACCTTTTTCGCTCAATCGCGACGCCGAGGAGCTCGCCCATCGGGCGGCCAGCCGTCGGTACCGGACTCAAGCGGAATATTCAGAGATCGAAGCAGGATCGAAAAGAGCCGCCAATTGGCGATTGCTCCGACAAGTTCGACCAAAACCGCGTGATCGCTATTGAACGCCTTCTGGCACCCAGCCCAGTTTTCCTCGGAGATGACCCCGTCGCGTACCACATCATCGGTCGCTGCGAGGACCGCACGCTCGACTGGCCCGAGGCTTTCGGAATTCTGCCAGTCGCGCACCGCGAGGAGATCACGCTCAGGCACGCCGAGCAGTGTGGCGATTCGCCAATGTTGAGTCCATTCGTATTCGGAGCCAGTGATCCAGCCGATGCGCAAGATGACCAGCTCGCGTAGCCGCGCGTCAAGGGAACCGCGGAAGAGTAACGCGTCCAGCAGCCCATACAGCGCAACCGCCACACGCGGCTGATGAAGTGCCACGCGGAATACCGACAGCTCTGCCAACTCTTCGGGCAACCCACATTCGGCAGCTCGCAGCTGGGCCTGCTCACGGTCGAGCATCGGTACGCGTTCCGCCATGGTCACGGGTGGCCCTCTCTGTTGAACCTCTGCACCGCCGTTAGGGCGTGGGCAAAAAGACGTTGTGGAGCGCCCCACTTGATCGGGCACTTTCATCTGCAAGCGAAGTGAGCAGCTGTGCGAGCCCAGCGAATCCGGTTGATTCTCTGGTGATCCGGTCGAACGGCCAGCGGCCCATGGCGAGAATCTCGAGGGCTGCCCGGTAGGCGGGATACTCCACGCCGAGTGCGCCTACGACGTGTAATTCTTTATAGACCAACAAGTCTGGTTCAAACCGGGGCGCGCCGCCTCCTCCGCGGGTGCCGGCCACCACAATTGTGCCGCCGGGCCTGGCAAGGCCGACGGCATCGGCGAACGCGGAGGGTGCTTTGGCGGTGACGTCGACGACCACGTCGGCAAGCCGTCCGCCTGTCTCACGCTGAAGCGCGGTCGCTGCATCGTCCTGCGATACATCGATGGGCAGGTCGACACCGAATGATCTGGCGATGGCCAGTCGTTGTTAGTCGCGTGGGCCGACGCCGGTCATCGCGACGAACGCGGCTCCCGCCTCTTTGGCCGCCACCGCCGCACAGATTCCGCGGATGCCGGGCCCCAGGATCGCTACGACGTCCCCGGCCTTGGTGTCGGGAAGAGTCGCCCCCCATTGGATACCGGCCCCGAGAGGGTTGAACAACGTGGCGAGAACGGGGTCCATGTCTTCGGCAATCGGGAGCAGCATCGCGTCCCACGGAAGCTCCACATGGGTGGCGTATCCGCCCCATAAGCCCGCGCCGATCTCCACGTCGACGAACCCGAACATGGTGGCGATGCCGTTCACCGCGCACCGCCGGTATTCGCCGCGGCGGCACTCGGGGCAGTCTCGGCAGGACCGGAACACCTCAACGGCCACGCGCTGGCCGGCTTGTACACCCCAGCGTTGGCCGGCCGCAGCGCCGACATGTTCGACGATGCCGACGATTTCGTGCCCTGGAACGAATGAGAAGCCGGCAGGCAGGTGTCCGGTGAATTGTTCGTGATCTGTTCCGCACAGACCGCATGCTTCAACTCGCAGGATCGCACCCCGGTCGCCGACGTCGGGGATGATCATCTGGCGCCGCTGCAGACTCCGCGGTCCGGTCAGCACCATCGCCTCGGCGATCATGGAAGCTCGAATCCGGTGAACGACCCTGTGTTTCGGAGGCACACCGTTTTACCTACATACATTTCCCCGCCCATCGCCTCGGCAATCTGCGGATCGTCGCTGCGTGCGACGACTCTTCGCCCGTCGGACAGGTGCGCGATGATCGGAGTCCATCGAGGTTGCCCGTCTCGGTCGTAGACGACGGTGTATCCGTCCACTGTCGCGCAACCGGTCGCCTCGTCGACGCCTGCGACACCCAACCTCGATGAATCGATCTGAGCTTGCTCGACCGCCGTGTCGAGCAGTCGCCACCCGGTTGGTGGCGGGGTGGCCGACCACAGACCGACCGAATGCTTCGTCGAATACCACCCGAGGCCGGTGACGAGTCCGACATCGGTTGGGTCGCGTCTACACCGTCGGACCATCTCAACGATCGAGTGGCTGACGTAATTGTTTCCGGGACCGCCGTGATACGGCAGGCCTCCGGTTACTGTGAGGCCTCTGTCGTCGAGGGGGTCCAAGTCGAGAGCCTCGGCAGTCATCTCAATTGCCGACGGGAAGCAGGAGTAGAGATCGAACCACCGGATGTCGTCGATGGTCAACCGCCCCGCATTGAGAGCCTTCCGTGCCGCTACCTCGATACCCGATGAGCGACTGAGGTCCGGCCGTTCCACGGGGAAGTACACGTCGTTGCAAGTCGCTGCTGACCAGGGAAAGACCCAACGATCGCGCGCGACGCCCAATTCGTCCGCCACCTCGGCCGCCATGAGAATGAAGGCGGCAGCCATGTCGACGGACATGATGCTGTTGAGCAACTTGGGATAGGGCAAGCAGACCATGCGGTTTTCCGCGGTGACTTCGCTGAGTTCGGTGGCACTTCGTGCGCGTGGGAACCAGGCCTGTTCCGGATGGCGTGCCGCCTCGGCTGTGAACGGTGCCATCAGCGTGCCCAGCCACTCCCGTTGAGCATCGAAGTCGCGGCCGTGGCGCGCGGCGATCGCGGACTCGAAGATGGGATACACCTCGTGCGGCCAACTCAGACCCACCGACAATTCGGCTTGACTCAGCCCGGGGCGGGCGTCGCCCAGGGATTCGTCGCCGGAGCGGGGTGGGGGCGGCGAGTCGAGAAGTGCCCTGCCCTGAAGCTTGCGTGCGGAATGCCCGCTCTCCGCCCCGACGACCAGGACGACATCTGCACGGCCTTCGCGTATTTCGCCACCCAACACCTCGACGAGATACTGCGGGGTGTTTCCGCCGACGGGACAGCTGATGCGGCGGGCGGGACTGATGTGCATCGCTTCGGCGATCCTGCTGGCGGGATTGTCGCGCGGTATGACCAGGATGCCGGGAGTCGCGACGGTGTCGATGCGCCGCTCGACCGGGCGACCTGCGTCTTTGACCGCGCGGCGTGCGGCTTCTACCGCCAAGTCGATCGGGTCCACGAAGTCGTTCCCGCGATGGGTAACTTCGCCCACGCCGACGACAACCGGGGTACGCGCTTCTACCAACATCGGCATCGGCATCCGCTCAGGGCCACGGGGCTGACTTGAGACATAACTGCGATGGTGTCATGTGCGTGGGCAAGTCACAATGGTGTGCGCGCGCGGCATACTGGCTGTGTGTCGACGAGGTTGTTGAGATGGGGCGCCGCCGCGCCGACAGATCGTGGGTCCGCTCGCGACCGGTTGCTCGATGCTGCCGAGCGGTGCCTCGAGAGTTGCGGTGTGGTGGGCACGACTATGGAGGACATCGGCAGAACAGCGGGTGTGTCCAGGGCAACGGTGTATCGCTACTTCCCCAGTCGGGAGGCGGTGATGTCGGGCGTCATCATTCGCGCCGCCGAGCGCTATCTCGACCGCATCAGCCCGCGGATCGCGGCGCACGCCGACCTGGGCTCCGCGCTCGTCGACTTCGTGGAATACACGGTTGAGGCCGCGCGCCGCGAAGAGATCATCGGATTGTTGTTCGGCAGCGACGAGGAACTAGCCGGCGTGGGTCTCGCGGCGGGGACCTCGACGTCCCTCTTCGAAATCGTCACCGAATTTCTGCGTCCCATCTTCACCAGACACTGGAGTTGCGTGGAACCGGGCGTCTCCGTCGACGACGCCGCCGAGTGGGTTGTCCGCACGATACTGAGCCTGCTGACTGTTCGAGGGCCGCGGGAGCGCAGTCGTGACGGACTCCGGGCGTTTCTGTCGAGGTTTCTCCTTCCGGCGATCCTGGCGGGTGACCACGCTCGACCGATGTGACATCTATGGAGTAATGTCTCGACGGCAGATGAGGTAGGAGGGCCTGTGCAATTCACCACGTTCAACGAACAGGTCGCTGAGCAACTCAAGAGCGCAGCAGAAACCACGGGCGGGTTGGCCGGTTACCTCGGCTTCCGTCACACCGAATTCGCTGCGGGACGGCTCGTCGCGGAGATGGACGCACGCGACGACCTGAAGACGCCGTTCGGCAACCTGCATGGGGGCTGCTTATCGGCCATGGTCGACCACTGCCTCGGCGTGGTGTTTTATCCCGTGATTCCACTGGGATCTTGGGTCGCGACAACGGAGTTCAAACTGAATCTGCTTCGTCCGGTCTCCAGCGGCACCTGTGTAGCCACAGCTGAGATCATCGCGCTGGGCAGAACCAGCGGGGTGGCGCGGATCGACATCTGCAACGACGGCAGAGCGGTGTGTGCGGCCCAGGGAACCGTCACCGTCGTCGCACCGAAGACGAGCTCCTGATGTCGGCAAAGAGAACAGGCGATTCGTCGGCTCCTGTGGTCGAGCGCGTGCCCACGGCAGACGGGCTGGCGCTGGCCGTCGACCTCTACCACTGTGACGCACCGCGGGCGGTCGTGTTGCTCCTTCACGGCGGCGGTCAAAGCCGACACGCCTGGGACGTCACCGCCCAACGCCTGCACCAGCGGGGATACACGGTGGCCGCGTACGACACCAGGGGACACGGGGACAGCGACTGGGACCCCGACGGACGCTACGACATGGACCGGCTGGGGTCCGACCTATTGGCCGTGCGCTCATACGCCGATTCCGGCCGCCCCGTCGCCGCGATCGGCGCATCTCTGGGCGGGTTGACCATTCTCGGAACACACTTGCTCGCCCCGCCGGATCTATGGCAGGCCGTCGTGCTGGTTGACGTCACTCCGAGAATGGAGATGGACGGCGCCCGACGAGTCGTAGCGTTCATGTCGGCACACCCCGAAGGTTTCGACAGCCTAGAGTCGGCCGCTGACGTGATCGCCGCCTACAACCCGCACCGCCCTCGCCCCGAAAACCTCGACGGGCTCCGAAAAGTCCTCGCCCGTCGCGAAGACGGTCGCTGGTCCTGGCGATGGGATCCAGCCTTCGTGACGTCGAATTTCCAGTTCCTGCAGGGTGATCCAGACGAGGGCGCTGAGTACTTCGAGATGATGAGCGCCTTCCTTCTCGATGGTGCGCGGCAGGTGTCCGCGCCAACGCTGCTGGTCCGGGGCCTACTATCTGACATCGTCTCCGAAGAGACAGTAAGGCATTTCCTGACCGTCGTTCCGCACGCGCAAACCGTTGACGTGTCGGGCGCGGGACACATGATTGCCGGCGACAACAACGACGCATTCTCGACGGCGGTCGTCGAATTCCTCGACAGGACCATATGAACCCTGCTGTCGGTTGACTGCCCATGTAGGGCTGGCGCCTATCCTGCTCCTATGCCAACTGAACCAGTGCGGGTGTCTTTCCGCCGGCATGTGCGCGAAAAGGTTTTGAGGGCGACACGAGAACTCGCCATCGAGAAGGGCTGGGATCAGGTCCGGATGAGCGAGGTTGCCGAATCGGTCGGCGTCTCCCGCCCGACGTTGTACAAAGAGTTCGGCGACAAACAGGGGCTCGGCGACGCGCTTGTGGTGTCGGAGGGCCAGCGCTTTATGGAAGGCATTCTTGCCGTCCTTGCCGAACACGTGGGCGACGTGCGGGGCGGCATCACCGCAGCGGTGCAATTCACCCTCTGTGAAGCAGAAGACAGCCCGCTCCTCAAGGCAGTTCTGACGTCCAACGCTTCGGGGAATGATCGCGGTGGCTCGTCGTCTACTGGAGTCCTACCTCTTCTGCCGACGTCGGCTTCCCTGCTTCAGCTCTGCTCCGCGGCTCTGATCACGTGGTTTAACGACCACTTCGACGATCTCGATCCCGAAGACGTTGAGGAGGTCGCAGATGTTCTGGTGCGACTGACAGTGAGTCATGTTGTACTCCCCGCCGCGGACATCGCCACCACCGGTGAGCGGATCTCCCGCGTAGCACTCAGGTACCTGGGAGTTGTCCACAGTTTGTAGCCAGCAAGCTCTCGTGTCAGATCGAGCCGGCGAGGAGCTCTGAGCGGTCAACTCGGAGCTGCTGGCTGATGGCCCGCTTACTGGACATGAAATCGCGAGGACGATTGACGCAGTCGGCGGCGATGAGTTCGCCCTCGCGGAAGTAGAAGCAGCTGAAGTCACGGTCACGCGACGGGTCACCACTGAGCAACAGTTCGTCGTATCCGGCGTTGAGACCGGCAATCTGGAGTTTGAGATCGTACTGGTCGGACCAGAACCACGGAAGCGCAGCGATTGCGCTGTGTTTTCCGCAGATTGTCGCCGCAGCGATCTTGGCCTGCTCGCCGGCGCTCGATACGGATTCCAAACGAATACGCGAGCCGTATCGAGCCATGGTGTGGCTCGTGCAGTCGCCGGCGGCCACGATGTCGGGGTCGCTGGTGCGGGCCTGGTCGTCGATCACGATGCCGTTGTCGACGGATAATCCTGCGGCCGAGGCGAGCTCGGTGTTCGGCACCACACCGACGCCGACGATGACCAAGTCGGCGGGGATCGATTCGCCGTCAGCCAGCACGACCTCCTGCACCCCACCGTTACCGGAGAAGGCTTCGACGAGGGCGTGTGTTCGGATCTCCACTCCCTCGCCGCGGTGGATTCGCGTGTAAAACGCGGAAACCTCCGGCGCGGTGACCCTTTCGAGTACACGCTCGGTTGCCTCGAGGACGGTGACGTTCATGCCGAGCGAACACAGCGAGGCCGCCGTTTCCAACCCGATGTAACCGCCGCCCACGATCACAACCCTCCGACCCGGTGTGGCGGCGGCACGGATCAACTCGACGTCTGCAGCGGTACGCAGGTAGTGAATTCCGGGAAGATCCACCCCTGGTGTGGGGAGTCGTCTGGCCCTTGCGCCGGTGCACAACGCGAGCTTGGTGTACGTCAGCGTGTCGCCGGTGCTCAGAGACACACGCTTGGCACTCCGGTGGATCGCCTCCACGGTCGCATTCAAGAGTCGAATGTGCTGCTTTTCGTAGAAATCAGCGCCGCGAATCAGGAGGTCGTCGAGGCCGTTCTTGCCGGCCAGGTATCCCTTCGACAACGGAGGCCGGTGGTAGGGCAGTCCCCCCTCGTCGCCGATGAGCACGACCTCCCCAGACCACCCCTCCCTTCGAAGATTAGCTGCCAACTGCGCGCCGGCGTGGCTCGCGCCGACGATCACCGCTCGTTCGGGAGTCATGCACTCGGCCTGGGAGTGAGGCGAACCATCAGCTTGCTGATACCCCTGACGAAATTCGATTGCACATACTCGGGTTCGCCGACCACCTCGATGTTCTCAAAGCGAGGGAGCAATTCCTCCCACAGGATTCGAAGCTGCAACTCAGCAAGTCGGTTTCCCATGCACCTGTGCACGCCGAACCCGAACGAGATGTGATTGCGGGCGTTGCTCCTATCGATGATCAACTCATCGGCCCGCTCGAAGACACGCTCATCGCGGTTACCAGAGGCGTACCACATCACGACCTTGTCGCCCTTGCGGATGAATTGCCCGTTCAACATGATGTCTTTTTTCGCGACTCGGCGCATGTACGCCAACGGGGTCTGCCAGCGAATGATCTCGGACACCATGTTGGGAATCAGGTCAGGGTTCGCCTTCAACTTCTCGAACTGATCGGGGAACTGGTTCAAGGCGAGAACCCCTCCGCTCATCGAGTTGCGAGTCGTGTCGTTTCCCCCGACGATCAGCAATACCAAATTGCCGAGGAATTCCATCGGGCGGTCGATGAGATCCTTAGTGTCCTCGTTGGCCTGCAGCATCGTGATCAGATCGAAGCCCGGTCGCTCCCCGTTGGCGGTACGGGCCGCCTTGTCATGCCAGAGAGCGCTGAGCCCCTTCGCCATGTCGACCATGCCACGAAACACTCTGTCGTTGTCGGAAGGACCGCCATTGGCTTGCTCCATGGAGGTGGCGAGGTCCGACCATTCCACGAGCTTGTGCCGCTGCTCGTACGGGAAGTCCAGCAGGGTCGCGAGCATGCGCGCTGTCAGTTCGATGGAGACGTGGTGCACCCAATTGAACGGCTGATCCACCGGTAGATCGTCCAGCACTTCCTGGACACGCGAGCGGATCAGCCCCTCCATCTCGCGCAGGTTCTTCGGCGCGACAACCCCTTGGACGGAAGCGCGCTGCAAGTCGTGTTGTGGCGGATCCATCGCGATGAACATGGCGATGTCCATAAAACGAGGCGGTCTCCCGATGATGATGAACGGCTCTGCGGAGAAAGCCTCGTGGTTCTTGTCGACGGCGATGATGTCCGCGTGGCGGGTCACCGACCAGAACGGGCCGAACGGACTGCGAGCCTGGTAATGCACCGGCGCCTCGTTGCGCACGCGTTCGAAGTAGGACTTCCAGCGGCCTTGGCGGTAGAGGAACGGGTTGCTGAGATCGATGTCGGCGATATCGACGTCCTCGACCGGAGGAATGGGCGTCTCGGTGAAGATCTTCTTACCATTGGTTCCGGTTACCCACCGACGTGTCTTGTCGTAGAGGTGTGCGCCGCGGATTTGCAGCTCCAGAGGCACGGCAGACTGGGCTTTGGCGGCCACTGCCGCGGGAATACTCATTATTGTTTCCTCCAAATCCATGACGTTGTTTCAGAGCTGGAACTCAGGTAGCTCGACCGTCAAGCCATCCCATGCCTCGGAGGCGGCCATCTGGCAGGACAGCCTCGACGTCCGCTGACGCTCGGGGTTCATCGCGAGCATCTCCTCTTCGTTGGCGCCGCAGAGTCCCACCGTGTCCGACCACTCGGGAGCGACGATCACGTGGCATGTTCCGCATGCGGCTTCCCCTCCGCAATCGCCGTCGATGCCGGGCACCGCGTTATTGACCGCAATCTGCATCAAGGACTGCCCTTCGGCCAAGGGGGCTTCGTACTTCTCGCCGTCATGAGAGACGAAGGTGACGACTGCCATGATTAACTCTCCTCAATCTGGAACTTCTCTTTTTAGTGTTGTCGCGCGTGACCAGCGTCGCTAGACTCGCAGGAGTCAAAGAGTTGTGTTTTTAGCTCACGCGCAGGGAGGCACGTGAAACTCGACGACTCGGGTATGCCAGCGCTGGCTTTCCTGCAGATGCTGGACAGTGAGGCGCTGGGGCATGACGCCAGCATTGCGCTGCGCAGCATCATGGTTCGCGAGCACGTCACCGAGTCGATGTTGGTGGGCCGCGACGCGCAGGTCCCCTTACGGTGGTTCAGGGAGATATATTCCGATTTCGATTGTGATCAGGGAACCCGTCTGGGTTTCGCGTTCGCTGAACACGCCAAACTGACGTCCTTTGGGGCACTCAGTGTTCCCTTGGTCAGCGCGGGCTCGGTAGCCGAGGTTGTCGAGTTGCTTGCTTATCTGCCGGTGATCACCACAGCCCTCAGCCCGTCGTTCCATTCGACGGAACGCGGCCTCACGATCGGGCTCACCGGTCGCACCGGTGACGCGGGCCTGAACTGCCTGGCCGTCACCTACGGTGGGCTGGCGCTGTTGCGTCTGCTCGACATGCTCGCGGGTGCCGTACCGAATATTGAACTGCATCTGAGTCATTCAGCGCCGGAGTCGTGGGTTCTTCATGACGAAGTGTTGGCGGGTCGGATCTTCTTCGACGCCCCCAGCTCGTTCGTCCACGTTCCCGCGGCTACGCTGGAGGAGGTCTGTCGATTCTCCGATCCTGTGGCGTACCGGATTGCCGTCACCGATTTGCAGCGAACTCTCGATCAACGACGTGACACGTCGGTCTCCGAAAAAGTAAGGGACCTGCTCGAGAAAGATCCCGGAAAAACGAACATCAGCCGGACGGCGGGCGAGCTCTCGATATCCCCGAGCACGTTGAAGCGGCGCCTGCGCGAAGAGGGGACCACCTTTCGAGAATTACGTCAGTCGTTCTTGCAGGAGCGAGCAATTCTGCGAATTCTCGACAGATCGGTGTCTGTAAGCGAGATCGCGGCAGAACTCGGGTACGCGGACCTCACGAACTTCACACATGCGTTCAAACGGTGGACCGGTCGGTCACCGCGCCACTTCAGAAAAACGCGCGACTGAGCGCGCAAAGTTCCGCCCGGGCGCGTGCCGGGCGTCCACCGGAACCAGCGGGCTTCGCGATCGGCCTCATCTGTCACCTGGACATCGTCGAGAAACGACACGATCGGCGCGGGTTTCGGTCATCGCAGCACCCTCTTGGGAAGAGGCGCAACGACATCCAGAGAATCCATACCGCGCTGGCGGCGGGTGCGGGCCGGGGGTGACGCGGACCCCCTAGTCACGCTATGCTAACCGTCGTTCACGTCGGGACCGGCGTTGAACGCGTGGTCGGAAGGAGTCCGGATGCCACACGACCAGCCGGCCATCATCGGTGCCGCCGAAGTCGCTCCAGGAAGAAACGTTCCGTACACCTCCACTGAATTGCATGTGCGCGCCGCGGTCGCGGCTCTCGCCGACGCAGGGGTGGTCCCAGACGAGGTCGACGGTCTCGTGTGCGCCGGGCCGATGACGAACGAGGGTTCGATCTTCCTGTCCGAGGACCTCATGGACTATCTCGGGCTGCACAACCTGAAACTTCAGATGACCTGTCAGCTTGGCGGCGGGACCCATCTGGCCATGACGCGCATGGCGAGTAACGTCATCGCCCGGGGCGAGGCCGAGACGGTGCTGGTCGTGTCGGCGGGCAAGTTTCCACCGATCCGCGATGGCGGGCGCGAACTGATGGCGCTGGTGTGTGACCACGCGTTCGAGATGCCCTACGGACCCTCCGTGCCGGCGCTGTACGGTTTGATCGCGCAGGCCTGGATGCACGAGACGGGACAGGGCAAGGCGGACATCGCCGAGGTCACCGCGTCGCAGGACCGGTGGGCCGCGCTGAATCCCGCGGCGATCGCGCACCGCTCACAACGCCTGACTGTGGAGGACGTGCTGGCGTCCCGCCCGATCGCCGGGCCGTTCCACTTCTACCACTGCTCGATTCCCTGCGAGGGCGGTGGCGCGCTCGTGCTGGGCTCGGCCCGCCGGGCTCGCGCGGGCAAACACCGGCCGGTACACCTGCTCGGGTTTGGAGAGGGTCACACCCACGGTTTTCTGACCTCGCTGGCCCGCCCGGGTCGTACCGGGGCCGCCCGTTCGGGTCCGATGGCCTTCGAGCGCTCCGGACGGGCGCCGGCCGACATCGACATCGCCTTGCTCTACGACGCCTTCGCCTCAAACCCGGCGATGATCCTGGAGGAGGCGGGCTTCGTGAAGCCCGGCGGGGCAGGCGATTTCTACCGTGACGGCCGCGCCGATCCGGGGGGCGACCTTCCGGTGAACACCGACGGCGGCCTGATCCGGTTCGGGCACACCGGGACCTCCTCTGGCATTTCGCAGATCCTCGAGGGTTATTGGCAGTTGTCCCGGTCGCGCCGAGGGCCGTCAGGTCTTCGGGGCGGACACCGCGTTCGTGCACAGCTACGGCTCGATGCTGTGCAGTCACGTCAGCATGGTGATGGAGGGAGCGTCATGACCGCAGCTTCGAGTTCCCTCGACGGTCTGCACGATCCTGAGGCGCTGCCGCCGCTGACCGATGTCAACCGTCCCTACTTCGCAGCAGCGGCCCGCGGCGTACTCGTCTTCCAGCGGTGCGCGAACGGCCACCCGTTCCTCTACCCGCGGCTGGTGTGTCCCGTCTGCCATGACGGTGAGTTGGCCTGGGAGACCGCGGCGGGTACTGGTGAGATCGTCAGTTTCGCGCCGGTGTACCGCCCCCCGTGGGACTCGTTCCCGCGCAGCGAGCCGTACGTCGTCGTGCTCGTTCGTCTGGACGAGGGGCCGCAGTTGTTGGCCAGTCTCGAGGGCGTGGCCCCCGATGAAGTTGCGATCGGCGCAAGAGTGCGCGCAGTGTTCGAGCGGGTGAACGAGGACCTTGGGCTGGTCCGATTCAGGCCGGCGGCGTCGTGAGCACGTACGGGGTCTCGGTGCTCGGCGCGGACTTGGCCACCCTTGTCGAGACCGCCGAGGCTACCGACCTCGCCGGCTTCGACGCCGCCTGGGCCTCGGAGTTCTACTCGCGCTCCGGCTCGATCTCGATGGCCGCGATGGCCGCGCGCACAAAGCGCTGCCGCATCGGGTCGTCGATCCTGTATGGCGTCGGGCGCAGCCCGCTCGTGCTCGCCACCGAGGCGCGTGACCTCGACGAGCTTTCAGGCGGGCGCGTCGTGCTCGGGCTCGGCAACGGCACACGCCGCATGATGAGCGACTGGCACGGCGTGGAGGACACCTCCGCTCCCGCTCTGCGCATGGAGGAGCTGGTCCCGCTCGTGCGTCGGATCTGGAACCTGCACGAGGGCCCCGTGCGCCATGAGGGTCGCTTCTATCGGATGAATCTCGTCCCGACCGGCGACGTCGCGCCGCCGCAGCGGGCCATCCCGATCATCACCGCGGGCGTGCGTCCGCGGATGTGCGAGGTGGCAGGGCGCGTCGCCGACGGGTTGGCCGGTCATCCGCTATTCACCACGACCTACGTCGAGGAGGTCGCCCGCCCAGCCGTCGTGCGCGGTGCGGAGCGGGCCGGACGCGATCCCGCCGACATTGAGATCGTCTCGATGGTCATCTGCGCGGTGCACGACGACCCACAGATCGCACGCCGTGAGGCCGCGCAGCAGATCGCGTTCTACTCCTCGGTGAAGACCTACGAACACGTTCTCGATGTGAGCGGCTTCGCCAGGCAGGGGGCGGCGATTCGCGACGCGTTCGCGCGGCGTGACCTGCCGGCCATGTTCGCAGCCGTCACCGACGACATGATCGACGCGATGGCGGTGGCCGGCACCGCCGCCGAGGTCCGAGAAGGGCTGCGCCGCTACGAGGGCGTGCTGGACCACATCGTTCTCTACTCACCCTCGATCGGCCTCGCGCCCGAGCGCATCGCCGAGAACCTAGGCAGCCTCATTCGCGATTGTGCACCGGCCTTCGCCGGCGGGAAAGGTGACCAGAGTGGCTGACGCATCGCTCATCGGGACGCAACTCGGGAGCACCACATTTCCCGTCGACCGGTCCAAAGTGCGCGAGTTCGCGCTGTCCCTCGACGACCACGACCCGATCTACCAGGACGCCGCAGCGGCCCGCGCCGCCGGCTTCGGCGCGATCCCCGCTCCGCCGACCTTCGTCGTCTCCTCGGCTCACTGGCGCGCCGACGACGACATGTTCGGCGCCCTCGGGCTCGACCTGCGACGCGTACTGCACGGTGAGTGCGGCTGGGAGTATTTCGCGCCGGTGGTCGTCGGCGACGAGCTCACCGAGACGCGTCGGGTGTCGAACGTGACCAGCCGCGAGGGCAAGCGCGGCGGCACCATGACAATCGTGACGATCGAGACCGACTTCACCAACCAGCGCGACGAACTCGTCGTGCGCCAGACCGACGTCTTGATCGAAACCGGAGGCTCCACCCAATGACGACATCCCCCGCGCCGGTGGCGTTGGCCGCCGGCGACGAGATGCCGAGCTCACAGTTCGGCCCGCTGACGCGCTCGCACATCGTCCGCTACGCCGGGTCCGGCGGCGACTTCAACCCGATCCACCATGACGAGGAGTTCGCCCGCGCGGCCGGCATGCCCGGTGTGTTCGGTATGGGACTGCTGCACGGCGGTGTGCTCGCCCAGCGGCTGACCGCCTGGGTGGGGCTGGCCAACATCCGCTCGTTCCGCATCCGGTTCACCGGTCAGGTATGGCCCGGTGACCTGCTCAGCTTCGGCGGCAGGGTCACCGGCGTGCGCGAGGCCGGAGGGCAGCAGGTGGCAGACCTCGAACTCGTGGTCACGCGCCAGTCCGGCGAACCCGCGATAAAGGGGAGCGCCGTCGTGCAGGTGGCCCGGTGAGCGCGCCAACGAGCGACGTCACCGGCCTCGGGATGACATTCGGGACCTTCGACGAAGGCCGGGCGTGGGTCGGTCATCGCTCCGAACCGCGGCGTGCGTGGTTCCCGATCGACCGCTCGATGGTGTTGTACTACTGCTCGCTCGTCGAGGACGCGAACCCCCGTTACTGGGAGGGTGAGGACTGCCCGCCCGGGCTGCTGATGAGCCTCGGCTTCGCGCCGCAGTGGGTGCCCGGGTACCTAGCGCGTGCCGACATGATGTTCGCGCTCAGCGTCCCGTTGCCGGGCCACCACATCATCAACGCCTCGACGACGACGGAGTTCGAACGCCGGCCCCGGGTAGGCGATCACGTGTCGATCGTGGAGGAGATCGCCTCGATCTCCGAGCCGAAGACGACGCGGGTGGGCACCGGCGTGTTCATCACCACGGTGAGTACGTTCTCCGACCAGCACGGTGAGGTCATCGGCCGCAACACCAACGTGCTCTTCCGATACGACACCGCCGATAGTGAAGGCGCATCATGAACGGATCCACCGAGCACAGCATGGTCCGCTTCCCCGTGCGGTTCGAGGACATCGCCGTCGGCGACACCCTGACGCCCGTCTCGATCGAGATCAGCTACAAGCGCATCTGCATGAACGCGGCTTCGACATGGGACTGGTTCCCCGGTCACCACGACCCCGACTACGCGCGCAGCCAGGGCCAGCGCACAATCTACCTGTCAACCCTCTTCTTCCATGGCTTCATCGACCGCGGCCTCAACGAATGGGCCGGACCCGACGCGCTCATCCGGCGCCGCAGAATCTCAATGATCCGGTCGATCTACCCGGGCCAGACCGCGACCCTGAGCGGCAAGGTCGTGGCCAAACGCGACGATGGCGGACGGCGCCTCGTCGACCTCGAGTTGCTCGTCTCGAGCGAAGATGGTCCGTGCGTGCCGAGTGAAGCCACCGTTGAGCTGGCCGACCCGTTTGTCGAGGTGCCGGGGTGAACTGCCACTCACATGCGAGACGACGGTGAGGGACGGAGGCTCGGTGGCCGAGCAACCGATTCGCTACGAGGTCGTCGACAGCGTGGCCTGGCTGACGATCAACCGGCCCGAGGCGCGCAACGCGCTGAACAACGCTGTGCGCACGGGGCTTATCGACGCGGTACTCCGCTTCAATGACGACGACGCGGCGAAGGTGCTCGTCCTCACCGGCGTGGGCGATAAGGCGTTCTGCGCCGGCGGGGACTTGAAGGAGATGGCGCAGAACGCGCTCAAGGTGCCCCCGAAGGACTTCGCTCCGCAGTTCGGCCGCAACATCGATGTCGCGAAGCCGACGATCGCGGCCGTCAACGGTGTCGCGTTCGCCGGGGGCTTCCTGCTCGCGCAGCAGTGCGACCTGGTCGTGGCCGCCGAACACGCGACCTTCGCCGTCAGCGAGGTCAAGGTCGGCCGCGGTTCGCCGTGGGCGACACCCCTGTCGTGGCTGGTGCCCCCGCGCGTTGCCATGCAAATCCTGCTGACCGGCGACCCGATCACCGCCGCGCGCGCCCACCAGGTCGGCTTGGTCAATGAGGTGGTGCCGGCCGATCAGTTACGCGAGCGTACCCAGCAGTTGGCGCTCAGCATCGCCGCGAACGCACCGCTGTCCGTGCTCGCGTCCAAGCGCACCGTGTACCTCTCGGCGCAGCACCACCTCGCCGCCGCGTACGACCTGGCCGACGAGATATGGGAGCCGGTCTATCTGAGCGACGACGCGCAGGAAGGCCCGGCGGCGTTCCGCGAGAAGCGCGCGCCGCAGTGGAAGGGACACTGACATGGCGGTGAGCATGCAGTCGGTTATCACCGACATCGAAGCGGAGACGGCAGCCCTACGCGGATTGGTCGCGCCGCTGACCGAAGGTCCGCGCGGCTGGGACGCGCCGACTCCGGCCGTGGGCTGGACGATCCGCGACCAGATCAGCCATCTGGCGTTCTTCGACGACGTCGCGGTGCGCTCGGCCACCGACCCCGACGGGTTCAGCAGCGACTACCTGCCGATGATGGCCGACGGAGCCATCTCACCCGACGTCATCGCCGAGCGCTACCGTCAAATGCCGGCTGCCGACCTGCTCGCGTGGTTCGACACGTCGCGTGCCGCCCTCGTTGCGGCGTTCGCGGACATTGACCCGGCGACCCGCCTGCCGTGGTTCGGGCCGCCGATGAGCGCGGTCTCGTCGCTGACAGCGCGACTCATGGAGACCTGGGCGCACGGCCAGGACGTCGTCGACGCGCTCGGCGCGACCCGCGAGGCCACGGCACGGCTGCGTCACGTGGCCCACATCGGGGTGGGTGCACGCGCGTTCAGCTACCTGGCCAACGGTCTGGACCTGCCCGCGGACCCGGTACGCGTTGAGCTGACCGCTCCGGACGGCAGCGTCTGGACGTGGGGGCCAGCCGACGCGGCCAACCGCGTGAGCGGGCCGGCGCTCGACTTTTGCCTGTTGGTCACCCAACGCCGCCACCGCGACGACACCGCTTTGGTCGCCGACGGCCCGCTGGCCGACCAGTGGCTCGCGATCGCCCAGGCCTTCGCGGGGCCCCCTGGCGGCGGGCGCGTGGCGGGCCAGTTTGCAGGGCGTCAGCGGTGAGCGTCCCGGTCCGCATCGGCAACTGCTCCGGCTTTTACGGCGACCGCATCGCCGCAGCCCGCGAGATGGTCGAGGGCGGACCGATCGACGTCCTGTGCGGTGACTATCTGGCCGAGCTGACCATGCTCATCCTGGCCAAGGCCCAGGCCAAAGACCCGTCCGGCGGGTACGCGCGGACTTTCCTCACCCAAATGGAACAGGTGCTGGGCACCTGTCTCGATCATGGCATCAAGGTCGTCGCGAACGCGGGCGGGCTGAATCCCGCCGGCTTGGCCGCCGCGTTGCGCGAGCTGTCCGCCCGTCTCGGCCTCACCGCGCGCGTCGCTCACGTCGAGGGCGACGACCTACGTGGCGACCTCCACGCAATCACGCCGCCCGTCGGCGACATCAAACCGGTATCGGCCAACGCGTACCTCGGCGCCTGGGGCATCACCGAGGCGCTGCGTTCGGGCGCCGACGTCGTCGTGACCGGCCGGGTCACCGACGCATCCCTGGTCGTCGGTCCAGCCGCCTGGTGGCACGCCTGGGCACCCGCCGACTGGGATCGGCTCGCGGGCGCGGTCGTCGCCGGGCACGTGATCGAGTGCGGCCCTCAGGCGACGGGCGGCAACTACGCGTTCCTGGACGAGATCACGGACCGCCGCTACCCGGGGTTTCCGATCGCCGAGGTCGCCGAGGACGGCTCTTCGGTGATCACGAAGCATCCCGGCACCGGGGGACTGGTCTCAGTCGGCACGGTCACCGCCCAGCTGCTCTACGAGACCGCTGAACCTGCCTACCTCGGCCCCGACGTCGTCGCCCACTTCGACACCATCCGGCTGGCTCAACAGGGTGAGCACCGCGTCGCGATCAGCGGTACGAAAGGCAGTCCGCCGCCGGACACGTTGAAGGTGGCGTTGAATGAGGTGGGCGGCTTCCGTAACACAATGACCATGGTGCTCACCGGCCTCGACATCGGGGCCAAGGCGGCTTTCGCCGAACAGCAGCTCTTCGACGTTCTCGGCGGACGCGACGCCTTCGACGAAGTCGACGTGAGGCTGTTGCGTTTCGACGTCTCCGACGCACCGACGAACGAGCAAGCCTGCGCGCACCTGCGTGTGACGGTGAAGGACGCCGACCCGCGCAAGGTGGGCCGAGCCTTCTCCGGGGGGGGGGTCATGGAGATCGCCCTGGCTGGTTTCGCCGGCTTCCACACCACCACGCCACCGTCCTCGGAGACCGCCTTCGGCGTCTACCGGCCGGCCTACGTAGCGCGGTCGGCCCTCACGCACGTACTCGTCGACGCCGACGGCACACGGCACGAGATCCCCGACCCGCCGACCGGTGCCGTCCCGCCGGCTAGGATCGCCGCGCTCGCGAAGCTGCCAGTGCCGTCCGGGCCGACACGTCGCGCGCCGCTCGGGTCGGTACTCGGCGCGCGGTCCGGAGACAAGGGCGGCAACGCTAACCTCGGCCTGTGGGCACGGGATGACCCTGGGTACGCGTGGGCGCGTGACTACCTCAGCGTCGAGCGGCTGCGCACTCTGCTCGGGCCGGAGACGGCGCACCTGCCCATGGAGCGCTTCGAACTGCCGAACCTGCGCGCCCTCAACGTGGTGGTGCACGGCTTGCTCGGTGACGGGGTGGCCTCCTCGACCCGGCTGGACGCACAGGCCAAGGGGCTCGGGGAATACGTGCGGTCCCGCATGGTGGACATTCCCCAGTCGCTGCTCGACACACACTAAATCCGGTGCGGGGCGCCGTCTACCTGCTGTGTAACCGCGCGGCTGAACAGCGCCGCAACGGCCGCGGCGGCCAGCATCGCCTCAATCGTCGCGTCGTCCAGCGACGCCGGCATGTACGCGGACGCGTTGAGCAATGACAGCACGGCGGCGACCAGGCCCTGTGCGCGCTCACGGTCCAGATCGCCCCGTGCTCGTACGAGTGCCTCGACCCAAAAGGACTCGTAGCTGTGCTGTCGGCGTCGCAGGGCACGGGTCGCCAGCGGCGACAGCGAGCGGTGCTCGCGGGCGTAGACGGCCAACAGGCCGCGTCGTCGCGCGCCGAAGGCCGCGTGCAGGTCGACAAGGGCGTGCAGGACCTCCGTCGGTGTGCCGGCCGTGGTGGCGCGCCGGGCGCCGGCCAGCAGCTCAGTCATGGCGGCGTCGCATAACTCGCGAAGGATCGCGTCCTTGTTCTGAAAGTGCCGGTAGACGGCCGGCCCGCTCACCCCTGCTGCGGCACCGATGTCGTCGATGCCCACGGCGTGAAAGCCTTGCCGCGCGAACAGGTCGGCGGCGGCCTCGAGGAGCAGTTTGCGGCGCAAACCGGCCACTTTCAGGCCTCCTGTCGATTTGTGGTTACGTTGTTCGCCGTCCGATCCGCTGGGCTGGGATCCTACCGACGCTGGGGTTGCCTGCGTCGGCACCCGCCGCACCGAATCGAGGGAGGTGAACGAAACCGCTAGCCCCCGCCGATGCTGTCGATCCTTTTCTCAGTTCATGATTTAGGGGCCCTGCTCCGAACCCGCGATGTGCAGCGGCACGACTCAGCGCAAAACGACTCCGCCCTCGATGCCCGTGAACTGCGCGCGCAGCTCGGTCTTGAGCAGCTTGCCGGTGGCGTTGCGCGGCAGTTCGGCGACGAAGTGCACGTCACGCGGACACTTGAAGTGTGCCAGCCGCTCCCGGCACCACGCCACGATCTCCTCGGCGCTCGGCGCCTGCGTCGCCGGGTCGGCAACCACGACCGCGACGACGCGTTCGCCCCACTTCGCGTCCTTACCGCCGATCACGGCGGCGTCGAACACCGCCGGGTGGCGGAAGAGGACCTGCTCGACCTCGATCGGGTAGACGTTCTCGCCGCCGGAGATGATCATGTCCTTCTTGCGGTCGACGAGGGTGATGAAGCCCTCCGCGTCCATGCGCCCGAGATCGCCCGTGTGGAACCAGCCCCCGCGCAACGCCTCGGCGCTCGAATCGGCCTTCATCCAGTAGCCGGTGAACACATTCGGACCGCGCACGATCAGTTCGCCCACGGTGTCGGTCGCGACGTCGCGGTCGTCGTCGTCGACGATGCGGGCGTCGACATGCATCGCGACGCGGCCGATCGACCCGGCCCGCGTGCTGATGTTCTCGGCGTCGAGGACGGTCACCAGGGGAGCGGTCTCGGTCATGCCGAAGCCCTCGGTGAAGGGCACGCCTCGCTCGCGCATGAAGTCGATGACCGTGAGGGGGACGGGCGACCCGCCGCCCATGGCGAAACGCAGCGCAGACAGGTTGAAGGAGTCGAAGTCGGACACCTGTGTGAGAGCGGTCCACATGGCCGGCACCATGAACTGAACCGTGACGTGGTGGTCGGCCATCGCCTGCAGCGTAGCTCGCGGCTCGAAGGACGGCATGATGACGCTGGTGCCGCCGACGTAGAGCAGCGGCAGGGTGTGTACTCCCAGCCCGCCGATGTGGAACAACGGCGCCACCGCGACGGTGACGTCCTCGCCCCGCAGGCCGATGTCGGTGCCGAGGACGTTGATCGCGTTCCATAGCAGGTTGTCGTGGGTGAGGATCGCGCCCTTGGGTCGGCCCGTCGTCCCCGACGTGTACATGATGAACGCGGGGTCGCTGCCGTCGACGTCACCGTTGAGCGGTTCGGGCGCGGCGCCCGAGACGACGTCTTCGTAGCCGAGCTCGCCCGGCGCCGGCGCCCCACCGGCGCGTACGACATGGCGCACGCGGACTCCGGACTCGGTGACGGCGCTCTTGGCCTGCGCGGCGAACGGCTCGTGGAAGACCAGAACATCGGCGCCTGAGTCGGCCAGGATGTAGCCGATCTCGGGTCCGGCAAGGCGCACGTTGAGCGGAACTGCAAGTGCGCCGATTTTGGCGCAGCCCAGCAGCACCTGGATGAACTCGGTCGAATTGACCAGCAGCATCGCGACCCGATCGCCCTTGCGCACGCCGAGGGCGATGAGTGCGGCGGCGACCTGGTTGGTGCGCCGATCGAGGTCGGCGTAGGTGATGTGCGCGCCGTTGCTGATCAACGCGGTGCGCCCGCCGTTGAGGAAGGCGCGCCGGGTCACCCACTGACCGATGCCGAGTTGCATGCGATTCCCTTTCCGTCCGCGGCGACTCAGTAGGACGCGGGCAGTTTCAGGCTGTGCTGCGCCACGAAGTTGAGGATCATTTCGCGGCTGATCGGCGCGGTGCGCATGAGCCGGGCCGGACCCCACAACGTGGCGAGGCCGTACTCGGTGGCCATGCCGTTGCCGCCGTGGGTCTGAATCGCCTGGTCGAGCGCCAGGATGCCCGCCTCGGCTGCGGCATATTTCGCCATGTTCGACGCCTCACCCGACCCCGGATCGCCGGCGTCGTGCAGGGCGGCGGCACGCTGGGTCATCAACCGGGCCAGCTCGACCTGGATCTTGGCGTGGGCGAGGGGGTGCGATACGCCCTGGTGCGAGCCGATCGGCGCTCCCCACACGTGGCGGTTGCGGGCGTAATCGGCGGCTTTATCCAGCGCGTAACGGCCGATGCCGTTGCCGAGCGCTGCCCCCATGATTCGCTCCGGGTTCAGGCCCATGAAGACCTGGCGCAGGCCCTCGTTCTCCGTGCCGATAAGGTTGGCGGCCGGCACGCGGACGTCATCGAAGAATAGAGTGAACTGCTTCTCTGGAGTGACCGCCTGGACCGGGATGAGTGACTTGGTGAGCCCGGGGACATCGGTGGGCACGACGAGCAGGCTGAGTAGTCCGCGACCACTGTCGTTGGTAGACGTTCGGGTGACGACCAGGATCGCTTCGGCTTCGTCGACACCGGAGATGTAGTACTTGGTGCCGTTGATGACCCAGTCGTCGCCGTCGCGTTTCGCGGTCGTGGAGATGTTGTGCGAGTTCGAGCCCGCGTCCGGCTCGGTGATTGCGAATGCCATGATCGTCTCGCCGCTGGCGATGCCCGGCAGCCACTGCTGCTTGAGTTCCTCACTGCCGAATGCCTGGATGATCGTGCCGCAGATGGTTGGCGAGACGACGGTCATCAGCAGCGGGCAGCCCGCCGCGGCGAGCTCCTCACCGACGATCTGCATGTCGTAGATGCCGCCGCCGCCGCCGCCGTACTGCTCGGAAAGGTTCACCCCGAGGAAGCCCTGTTTGCCCACGGCCTGCCACAGCTCGGTGCTCTTCGCGCCGGCCAGCGATTTTTCCAGGTAGTACTCGTGTCCGAAGTCCTTGGCGATCTCGGCGACCGCCTTGCGCAGGTCCTGACGTTCCTCTGTCTCGTGCAATTCCATGACACTCCTCACATCGGTATCGACGCGCCACCGATCGGGAGCGCGCCGGGTTCATTAGAGCTCGGTGGCGTCCGACGCCACTTCACCGCCGTCCACCGCCTCGACCACGGCGAGGACGTCACCGCTCGAGACCTGATGGCCGACCTGGACCGGCAGGGCGCTCAGCACCCCGTCGATCGGGCTCGCGACGGTGTGCTCCATCTTCATCGCCTCCAGGACGACAAGGGTTTGGCCCGCCGAGACCGTCTCGCCCTCGGCGACCGGTAGTCGGATCACCGAGCCCGGCATCGGCGCGGTGAGCGACCCGGGCGGGTTGAGAGTGCTCGGGTCGACGAAGCGTGGCGCCAGCCGCAGGGCGGAGTAGCCGGCGACCGAGTCGAGGTGGGCAACATCGCCGTCGAGGACGACATCATAAGTGCGGCGCACCCCGTCGACGCGCAGCACCACCCGCTCGCTACTGCCCTCGACAACCTCGACGTCGGCCAACGGCTCGTCGTCGACCTGCAGGCAGGTCCCTGTCGAACCTAACGTGTACCCGACGCGCACTTCGCGCCCACCCTGGGTCTGCCAGGTCGTGGTCTGCGGCTGCGAAGGGTTGTTGCGCCAGCCGGCGGGCAACGTGGCCTGCAGAGTTGCGACGGCACGCCGCGCGGCCACCCCGGCCACGGTCGCCGCGACGGCGTGCAGGCGCTCGGACTGCGTGTCTGGGAGGGCAGCGCCGAGTTGGGCGACGTCGTGTCGGTCAAGGAACCCAGTGTCGGTGCCCCGCCCGGCGAACTCGTCATGGCGCAGGACGCGAACAAGCAGGTTGCGATTGGTGGTCACGCCGTGAATACGGGCGCCGGCCAGCGCCGCCGAGAGGCTGGCAAGTGCCTCGTCGCGCGTTGGTGCCCACGCGATGACCTTGGCCAGCAGCGAATCGTAGTAATGACTGATGACCGAACCGGCACGAAAACCCGAGTCAACCCGCACGCCGGCAAGCGCCGGGACATCCAAGGTGCGCAGGGTGCCGGTACAGGGCCGGTAGTCATCGGCCGGATCCTCGGCGCACAGACGGGCCTCGACCGCGTGACCGCGAATTCGCGGGTTGTGCATCTCCTCAGGCAGCGGGCGGCCCATGGCTACGAGCAGCTGGGCACGCACCAGGTCGAGGCCGGTGATCAGCTCGGTAACCGGGTGCTCGACCTGCAGCCGGGTGTTCATCTCGAGGAAGGCGAAGGAGTCGGCTTTGCCATCCTGAGCGGCGTCGTAGACGAACTCGACCGTCCCGGCGCCTACGTAGCCGACGGCGCGCGCGGCGGCGATGGCGGCCTCGCTCATCCGAGCGCGCAACGCGTCGTCGACGACCGGTGACGGCGCCTCCTCGATCACCTTCTGGTGTCGACGCTGCACGGAGCACTCGCGCTCGAACAGAGAGACGACGTTTCCGTGCGTGTCGGCCATGATCTGGATCTCGACGTGGCGTGGGCGCTGGACGTAACGCTCGAGGAAGACGGTGCCGTCGGCGAACGCGGCGGCGGCCTCACGCGAAGCGGAGGTGACCGCTTCGTCGAGCTCGTCCGGCGACGCGACAATGCGCATGCCTCGGCCACCGCCGCCGGCGCTGGCCTTGACCAGCACGGGGTAGCCGACGTCGGCGGCCAGCTTCGCCAGCTGCTCGGCCGATAGCCCCGTCGTGTCGCCACCGGGCAGCACAGGCACCCCCGCGTCGGACATCGTCTTCTTGGCCTGCAGCTTCGAGCCCATCGCGTCGATCGCCCCGGGCGGCGGACCGATGAAGACGAGGTCGGCGGCGGCACAGGCGCGCGCGAACCCGGCGTTTTCCGAAAGGAAGCCGTAGCCGGGGTGTACTGCGTCCGCGCCGGTGAGCGAGGCAGCGGCGATGATCCGGTGGATGTCGAGGTAGGTCTCAGCGGCAGACGAGCCGGGAAGGTGCACGGCCTCGTCGGCGTCGGCGACGTGCCACGCGTCGGCGTCGGCGTCGGAATAGACCGCGACGGTGGCGATGCCGAGATCGCGGCAAGTGCGGAACACCCGCCGCGCGATCTCGCCACGGTTGGCGACCAGGACCTTGCGGATCTTGGGCATCGCCATCACATCCGGAACACGCCGTAGCCACGCTGGCCACGGACCTCGCCGTTGTGGATCACCGACAGGCAGAACCCGAGAACGGTCCGCGTATCGCGGGGATCGATGATCCCGTCGTCGTAAAGTCGGCCGCTGTTGGCCAGTGCGACGGATTCGCGCTCGATCTGTTCCTCGACGGCGGCGCGCATCTGGGCGTCGGCCTCCTCGTCGAAGGGCAGCCCGCGGTCGGCGGCGGACTCGCGCGCCACGATGGACAGCACTCCGGCCAGTTGCGCCGGACCCATCACGGCCGACTTCGAGTTAGGCCAAGCGAATAGGAAACGCGGCGAGTACGATCGCCCGCACATGCCGTAGTTCCCGGCACCGTAGGACGCACCCATGGTGATGGTCACGTGGGGGACCGTGCTGTTGGATACGGCGTTGATCATCTTGGCGCCGTCCTTGATGATGCCGCCCTGTTCGTACTCGGCACCGACCATGAAACCGGTGGTGTTCTGCAGGAAGATGAGGGGGGTGTCGATCTGATTTGCCAGTTGGATGAACTGCGAACCTTTCTCGGCCTCCTCACTGAACAGGATGCCCCGTGCGTTGGCGAGGATGCCGACTGGGAAGCCGTGGATCGAGGCCCAGCCGGTGACGAGTGACGTGCCGTAGAGAGGTTTGAACTCGTCGAAGGCCGAGCCGTCGACCACTCGGGCGATGACGTCGCGGGGGTCGAAGGGCACCTTCGGATCGACCGACGCGATGCCGAGCAGCTGATCGGGGTCGTGCACCGGTGGGTGCGGCGGCGTGGTGGGTCCGGGGCCGTTCTTCCGCCAGTTGAGCCGCGCCATGATGCGACGGCCGATGCGGATCGCATCCTGCTCGTCCTCGGCCATGTAATCGGCCAGCCCCGAGGTGCGGGCGTGCATGTCGGCGCCGCCGAGCGACTCGTCATCGGAGACCTCGCCCGTGGCCATCTTGACCAGCGGCGGACCCCCGAGGAACACCTTGGAACGGTTGCGAACCATCACGACGTAGTCGCACATGCCCGGGACGTACGCACCTCCAGCGGTGGAGTTGCCGAAGACCAAGGCCAGTGTCGGCAGCCCCGCTGCGCTGTGCTGTGTCAAGTCGTGGAACAGCTGTCCGCCGGGCACGAAGATGTCTGCCTGTGTGGGCAGGTCGGCGCCGCCAGACTCGACGATGTTGATGATGGGCAGTCGGTTCTCCCGCGCGATGGCCATGCCGCGGAACACCTTGCGGAAGGTATAGGGGTTCGATGCGCCGCCGCGGACGGTGGGGTCGTGGGCGATGATCATCGACTCGATGCCCTCGACTACGCCGATGCCGACCACCACGCTACCGCCGACGGGGAACTTACTGCCCCAGGCGGCGAAGGGACATAGTTCGAGGAACGCCGTGTCGGGGTCGAGCATCAGCTCGATGCGCTCGCGGACGAGCAGCTTGCCCCGCTTGCGGTGGCGCGCAACGTATTTCGCGCCTCCGCCGCCGTTGACCAGCGCCAGTTGCTCCACGATGGTGTGGAGTTGCGCGCTCAGTCCTTCGCGGTTCTTGAGATACCCGGGCGCGGTGTCGTCGACCCGGTCGGGCAAGACCTGTACCAAAATTTTCCCTCCGGGCGAGCATCGACGTCATCTGCTAGGCGCTGATGTTAGCCGCAATTAACATCAGGTGACAACGGCGGCAGGGCTTGCGTCAGATTTGTTTCCCGCGCCGCGATTCCGTCGAAGCGCGATGGATCGAAGCGGTGCGCTTCGCTGCAGATCGAGCGATCAAAGGAATTGACTGCGGGCGCGACGGCACACACAGGGCCCTTGCTAGGTCGTATCGAGTTCCTCGTCCGGCGCGCGTGGAGTCTACGGTCGCGATCTCGGGTGAACGCCAGCAGTGATTATCAGCGTCGCGCCATGCGCCTCAGCCAACCGAGTCGTATATAAATCCGGGTCGGTCAGAATCTATCGGGTCTCGTCAACTGCGGCCAGCCGCGGAGCGGCCTGATCAGGCGCCTGCCCGAGGGTATATAGGCCGAGACTGCCGAGAAAACCCGCACAGTGCTCGATAAGCATTTCAGTCGAGAGGTTCAGTTGTCCGTCTATCCAGCGACGGAGTATCTCGAACAGGCCCCCGACACCGTAGGTGGCGGCGAGATCTGCGACTTGAAGCACCTCGCTGGGTATATCGAGGTGCAAGCGGGCCTCTCTGAGCACCAGCTCCGCAAAATCGGTCATCAGCTCGCTTCGCAGCTGCCGAAGGAGGGGTTCTGCGCCCGATTCGACAAACAGTATGCGGGCCATGCTGGGATCGTTCTCGATCACCTGAACCAGGGCCTTGATCGGAGCGTAAGCGAGTTCTTGAGGAGCAACCGTGTCGTCCGGAATGGCGCTGGTTATCACCGCCTGGAAGGTGGCGGAGATCTTGGCAAATACCGCGCGCAAGAGTGCGTCTCGGTCGCGAAACTGCTGGTAGAAGTACCGGCTCGTCACTCCTGACTTCGCACACACGGCGGTCACGGTGCACGCGGTAGCTCCGTGGGTGCCCATGATTGAGACCGCGGCATCAATCAACATCACGCGGCGCTGCGCATCGCGTTGAGCTGCGGACAGCCCGCCATAAACACGTGCTGGACTCATGTCCTACAGTCTGGCAGTCTTATCTGACAAGGCATAAAGTCAGATCCAACTTCGAGGAAGGACCTCCAGTGTCGGAAGATCAAGCCCGGACCAGGACCCGCGTGCTGCCAAAACCCAGGCGTGTTCGTTTTCCGATGCCGACCTCCACGAAGCGGCAACACTTCGTGGATGGCGACCTGGTGATGAGCCATTTCATCTCGGTGCTTTCTGCGACGTTCCCGGAAGGCGAGGATTTCTTCATCCGATCGGTCAGGAACTTCCAGAGCTCCATCGACGATCCCCAATTGGATACAGCGGTCAAGGGTTTCATCGGACAAGAGGCCACACATCGACACCAGCATCGTCTCCTCAACGAGCGACTCCAGGTCATGGGGTATCCGACGGCGCGAATCGACCGTCATGTCGCACGCCTGATCAAGCGATTGGAACGGCGCTTTTCGCCGGAAATGCGGCTGTCCATGACCTCCGCGTTGGAGCACTACACCGCTACGCTGGCAGAAATCATTCTTACCAGCGAAGACGCCCAGAAGCTCATCGGACAGACAGAGGTTCGACCGATTCTGCTGTGGCATGCCTTCGAGGAGTCGGAGCACAAAGCGGTTGCCTTCGATGTCTATCGGCTCGTGGGAGGAACCGAGCGCACCCGTGTACGCGGCATGCGGATCGCTTCAGTAATTCTGTTCGGCGAACTCATTCTGCAGACTGCCCTGTCCATGGCCGCTGACAAAGCCTCATATAACCCGGTCACGTTGGTGCGCAGTCTGTACCGCTTCAGTCGCACCCCGATGTTCACCGCCGATGCGCTGCGGCGTTTCCGTTCCTACAATCGCCCGGGTTTCCATCCTGATGATTGGGACAGCGCCGCGGTCCTGGAGCATTGGAGCAAAGAACTGTTCGACCAAGACGGTTCACAGCGAGTTATCGCTTCGTCGGGATAGCAAAGATGCGGAAGTGCGGCGACGCAGGAGCACCGTTCCTGCGTCGCTCCTTCCGAACAGGGTGCGACGCGTCGGTCGACTCACGGATTCGGTGCTCGGTGGCCGGTGAAGGTGGCGGTCGGACCCGCAAATGCGGTTCGCAGCGATCGCCACGGGGCTGGCTGGCCCTGTTGTGAGCCTCGATCAGTCGCTGATGACATAGCGTTGAGCCAGGGTTTCAGCAAGTCTGCTGGTGTGCGCGACCACTTCTTTCTCGGTCACCGCAAGCAAACCGGAGTGCCAGGCGGTGATGACTTCGACGAATCCCCCGACAGCGATCAGGGTGTCCATGCGAAGGGCTATCTCGTCGGCATCTTGTCGGAGGTGTGGCCGGCTTGCCTCAACGACCAACTGCGTTGCTTCCTGTAGCGCCACGGCGCGGCGGTCTTGTAGCGGTGAGCTACCGACATGCTGAGCGAGGAGGATGCGTGCCCGGCCGGGATCGCGTGCGATCCGGTCGACCACGATGGTGATCGCCGCGGTGATGGTTTCGATCGGCGGCCGATTCGCACGCTCGTTGAAGAGCGCGGCGACCTCGCCGAGCATGTCATTGCGGACGCCATCCCACGCAGCAACGAGCAGCTCATCGCGCGTCTTGAAGCCCTCGTAGAAGTATCGATCGTTCAGCCCTGTGCGGGCGCATACGCCGCGCATAGTGACCGCGGCCCAACCGCTCTCACTCCAAATCTCGGTTGCGGCCTCGATCAATTGCTGCCGTCGCTCGGCACGACGCTCGGCCCCGGTCCGACCACCCCAGCGCTTGTTTCTCGACCGCACCTCTCCATCTTGACAAGGTGCTCGTTCCACCACCAAACTGGTGGCATGCGACACCAATGGTGGCTGGTGCCCCCAGATGAGAGTTTCCCCACAGCAGACGTCCATGTCGCGACCCGAAAGGCAGACGGATGAGATTGCTGCCCTTCGGCGGCGCACCAGGCAGAACGCACCGCGCCGATGCAGTCGTCACGGGCGCAGGAAGCGGTATCGGCCGCGCATTCGCCGTGGAGCTTGCGCGCCGAGGTGGACGCGTGGTGTGCGCCGACAAAGATCCCGTCACTGCAAAAGAGTCGGCAGAGTTGGTGAGGCAGGCTGGCGGCGAGGGCTTCGACATCGCATGCGATGTCACCGATCTTGAGCAGGTCCGCAACCTCGCTGATGTGAGCGAAGACTGGTTCGAGAAGGCTGCGAGCCTCGTCATCAACAACGCCGGAATCGGTGCGGGCGGCAACCGCATCGGCGCGACGTCGATCGAGGACTGGAACGCGGCGATTTCTGTCAACCTCTGGGGCGTTATCTACGGCTGCGAGACTTTTGTGCCTCGGCTCCGCAGCAATGGGCATGGCGGAGTCATCAATGTGGCGTCGGCAGCGAGCTTTGGCTCGGCCCCTCGGATGGCGGCTTACAACGTGAGCAAGGCCGGGGTGCTCGCTCTGTCGGAGACATTGGCGGCCGAACTGAGCGGTACTGACATCAACGTCACAGTGCTTTGCCCCACCTTCGTGAAGACGAACATCGTCAACAATCCTCAAATCGACGAGGCGGCTGCAAGACTCGCGGCCAACCTGATGAAATGGACCGGCATTTCGCCACAGCACGTTGCTCGAACGACGTTGAACGCGCACGATCGCGGACAAATTTATGTAGTACCCCAACTCGATGCCAAAGTCTTGTGGCAACTCAAGAGAGCCCTACCCGGCCCCTTTACTCGCACGCTGGGCCTCGTGGAGCGCATGGCCTCATGGAACGATTCAGCCGAGTAGAGGAGCAGGGAAAATGGCTTTCGCATACAGTGACATGCTCGAGACAATCAAAAACAAGCAATGGGCTCTTGCCGATATCGATTGGAACGCCCCTGGCGCGGAACTGATCACCGATGAACAGCGTCCCAAACTCAAGCAATTCATGTCCGACGTGGTGTGGATTGAGCATGTTGGAGCACGTGCCTTCGCCGCGATGGCTCCAAAGGCGCCATTCGAAGCGCTCGGAGACATTTACCGTTACTTTCACGCCGAGGAGCAGCGTCACGCCAATGCCGAACTTGCCTTGATGCGTCGCTGGGGCATGCTCGAGGAAGGCGAGAAACCGGTCCCGAACAAGAATATTCGGCTGGTCATCGAATGGCTGGACCGTTATGCGGAAGCCCTGCCCCTGACCGTCATCGGGGCCGCGATTCCGGCACTGGAGACTGCGCTCGATGGAGCGCTGCTGAAGTTTCTCCTCGATGAGGTTGACGACCCTGTGTGCGGGGAGGTGTTCAACAAGGTCAACAGCGACGAATCAAGGCATCTCGCGGTTGGCTTCCAGGTCTTGAATGACCTGGGCGCCAGCCCGATGCGAATCCACGCCATTCAAACTGCGGGTGCTCTTGTCGACCCGCGAATTCTCACCGGCGCTTTGCTGTATATCCCGCTCCTGACGCGCATGTTGATGAATCTCAACGCTATGGGTCTGTCCGAGGAGAAGTTATACAACGCAGTGACGCGGTATGCCAATGTCGGCGATCGCAGTGAGCATACGCGGAGGGTGCCCGGCTATCACATCTTGAAGGCGCACATGTCGTCGTCCATCAAGCGGTCCCAGCCTCTGCACTTCGTGTCTCAGCGCCTTGGCAATGCGATCGATGTTTTCCCTGTTCAGATTTTCGGTCGGCCGCCATCCTGGACGGACGAACTGACCTACGAACCGGTTGCCAAATGACAGGCACCACGACGACGTTGATCGTCGGCGCCGGGTTCGCAGGTATCGGTGCGGCGATCAGACTGCTTCAAGAGGGCACGGATGACTTGGTCATCCTGGAACGGTCAGATCGCGTCGGAGGCACCTGGCGAGACAATACTTATCCCGGTGCGGCCTGCGATATTCCCTCGCTTCTCTACTCCTACTCGTTCGAGCCGAATCCGGGCTGGACTCGTACCTACTCGGGGAGCGCTGAGATCCTCGAATATATCGACGATATGGTCGCCAAGTACGATCTTGCCCGGTTCATCCAGTTTGATACCGACGTGACTGCCTTGGAATTCGATGAGAGTGCCGGCATCTGGATGGCCGACACGGCAGATGGAAAGCGGTATCACACCCGGTCAGTTGTGATGGCCAGTGGACCACTTGCCAACGCCAGCTTTCCCGATATTCGGGGTATTGACTCGTACGGTGGAAAAAAGATCCACAGCGCTCGATGGGACCATGGCTACGATCTCGGCGGTAAGAGGGTTGCAGTCATCGGGACAGGCGCGAGCGCGGTTCAGATCATTCCCGAGCTCGTAAAGTCGGCTGCCTCGGTCAAAGTCTTCCAGAGAACGCCCGGCTGGGTGTTGCCCAGGGTGAACTTCAGGCATCCGGCCTGGGCGCGTTCGACCTTCACACACCTGCCGGTGAGCGAACAAGCGCTCCGCGACGCGTGGTTTTGGGCCCACGAAGTGATGGCAGTGGGTATGGTCTGGAACACCGCCGCGACGTCCGCGATACAGCTGGCGGCCAAGGCTCATCTCCGTCGGCAGGTGAAAGACTCCTGGTTGAGACGTCAGTTGACGCCCCATTTCAGGCCTGGATGCAAGCGCATGCTCATGACCAGTGATTATTACCCTGCGCTACAGGCGGATAACTGCAAGCTGATCAGCTGGCCGATCGCCACATTGTCACCCAACGGTGTTCGGACCGCCGACGGTGTCGAGCACGAAGTGGACTGTATCGTATTTGCCACTGGCTTCGATGTGGCCAAACGTGGCACCCCGTTCCCGATTAGCGGCCTCGGCGGTCGGAAGCTCGGCGATGAATGGTCTCAGGGGACATTTGCCTTCAAGAGCGTGAGCGTGGCCGGGTATCCGAACTTATTCTTCACTTTCGGACCGAATTCGGGGCCAGGCCACAACTCGGCGCTCGTATATATGGAGGCTGCAATTGACTATATAGTCAAGGCGATCAAGCTCCTTCAGCAAAATGACATCGGCACTTTGGATGTGAGGGAGGATCGTCAGGACCGCTATCACTCCGAAATTCAGCGCCGCCTTCGACGAACGACTTGGAATTCGGGGTGCAGCAGTTGGTATTTGACCGAGGACGGCTACAACGGCACGATGTACCCAGGTTTCGCGACCCAGTTTATGAGAGAACTATCCCGCTTGGATCCTCATGATTACGTGATAACCCGGCGCGACGATACACACGTCGAGCTGACGCAATCACTCTGAATACAAGTTTGCAAGGCTGACCGTCAGAACGGTGAAATACAGGAATGGATCGCAAGTCCGACCGTAATTACGAGATAATTATCATAGGAGCTGGATTTTCCGGCATCGGGTCTGGCATTAGCTTGATGAAGGCGGGATTTACCGACTTCTTGATGGTTGATGACGCCGATGGCGTAGGTGGTACGTGGCACTGGAACACCTACCCGGGTATCGCTGTCGATATACCGTCGTTCAGTTATCAATTCTCATACGAAATGCGGCCCTCTTGGTCGCGCACGTACGCCCACGGCAATGAGCTCAAAGCCTATGCCGAGCGATGTGTTGAAAAGTATCGGCTCTGGGACCATATTCGTTTCAACACAACCATTACCGAGGCTTGTTTCGACGAGAACGCAACACGGTGGCATTTGACCAGTGCCAATGGTGAGGAGTTCACGGCACGCTTCGTGATAAATTGCTCCGGCGTTCTCAGTCGGCCAAAGTGGCCTGAAATCAAGGGGGTGCGAGATTTCGCCGGCGTTACGCTCCACACGGCTAGATGGGACAATGCCAAAGATCTCAGCGGGAAGAGGGTTGCAGTAATCGGTACCGGTGCATCGGCGGTGCAACTGATACCCGAAGTCGCAAAGAAAGCAGAGAGTCTGACGGTATTTCAGCGAACTCCAATTTATTGTCTGCCGAAGCCAGACTTCCCCATACCGACGTGGGGTGGAAGGCTTCTACATTTCCTGCCGGGGGCACAATTGGCGACCCGGACCGCCAGCCAGGCGTTCGTGGAAATCACTTTCCCAATCGCCGCTCACTTTCATACGGTGATACCGTTCGCCGATGTCATGGAGAGCGCCGCAAAGCGGTACATGCGGCGTGAGGTCCATGACCCGACGACGAGAGAACAACTCATTCCGCGCTACTCGTTGGGCTGTAAACGACCCAGCTTCCACAATTCCTATCTCGCAACCTACAACCGGTCCAACGTTTCGCTCGAGACGAGCGGCATAACCCATATCGACCATGCATCCGTCCATACTCGAGACGGCAAAGCTCATCCCATTGACGTCTTGATCCTGGCCACCGGCTTCAAAGTGATGGAGTCGGGCAACATGCCTACTTACGTATTGAAGGGACGCGGCGGGCTGGAGCAGGCTACATGGTGGGGCGAGCATCGACTGCAGGCCTTCGAAGGGGTGAGCGTCCCGGGATTTCCGAATCATTTCAACATCTTCGGCCCGTACGGCTACAACGGTTCCTCGTACTTCACGCTCATCGAGGCGCAGAGTCGGCACATCGTCCGGTGTCTTCGTCGCGCGCGGGCGCTGGGTGCTAACTGGGTGGAGGTCAAGAAGGAGGCGAACGACCGTTATTTCGCCGAAGTGCTAAGGCGGCGTCACAGACAGGTTTTCTGGCAGCCGAGCTGTTCCAGTGCCAACAGCTACTACTTCGACAGGCACGGTGACGTTCCACTCCGTCCATCAACGACTCTGGAGACCTATTGGCGGAGCCGCACCTTTCGCCTCTCGGACTACCGATTCGAGAATCGGCCCGAAGAGGTGTGTCCCCGGTGACCAGAATGGATGCCCCTGACTGGCAGCCCAGTCTTGCCAGTCATCTCGTCGCGATGTCCTCGCGAACCACGCTGCGGCCACTGGCGCAGCTGATGCCATCAAACGCCTACGGACTTGCGGTGATGGATCGCGTGCTTCGAACAGCGCTCGTAGCCTCACGGCCTCGGCGCGGCGTCACAGTGCGCAAGGTTGACACTGTATTCGCCGGAGGCCCGGTTCGTGGGGACTGGATCACCACGCCTGCCATTAATCCGCATGCCAACCCTTTGCTGTACATCCACGGCGGCGCCTATTCTATGTGCTCGCCGGAGACGCACCGCGGTCTTCTTGGTGAACTCGCCTCGGCGAGCGGGCGCCCCATCTTCGCAGTGAAGTATCGTCTTGCCCCGCGGTATCCCTATCCCGCAGCCGCGGACGATGCGCTGAATGCGTATCGCTGGCTTACCAGCGGAGGGTCCCCGGGTTCTTGTCAGCGCACCGTCGCGGTTGCCGGCGATTCAGCGGGCGGTCAGCTCACGATGGCCACGGCCTTGGGCGCTCGTGCAGTTGGATTGCCGCTCCCTGATGCGATGCTGCTGATGTCTCCCGTCCTGGATCTCAGGTGCGAACTTGCCAGAGCGCGTGAACTTCGCCGCCGGGATCCTTTTGCCTCCGCTCAATCAGCGGCGCGCGCTCTTGACCTCTACGTAGGTGGCGCAGATCGCGGAGATCCGCGCCTCAGCGTGCTTGACGCGGACCTCACCTCGATGCCGCCGATCCTCATTCAGGTGGGCGGGAGAGAAATGTTGATCGATGACTCGCGCCGTCTCGCCGAGCGACTTCAATCAGCTGGATCCCACGTCGACATCCAGGTATACCGGGGACAGATCCATGTATTCCAGGCTATGTTCCGGATTCTTCCCGAAGCCCGAGACGCGATTCATCGAGCGGGACGCTTCCTTGAAGCCTCGGAAGTCAGGTGAAAGTGTCCGAACAGGCAATGCTCCTACACCTACACCACCTCGACCGCCGCAGCGTGAAGTCAGTCGTCTCTGCCTCATGAGCAGCAACTTCGCGACGGCCTGTCGCGCGTACGATCCGTCGATCGTGATCATCGGGGCCGGCTTCGCCGGGGTTGCGATGGCCCACCGGCTGAAGAAGGACGGGTTCACGAACTTCACGATCCTGGAAAAGGCTGCAGACATCGGGGGTGTTTGGCGTGACAACACCTATCCGGGAGCGGCCTGCGACGTGCCGTCAGCGTTGTACTCACTCTCGTACAAGCCCAATCCTCGTTGGTCACGGCGATATGCCGAGCAGCCCGAGATACTCAAGTACCTCCAACAACTCGTGGAGAGTGGCGGACTGGCCGCGCATCTGCGTACCCAGACCGAAGTTGTCGCAATGACCTTCGATGACCAGCCAGGGCGTTGGACCCTGGTTACGAACTCGAACGAGACAATAACCTGCGATGTCGTCGTCTCGGCCGTGGGTCAGCTCTCCTTGCCCCACGTACCCGTTATTGCCGACGCAGACACCTTCCAGGGGCCGCGCTTTCATTCGGCGCGTTGGGACCGATCGGTTTCGCTTCGCGGCAAGCAAGTAGCCGTCATCGGCACAGGAGCTAGTGCCATCCAATTCGTGCCACACATCGCCCAGGAGGCGGAGCATGTCACGCTATATCAGCGCACGGCTCCGTGGATCTTGCCGAAGTGGGACAGCAGGTATGGAGTCCTTCACGACAGGGTGAGCGAGTTATTGCCGATGGCGCTGCGCCTCGAGCGTTTCGCGGTATGGCTAATTTTCGAGTTGCTCGCTGTGACGCTAGTCGACGCGAAGCCCCTCTCACGCGTCCTCGGTGCGATCGCGCGCCGCCACCTACATCGGCAGGTTGCTAGCCCATCTTTGCGCGAGCAATTGATGCCTTCGGACGCGCCAGGGTGCAAGCGAGTGCTGTTCTCGAATGATTACTATCCAGCAATCGCGAGTGATCGCGTGTCGTTGGTGCCGAAGGCTATCGCAGAGCTCTGCGACAACGGTGTCAAGACCGTGGATGGAAAGTTTCGTCCTGCAGATGTCGTGATCTACGGAACCGGGTTTCGCGCCACCGATTTTCTCGCCCCGATGTCCGTGCGCGGCTCTCGCGGAGTCTCCTTGGCCGAGGGTTGGAAGACCCAGGCGTACGCATATCTGGGCATCACTGTCCCCATGTTCCCGAACCTGTTCCTGCTTTATGGTCCCAACACGAATGTGGGCTCGGGGTCGATCCTCTACATGATCGAGTCACAAGTCCGTCACATCGCAACGCTCATCAAAGCCGTGGCTGCTCATCCGGGTCATGCGATCGATGTCAGGGCGGAGAGCGCGCAACGCTACAACACGCGCTTGAGAAGGCGACTACGGAGGTCGGTGTGGGCGCTGTGTGCGAGCTGGTATCGAACCTCGAGCGGGGAAATCCCGACGAACTGGCCGGGGCCTACCTTGGTTTATCGACTCCTTACCCGGAAGCCGCACAGCGGCGATTACGTCTTGAGAAACGTCGGGCGTCTAAAGGTCGGAGACCCTGCAGAACCGAGCCTGGCCGACTAAGGGCACGAGACGCGCACTTAACCGCTAGGCCAATAATGTCTAGATATTGACATCAATGGCATCTTTGTAAAGACTGGTGGACGCCGTCAAAGCGGCCCAGCGTCCAGGAGGAACCATGACGAATCACCTTCTCGCACCTGCGCACCACGTGAAGGAGCGGTTGTCCTCTGTGATCATGGTCCCCGCGCCTCACGCCGTCGACGACAGATGGCGTCGATGGAGCCGGGACTGGCCGGTTCGTGAACTGGCACCGGCACCCGCGGGCAGTGGATTGAAAGCCGTCCGGGGGGATGCCGGACTGCCCTTCGTAGGTCACACGCTCGACTACATCCGATTCGGCTCGGATTTCAGTCGAGAGCGCTACGACCGTCTGGGTTCGGTGTCGTGGATGGGCGCGTTCGGCACCAAGATGGTGGTCATCGCCGGCCCTGACGCCACTCGAGAGGCGTTCACGAGCGAAGCGAAGGCATTCTCTCAGGATGGCTGGTCCTTCCTGATCGACGCCTTCTTCCATCGCGGTTTGATGCTCATGAGCTTCGACGAGCACTTGATGCACCGGCGCATCATGCAGGAGGCGTTTACGCGTCCGCGCCTGACCGGATACGTCGAACAGGTAACGCCATGCGTTCGCTCGGCAGTGCCTGCGTGGCCGGTGGGCCCGTCGGTTCGAATCTACCCACTGTTGAAGGAACTCACCCTCGACATCGCTACCGACGTCTTCATGGGCGGCCGCGGCAAGGACGAGAGCGATGCTGTCAACAAGGCGTTCGTCGCTACGGTCCGGGCGGCGAGTTCCCTTGTGCGTGCTCCGCTTCCGGGAACCAGATTCCGCGCTGGTGTGCAAGGGCGGCGCGTTTTGGAGGACTACTTCTTCCGGCATCTGCCGGCCGCGCGAGCCGGTGAAACGGAGGATCTGTTCGCTGCTCTCTGTCAAGCCACGACCGAAGACGGGGAGCGGTTTTCCGACGAGGATGTGGTGAATCACATGATCTTCTTGATGATGGCGGCCCACGACACCTCGACGATCACCACCACAGCGGTCACCTATTTCCTTGCCAAGTATCCGCAGTGGCAGGAGGCTGCGGCTGCGGAAGCCGCGGCCATCGGTGACGGGTTGCCGGACATCGAGGCCCTGGAGAAGATGACGGTCATCGACCTCGTGATCAAGGAAGCGCTCAGACTGCTTGCACCTGTTCCGCTGGTGATGCGCAAGACGGTTCGAGATGTCGCCATCGATGGATATCACATCCCCTCGAACACGTTATGCGCTATAACGCCTGCCGTAAATCACTTCGATCGAACGATCTGGAGTGATCCGGGGCGGTTCGATCCCTCACGTTTCGACGAGCCTCGGCGCGAAGACCAACACCACCGATTCGCCTGGGTTCCGTTCGGAGGTGGAGCGCACAAGTGCATCGGCATGCAATTCGGGACGCTCGAGGTCAAAGCAATCCTGCACAGGATGCTGCGTTCGCTCACCTGGACGGTGCCGGAGAACTATCACGTCCGATGGGACAACACCTCCCTGCCCATTCCGGTGGACGGACTTCCGTTGCAGTTGAAGCGCCGATGACCGTCGACCACAGGCCCTACCTCGAACCCACGGAGTTTCTTGACTGGCAACAAGATTCGGTACGTGACTTCGTGTCATCGACGATCCGTGATGCCTGCGGCGACACCGAGAAGGCCATCGCCATCTTCACCGCGGTCCGTGACTCCATTTGGTACGACCCCTACACGGTGACCGACAACCCGCACGCGTATCGCGCCAGCACCGTCGCGACCGCAGAACGGGCCTACTGCGTCCCGAAGGCCGTGCTCTTGACTGCAGCGTGCCGAGCGGCGGGAATCCCGGCGCGGCTGGGGTTCGCCGACGTCCGAAACCACCTCCAGACCAAGGCATTGCGCGAGCGGATGGGTGGTAGCGACGTTTTCGTCTACCACGGCTACAGTCTCATGTTCCTCAACGGTGCGTGGGTAAAGGCCACCCCGGCGTTCAATCGCGAGCTGTGCGCACGCTTCGGTGTCTCGCCGATCGAGTTCGACGGCCGTAGCGACGCGCTACTCCATGGTTTCACCGCTGACGGCACCCAGCACATGGAGTATCTGCGCGACCGGGGAGCCTACGACGATCTACCCCTAGCAGACATCCTGCAAGCACTGAGAACGCATTACGGCACATTCATCGATCAGCCGAACAGCCGTCCCGACCTCTTCGCCTGAAAGGGCACTACACGATGCAAAGCACAATGCAAAATGTTCCGCTCACGGTGTCGGCGATCGTCCAGCATGCGGCAGCCATACACGGTGACAGCGAGGTCGTCACTCCGACCGGAAATGGATATCGGAGAACGCCTTACCGCATTGTGCTGGCGCGAGTGGCTCGCCTTGCCAATGCGCTGCGCAGTCTTGGCGTCACGGCAGACCAACGCGTGGCCACCTTCCAGTGGAGCAACCAGGAACATCTGGAGGCCTACTGTGCGATTCCCTCCATGGGCGCGGTCCTGCACACGCTCAACATTCGTTTGGCCCCAGAGCAACTGGCGTACATCGCCAACCACGCGAGCGATCAGATCGTCCTAGTCGACGCTTCGGTTGCCCCGTTGTTGGCGCGCGCGCTCCCAGCGATGGCGTCGGTGCACACCGTCATCGTCACCGGAGAGGGCGACCTTGCCCCGCTACAGGGATGCGGGAAGACCGTTCTGCGTTACGAGGAAGTGCTTGCCGGCCAAGAAGAATCATTCGACTGGCCTGAGCTCGACGAGCTGTCCGCCGCGGCCATGTGTTATACGAGCGGTACCACCGGAGATCCCAAAGGCGTCGTCTACAGCCACCGTTCGACGTACCTTCACTCCCTGACCGCCTGCACAGCTAACGCTTTGTCAGTCAGCGAGGCCGACCGTCTGCTGGCCATCGTCCCAATGTTTCACGCCAATGCGTGGGGGCTTATTTACGCAGCGTTGATGTCCGGTGCGGATCTGGTACTGCCTGACCGGTATCTCCAAGCCGAACCGTTGGTGTCGATCATCGAAGACACCAGACCGACCTTGGCCGGTGCAGTGCCGACGATCTGGAACGATGTCGACCGATATCTGGATTCGCACCCTGAGCGGGACATTTCTTCGTTACGGCTGGTCGCGTGCGGGGGGTCTGCTGTTCCGCTTTCGTTGATGCGGGCATTCGAAGAGAAGTACGACGTGCCCATTGTGCAGGCCTGGGGTATGACCGAAACCTCTCCGTTGGCGACCGTTGCACGTCCGCCTCACAGAGCCGACGCGACGCGGCGCTGGGAGCTGCGCGCATCCCAGGGCCGGCCGATCTGCGGTGTCGAAATCCGGTTGCGGGACGACGACGGGAAAGACGTGCCGTGGGACGGGCAATCAGTTGGGGAGATCCAGGCGCGCGGTCCCTGGATCACCGGGTCCTATTTCGGAGACAACGATACGGAGAAGTTCGACGAAGGATGGCTGCGTACCGGTGATGTGGGCAAGATCGAGGCCGAGGGCTATCTGACACTGACCGACCGCTCGAAAGACGTCATCAAGTCAGGTGGCGAATGGATCTCCTCGGTGGAGCTGGAAAACACGCTGATCGGCCACCCTGCCGTGTACGAAGCGGCGGTAGTCGGCGTCGCGGACGATAAATGGCAGGAAAGGCCGTTGGCGCTTGTCGTCGTCCACCCCGGAACCGATGTTGACATTGACCAACTCCGATCGTTCCTTGCGGACAAAGTCGCCAAATGGTGGATTCCCGAGCGATGGAGCTTCGTGTCCGATATTCCGAGAACGAGCGTCGGAAAGTACGACAAAAAGGCCATCCGTGCGCGCCACTCTGCCGGCGAATACCTCATCGAAATCGAAACGTCATAACGTCAAATCCCTGAAATTCCAACTGTCGGAAGGTAATCATGTCCTCACCAATCTCTCCCTGGATGAATGCCGAATTACTCGAGCTTCGTGACCTCGCTGCGAAGTTCTTCTCGGCCGAATTGGCGCCGCATGCGAACCGCTTTGCAGACCAGCACCACGTCGACCGAGAACTGTGGAACCGAGCAGGCGAGCTGGGCCTGCTCTGCATGTCTATACCTGAGGAATACGGCGGAGGCGGTGGCACTTTCGCGCACGAAGCGGTCGTGCTTGAAGAGCAGGCCCGCATAGGTGACAGCTCATGGGGCGCGGGACTGCACAGCGGAATCGTCGCCCACTACATCCTGCAGTACGCGACTGAAGAGCTGCGCGCGCAGTGGCTTCCCAAGATGGCGTCCGGTGAAATGATCGGGGCGATCGCCATGACAGAACCGGGGACCGGGTCCGATCTGCAGAGCGTCAAGACAAAAGCCCTCCTGGACGGTGACGAGTACGTGATCACCGGCTCCAAGACTTTCATCACCAACGGCCAACAGGCCGACCTCATCATCGTTGTTGCCAAGACAGATCCGAGCCAGGGCGCTGCGGGCATCTCTTTGATCGTTGTCGAGGCTGACCGGGCGGGATTCCGGCGCGGCAAGGTTCTCGACAAAATCGGCCAGCGCGGCCAGGACACCTCCGAGTTGTTCTTCGATGAAGTGAGAGTTCCGCGCTCGCATCTACTGGGCCAGTCTGAGGGACAGGGCTTCATTCAGCTGATGACGCAGCTGCCACAAGAGCGACTCATCGTCGCGGTGGGGGCTGTCGCAGCGATGGAACTTGCCCTGGAGCAGACGCTCAAGTACACCCGTGAGCGGGAGGCGTTCGGTCGGCCTGTCTTTGGCTTTCAGAACACTAAGTTCACGCTGGCTGAAGCCGCGACAGAAACGCGCATCGCACGAGTGTTCCTCGACTACTGCATCGACCTGCACCTTGCGGGTCAACTCGACGTGCAGACCGTCGCCATGGCGAAGTGGTGGACCACTGAGCGAGCGATGAAGGTACTCGATGACTGTATGCAGCTTCACGGCGGATATGGCTACATGACCGAGTACCCCATCTCGAGGTTGTGGGTGGATCAGCGCGTGCAAAAAATCTATGCCGGCACGAACGAGGTGATGAAGGAAATCATCTCGCGTTCCCTATGACTCAGAGGAGTTGCCGCCCGCACGTTAGTCATCTAGAGGAGGAGGACTGATGGCATCGATGGTGGTGCCGTATCGCCACGACATGGGCGGCCACTGCGGATCGGGGGCTCTTCGGGATTTGACCGAATGGGCCGGGATCCGTTGGGGTGATGACACCCCGGACGAAGGCATCGTGTTTGCTCTCGGCGGGGCCCTCGACTTCTCGTATGTTCGCTCGGCCCACCTACGTCCACCGATCTACCTCGTTGGACGCAGCGCGGACCTCGAAGACGAATACTTGACCCGGTTGGGCGCGCGCTTCGAGTGTCGTTCGACAGACGACCCCGATCTCGGGTGGAAATGGGTGACCGAACAGATCGATGCCGGTACGCCGGTCATGGTGTGGACTGACATCGCCGAATTGCCCTATCTGAGAACGCGTCTGAGTATGAGCCGGCACGATGTCGTGATCGTAGGGTACGACGACGACGAGGAACTCGCCTTCGTGGTCGATAACGATCGCGATACACCTCAAGCCGTGCCTTACGAGAATCTACGGAAGGCGCGGGCATCGACGGGATTTCCCGTCCCCACGCGGCACACCACCTACGTAGTCGAGTGGCCCGGCGCGGCACCAGATCTCGGCAATGCTGCCCGGTCGGCCTTCCGTAGGTCCGCGGACGCGATGCAGGGTTCGTGTGTGAGCGCGCCGATCACCGAGGACTCCGATTGTGAAATTCAGGTGCGTGGGCTACCAGGGGTATCGACTTTTGTGGAGGATCTCAAGCGGTGGCCGAAGATCTTTGACGACGACACCCTCGACGGAGCCTTGTTTGCGCTGAGCGCCTTCATCGAAAAAGCCGGAACCGGAGGCGGTCTGTTCCGAGATCTGCAAGCACGTGGATGTCGGCGCGTCGCTGAAGAGTTGAGTTTCGAACCTGCGTTTAAAGCAGCGGAGGCTGCAAAGACCGCATCTGAGTTGTGGACCGCGGTTGCGCACGCCGCTTATGACCGCGGTGCAGATCCGCACCGAAGAGCGAGCGGCGCCGCGTCCGTGGCTGCGCAATTGCCGACAGCCGAACGTCGACTCGCGGAGGCGCTGAGGGAGGCAGGAGATCTACTCCTATGAGTTCTGATTGCTTCGGAGCAAGCCGAACTGGTTGCGACCCAGCAGATTTATTTGAGCGCTTTGAATTGTGTCATAAGAAGGGAGAATCACGATGGCTGTCTTCGCTGATGCGGAAGAGGTTTACCGCTACCTCGCCGGCATCTTTCGACGAGGTTTGGAGAACGAAGACCTTGCGAACAGACTTGCCGGGTCCGGGGTGGTGTTACGGATCCACTACACCGATCCGGATGCGGTACTAACCGTGGATATGCCGGAGAAGGTCGTAGAGACCGGCGCGGACAGTGGCGTTACACCGAATGTCGAATTGTTCATGTCCGCGGATACCGGCAACAGGTTCTGGTTGGGGAAGGTGAACTTGACCATGGCGATGGCGAAAGGAACTGTACGAGCGAAAGGTCCTGTCACCAAACTGATCAAGCTCATACCGCAGGCAAAGAACCTCTTTCCGGAATACCGGGCAATCCTTGAGGCCGACAAGCGTCACGACCTGCTCAATGTGTGATGTCGGTGCGGTACCGCGCCCGGGCACGGGTGAGCGGCGCGGGCCTCTGGGCGATGTGCCCGGAGATCATCCAGGACAGTTCGCGCGACCACCGTGCGCGGTCGGGATAACTACTCGAGAAGCGTAATTCGATAGAAGGGACTTCAACATGAAGACACGTGCGGCTGTTTTGTGGGGCTTGGAGCAGAAGTGGGAGGTCGAAGAAGTCGATTTGGATCCGCCAGGTCCCGGGGAGGTCCTCGTGCGGCTGGCGGCCACCGGCTTGTGCCATTCCGACGAACATCTGGTGACCGGCGACCTCCCGATCCCATTGCCGGTAGTGGGGGGTCATGAGGGTGCTGGCACAGTCGTGGAGTGCGGCGAAGGGGTTGAGGAACTGTCCGAAGGTGATTCTGTCATCTTGACCTTCCTTCCCTCGTGTGGGCGCTGCTCGTACTGCGCGCGCGGCATGGGCAATCTCTGTGAGTTGGGAGCGGCGCTCATGATGGGACCGCAGATCGACGGCACCTATCGCTTTCACGCACGAGGCGAGGACGTCGGGCAGATGTGTTTGCTCGGGACGTTTTCCGAGTACACAGTGGTGCCGCAGGCGTCCGTGGTCAAGATTGACGGCGGAATCCCCCTGGATCGGGCAGCCTTGATCGGTTGCGGCGTCACGACCGGTTACGGATCTGCGGTGCGGACTGGGGAGGTGCGCGCCGGGGACACCGTCGTGGTAGTGGGAGCGGGCGGAATCGGAATGAATGCGTTTCAGGGCGCGCGAATCGCGGGAGCGCTGGCGATTGTGGCGGTCGATCCGGTGAAGTTCAAGCGAGAGCAAGCGAGCGGGTTCGGTGCGACGCACACCGCGGCCTCGATGGATGAAGCTTGGTCGCTGGTCAGCGATATGACGCTGGGCAAGCTGGCTGATGTCTGCATCCTCACCACCGATGTGGCTGAGGCCTCCTACACCGCGGAAGCGCTGGCCTTGGTCGGAAAGCGCGGGCGCGTCGTGGTCACGGCCATCGGGCACCCCGACGACTCATCGATCTCAGGATCACTGCTTGAAATGACGCTTTACGAGAAGCAGATTCGTGGCGCTTTGTATGGCTCATCCAATGCGCCGCACGATATTCCGCGACTGGTCGAGCTGTACTCCGCTGGGTTGTTGAAGCTCGATGAATTGGTCACCCGCGAATACTCCCTCGACCAAATCAATGAGGGCTACGAGGATATGCGTTCAGGAAAAAACATCCGAGGGCTGGTCCGGTTCTGAAGAGCATCATGCCCACTGCTGGTCTTCATGTCCTTGCGTCGCTGCAGATCATGCGGCCGGGCCGCTTGGGTGGTTGGCGTCGCGTCCTTCTTTCCCGTCGTGAGGACGGCAAGCATCAGACACCTCATAGATCATTTATCAAATTCTCTGGAGGCTGAGATGACGGACGCTGGCACGACCACGGCAAGCGGGGATGGGGCTGCTCGTTTCGCTATCGCCCCGGAGGTGTGGACCACGCCGGAGCGACGAGCGCTGAGCCAAATGGCGCGGTCTTTCGTGGAACGTGAAATCGCGCCGAAGCTAGCGGAATGGGAGCACGTGGGTGAGATTCCGCGCGACCTGCATCTCAATGCTGCCGAGGTGGGGCTTCTCGGAATCGGGTTCCCGGAAGAAGTCGGCGGCAGCGGCGGCAATGCGATTGACTCTGCACTGGTCACTGAGGCCATCCTGGCCGCAGGCGGGTCCACTGGCGTCTGCGCCGCCTTGTTCACCCATGGCATTGCCCTTCCCCACATTGCCGCCAATGGCTCCGACGCCCTGATTGAACGATATGTCCGTCCGACGCTCGCAGGAAAGATGATCGGCTCGCTGGGCGTTACCGAGCCTGGGGCAGGTTCAGATGTCGCGAATTTGCGCACACGCGCAGTGCGCGACGGCGACACCTACGTGGTCAACGGAGCAAAGACGTTCATCACCAGCGGAGTTCGGGCGGACTTCGTTACTACGGCGGTACGCACCGGCGGACCGGGTTACGGTGGAGTTTCATTGCTCGTGATCGACAAGAATTCGCCTGGATTCGAAGTGTCCCGCCGGTTGGACAAGATGGGATGGCGATGTAGCGACACCGCCGAGTTGTCTTTCGTCGACGTTCGCGTACCGGCTGAGAACCTGGTGGGGGCAGCAAACAGCGGGTTTTTGCAGATCATGCAGCAATTTCAGGCTGAACGGCTCGGCATCGCCGTCCAGGCGTACGCGACGGCGGGTCGGGCTCTCGATCTCGCCAAGAGTTGGGCGCGGGAGCGTGAAACGTTCGGTAGACCCTTGACGGGGCGCCAGGTCATTCGCCATAAGCTCGCGGAGATGGCTCGACAGGTCGACGTGGCGTGCACCTATACCCGTGCGGTCATGCAGAGGTGGCTAGCGGGGGAGGATGTCGTTGCCGAGGTGTCGATGGCCAAGAACACCGCTGTGTATGCGTGCGACTACGTGGTCAATGAGGCGGTTCAGATCTTTGGTGGGATGGGCTACATGCGTGAGTCTGAGATCGAGAGACACTACCGAGACTGCCGGATTCTCGGAATAGGCGGCGGCACCAACGAAATCATGAATGAGATCATTGCCAAACGTATCGGACTCTAGTTCTTGATACCAGTAAAGAAAGTTCTCACATCGCAGGTCAACGACGGTCAGGCGGCTGTTGGTCCAGCCTGCCGCTCGCGGCGTCTCGATGCGGCGAGGAGCGAGGGCAGCTGCGCTTCGTCGTGATGCCAGAGCTGTGGTGGCCTGCGACTTAGTTCCGGCGCCGGTCGTGGGTGCATGTGTGCGTGGCGGCGGACGGAGGGCGAAGCGCAGGGAGCGGCGCGGACGGGAGCGCCAGCGTACGGGAGCAGAGCGAGCGTAGCGAAGCCTGCAGGTAGCCGCCGTTCCTCGCAGATCCTGGCCTCCAGGATCTACGTCATAAGCTGCGAGGGGGCTGCGTCATGGTGCTGTGGCTCGTAAGCTGGCGGCTGTGAGCGGGGTTCTGACGCAGCGTGCACGGCGCGAGACCGAGACGCGGCTGGCTGAGCAGCCGCGGCGGTTGGCGCATGTCCGGGGCGTCGCGGCGACTGCCGAGCGGTTGAGTCGGCGTTTCGATCCCCAGACAGCGGACTGTCTGGTCGCAGCGGCGTGGCTGCACGATATCGGTTACGCATCGTCGTTGCGCCGGACCGGGTTTCATCCGCTCGATGGAGCGGAGTACGTGCGAGCGGCCGGCTTCGGGGAGCTGGCCGCCTCCTTGGTGGCCTTTCATACCGGAGCGCACGCGGAGGCTGCCGAGCGGGGCTTGTCAGGCTTATCCGCGTTCAGTGATCCGCCCAGCGATTTCCTTGATGTGCTGACTTTTTGCGATCTGACGACCGGACCTGACGGGGCGCCGATATCACCGCGCGATCGGTTACGCGACGTGCTGTCGCGTTATGGATCCGAGGACCCGGTGCACCGGGCGGTCGACGCGGGCCGCGACGAATTGTTGGCGGCCGTCCGGCGAGTACGCGACTGGCTATAAACCCAGCCGGTTAGCCGAGGTAGGGGCCGTCGCGGTGTTGCAGGTAGTGCTCGATGCGCAGCCTCATCGACGGATGCATATCCAGGTTAGGGATCTCGTCGGGTGCAGTCCAGGCGATGTCCGTGCTTTCGTGGTCGATGGCAAGGGTGCCGCCGAGCACCGTGGTGGTGAACAGGAGCGAGAATTGCTGGCGGACTTCGCCATCGGTGAACGCGACCACGTGGCGGGGATTGGTGTAGACACCGACCAGACCCGTGACTTTGACGTCAAGCCCGGTTTCCTCTTTGACTTCCCGCACGGCGGTGTCGGCGATAGTTTCGCCGATGTCGTGGCCGCCGCCCGGTAGCGCCCACAGGGTGTTGTCGCGGCGTTTGATCAGCAGAATGCGACCGTGTTCGTCGGTGACGATGGCCGAGGCCGACGGAACGACACTGTTGGGCGCCGGGGCGTTGGGGTCGTTGTAGTAGTCGGTGCGCATCGGGGTCAGCCTTTCGAGGTCAGCGGTCTGGCATGGTCCCAGACCTGGGTGAAAGCGTCTTCAAGGGTGGCCCAGAGCCGTGGCTCGTGGTGACGTGACAGAACCAGCACAGGGTTGTTGCGCCCGGCTGAGCCGTAGATGTGGAAGTTGACGATCATGGCGTCATCGACCCGAAAGATCGACGTGTAGAGCGCGGTGTCGTGGGTGCGGATGTCCAGCCCCGGGGTGCCGGCGTGAGGGGCGAGCAGTTCCACGGACGTGCGGCAGCGGGCGATGACGGCCTCGCCGATCCCTTCCTCCTCGCCGCGCAGGATCGTGGTGGGGGTGTCGGGGTCCCCGACGAGAAACCGCACCGTCACACCGCGGGCGGCGGCGGCGAGCAGGGTGTCGAGGAATCCGTCGAGGGTGTCGAACAGGAACGTGGCCGCCAGGACGAGGATGTCGATGCCGGTGGTGGCGTCGGCGAAATGCTGCTGCCACATGGTGATGGGTAGCTGGGTGCGGCTGGCATACAGGGTCGCGGTGAACGGCCCACCCGCAGACGCTGTTGCCACTGCGCTCGCGGTGGAGGGTGGGTACTGGTTGGGCCACAGGTCATGCGGGGTGCAGTCGAGCACCTCGCTGGCTCTGTGGGCGTTGTGTTCGCGAATTCTGTAGTCGCTATCGGCCAGCCAGCGTCGCACCGACTTGATATCGACACCCACCGCGGTGGCGAACCGCTGCGAGGACAGACCTTTGGCGTGTAGCCGCTGCACGAGGCGATCGTTGGGAGTGATGGCGGCCTCGGTGCCGTCCTGCTCGTCCATCGTGCCAGCGCACATCTTCCCGTGTCGTCCGTATCCATCCCTCAGCGCGTGGTGTCTAGTTTGCCATGCGACTGCCGCCACCCGGCGGCGATAGTGCCGGTGTGATGTCCGTGGGTATGTCCGGGCCGTGTCCGAAATGCCCGTGGATGTGTCGGAAATGTCGGCATATGTCTCTCGCAACGTCCGTGATGTCCACGTGAACTGAGTCCAGCGCCGGACCGGCGTCAACAGCTCACGAAAGGACCAGTAGGACAATGCGTTTGAGAATCGATACGTCTGGGACTCGTTTTATCGTCACCCGCGCTCCTGAGCCACGGCTGAACTTCGAAACCGGCGCCCCGAAAGTCGACACCGCCACCGGGATGCCGATGTACGCCACCCAGGTCCTCGCGCTGGATGACTCCGGCGGCGAAGTGCTCATTGTCACTGTGGCAGGAGACCCCAAAGTGACAGTCACGCAGCCTGTTTCGGTAGTTGGTCTGGTGGCCATCCCGTGGGCCCAAGGTGATCGCAGCGGGGTGGCGTTCCGTGCTGATGCCCTCACCGCCGCCACCGCCAGTGGTGCTGCGCCGAGTGAGCAGACACGCCCGCAGAAGTAACAACCCCCAAGCGGGTGTGGGGTGCGGTGAGCAGATCATCGCACCCCGCCACCCCGACACCCCGGGCATTGCTGTTGACCACACGCTCACGGAGGGCATCTCTCATGACATCGAACAAGAAGAACACCACCAACAGTGGATCAGGCGATGACGACTGGTTCGGAGAACTGGTCATGTCGCTGTTCACCGCATCCGGGTATGTGCTGTGGTGGGCGGTGCTGTTCCCGGCGATCAGCGTGCCCATCATCGCCAGCCTCGTCCTTGCTATCAGCCACGGCCCACGCGTGGGCCTGATCTGCGCGATCGTGTGCAGTGCCGGGTATGCGGGCTGGGCCTGGCTCCAACCGGGGTCATTTCGCGCCTGGGTGACCGAACCGGTACGGCGGCGCTGGCTCACGTGGTCGCGCTACACCCGCACCTGGGAATCGACCTGCACCTTGCACGGCCTGACCGCCACCCTCGGCGGACGCACTCTCACTCCCACCCTGCGCACGGTGACGATCGGTAAAACCACCGATGTGCTCGTGGTGCGGATCGTCACCGGCCAGTCCGTGGCAGATTGGCATAAACAGTCCGACGCGCTGGCCGCCGCGTGGCGCGCCGGCCGCATCAGCATCACCGCCATCTCGCCCGGCGAACTGCGCATCACGTTAATGCGCGCAGACGTGCTGGCTGAACCGATCGCCCTGCCCATGCCAACCCCGGCCACCCCGGTCGATCTGGTGTCGGTGCGGGTCGGGATCACCGAAACGCGACATTGGTGGCAGGTGCCGCTGCTCGGTCACCACGTGCTGATCGCCGGGGCAACCGGCGCAGGCAAAGGCTCAGTGCTGTGGTCGTTGATCGCCGGCATTGCCCCCGCGGTGAAGACCGGGCTGGTCCGGTTGTGTGTCATCGACCCCAAAGGCGGCATGGAACTCGGTGCCGGAGCACCCCTGTTCACCGTGTTCACCCACGACGCCACCGACACCACCCTGGAGTTGCTACGCCAGCTCGTCACGGTGATGCACGCCCGGGCGAATCGTCTGCGCGGCCACACCCGCCTACACACCCCCACGACGTCGGAGCCGTTGTTCGTTGCGGTGATCGATGAGATCGCCGCACTGACCGCATACGTGACCGACCGCAAGGTCCGCACCGAAGTCGAACAACTCCTGGGCCTGCTGCTCTCCCAAGGCCGCGCAGTCGGCATCAGCGTGGTCGCCGCGGTCCAAGACCCGGCCAAAGACACCCTGCCGGTACGGCAGCTGTTCACGGTGCGGATCGGGTTGCGGCTGACCGAAGCCACCCAAACCACCATGGTCCTCGGCCAAGGGGCGCGCGATGCCGGGGCAGAATGCGACCGCATCCCCGACACCACCCCCGGGGTGGGCTACATGATGGTTGACGGCACCGCCCACGCCCAGCGGGTGCGGGCCTTTCACGTCACCGACCACGACATTACCGCCCTGGCCAGCCGGTTCCGCCGAACCGCGAGGCGACCGAACAAGCCCCACCAGCCACACAACACCGATACCGGCCACACCGCGAGTGAGGGCAGCGGTGAATAGCTCCACGACATCGGCGCAGCTTGTCCTACCGGGTGTTCCGGATACAGCTGACACCGCCCGGGTGGTCGAGCAGATGGTGCGGCGCGCCGCCTCGATGGGATACGAATCCTGGTGGCGACGAGCAGAATCCGTCGGATTCTGCGCCCACCCCATCCAGCTGATCGGTGCCGATGAGTACGGGCGTCAGCGGGTGGTATGGACGCGCTGCAACAACCGTCGCGCCCACATCTGCCCCTCCTGCTCGGATCTCTACGCCCGCGACACCTGGCAACTCGTGCACGCCGGTGCCGCTGGCGGTCACCACGGCATGCCCACCACGGTGGCCGATCATCCGCAAGTGTTTGTCACTCTCACCGCACCGAGCTTCGGGGCCGTCCACACCGCCACGAAGTCACGGGAGAAGGCAGCGCAGGTGTGCCGCGACCAGCACCGGGTCGGCGGCTACCGACGCTGCCCGCATGGAAAACAATTGTGGTGCAGCATGTCCCATGATCATGGCGACGAGCGGGTCGGCCAGCCGCTGTGTCCGGAGTGCTACGACTATGCCGGGCATGTGCTGTTCACGTGGCACCTGCCCGAACTGTGGCGACGCTTCACCATCACCCTGCGGCGCGCCCTACGCAAAAGCCTGAAAGCCGCCGGAGTTGACCCGGATACGGTGCGAGTGAGCTTCATCAAGATCGTCGAACTGCAAGCCCGCGCTATCCCACACATCCACGCACTGATCCGCCTGGATCCCCACGACGACCTTGACCGCCCCGGGTGGGAATCACCTATCGGTGCAGTCGAACTCGCTAAGGTCATCCAGTACGCCATCCGCACCGTCACACTCACCGTCAACGACCCGACAGCCGATGGCGGTGGGCAGACGATACGGTTCGGCACACAGATCGACACCCAACCGCTAACCGCATCGGTGGATCCGCCGCCAAATGAGCACAATTCAGGCTCAAGCCGGTCCATGTCTAGCCGGCTGGTGGCGCGCTATCTCGCCAAGTATGTCACCAAATCCTTGGCAGCCCTCGGAATCAGCGCACGCCGCCTATCTACGGAAGCCATACCCGACCTGGACGTGTCCGAGCATGTGCGGACCATCCTGACCACCATCAGCGATCTCGCGGACAAAGGACTGTCCGGCATCGGGCGGTGGTTGCACACCCTCGGATTCCGCGGCCACATCACCAGCAAATCCCGCCGTTATTCGACTACCATGACCGTGCTGCGCGAACAGCGCGCCATTTGGACGCGTCAGGAAAGCTCGAAAAGCACTGCATACCAATACGATCCCGACTGTGACTTCGCCGGTGGCGATGATCTGGTGGCGTGGGAGTTTGACCGTGCCGGCCCCGGCAGCCTCGGCGATCGCAGTCTCGTCTATTCCGCGGCCCTCCAACGTATTCACATCCGCCGCATCGGACTAGTGGAAGCCCGTCGCCACACACGCAGCCAGCATTGGGATCCACCAGGGGCAAGCGATGGCTGAACGATGCCCAACCCCACATGCTCGCTCCGAATGTGACGCTCGAATTAATGCACCGAGCATGTCAGAGGGAGGTGTTCAAATTGACCTGCCGAACCGGAATCGGCTTCCGCGCGAGGCCAACCGCGCGCTGGTAAACGTCATACTGGCTGTGCGGGACCGGACCCGCGGATCACGAAGGGAAGTGGCATGAGCCTCAGGTTCGCTTTCTATGGCCGAGTGAGTACCGAGGACGCTCAAGATCCCGAGGCGAGCCGCAGCTGGCAGAAACGTCGTGCCATCGATCTGATCACTCCGCATGGCGGAGTCCTCGCTGTCGACTACTTCGATATAGGTCAAAGCCGTTCGCTTCCCTGGAAACGCAGACCGGAGGCTTCACGTCTGCTTGCAGATGTCACTTCTCGTGACCGTGGCTTCGATGCCGTGGTGATCGGGGAACCTGCTCGCGCGTTCTACGGACCGCAATTTGCGCTCACTTTCCCGGTGCTCACGCACTACGGGGTTGGCCTATGGGTGCCTGAAGTCGGCGGAGCGGTTGATCCCGGATCCGAGGCACACGACCTCGTGATGACGCTCTTCGGCGGTATGAGCAAGGGAGAACGCGCACGAATCCAGATGCGCGTCCGTACCGCGATGTCGGCACTCGCGCAGGACACAACCAGATACCTCGGCGGTCGCCCACCGTACGGGTATCGACTCGTCGATGCCGGCCCGCATCCCAACCCTGCCAAGGCAAGTCTTGGGCAGCGGCTCCATCGTCTCGAACCCGACCCCGCGACATGTTCGGTCGTCGAGCGGATCTACCGCATGTACGCCGATGGTGCTGGCTTGCGCTTCATCGCACAGCAGCTCACCGACGATGGAGTGCCATCACCAAGCCAATATGACCCGGAGCGGAACCGGCACCGTGATCCGCGCGGATGGTCCCATTCGGCGATCCGCGCAATCCTCGACAACCCGGCGTACCGCGGTATTCGTGTGTGGGGCAAGCAGGAGAAATACGAGGTCTTGGTCAACCCCGACGATGTCGCTGCCGGGTACGAGACTCGCATGCGGTGGCGTGACGAGGTCGACTGGATCGCACCTGACCGGCGAACGCACGAAGCGCTGATCACTGACGAGCTGGCGCGGGCTGTCCGACTTCGGATGCAGGCGCGGCGGGGTCCGGGTCTTGTGTGTAGCAGAGAATCGACGGTGCCATATGCGCTGCGCGGGCTGCTGTTCTGTGCCGCATGTGGACGCCGCATGCAGGGCGCCGCCCGGCCGGGGAAGCAAACAACGCGGATCCTCTACCGTTGTGAGTTCGGCAAGTCACGTTCTGTACCTGTGGACCTGAGTGATCATCCGCGCACCGTCTATCTCCGCGAAGACGCAGTGACAGCGCGACTCGACGAATGGATCGCCACTCTGGCCGATCCAGAAGACCTCGCACGCGGGCAAGACGTGGACCCGGCGGCCGGACCTGGCTACGCCGCCTTGCAGCGCCAGCTGAGCGAGGCGAATGCCAAAGTGGCTGCCTTGATCACCGCCGTGGAGTCTGGCGTGGCCGTTGAGGATCTAACTGCTGCGTTGCGTCAACGTACCGCCGAGCGCGACGAGCTGAGGGCACGCGTTGAGCGAGTGGCGCGGCCCCGCGCCATGTGTGCCGCCGAGATCAGTGAGTTAGTTAAGGAGTTAGGCGGACTGTCGGTCATCCTCGGCGCGGCAACCGGAGCTGAGCGCGCCGAGGTGTACGCAAGCTTGGGCCTGCGTCTCGACTACGACCCGCATCTTCGGCGAGTCACGGCGACTGCCGACCTGAGTCGTGTCGCCGGATGTGTCCGAGGGGGGACTTGAACCCCCACGCCCGTTAATAGGGCACTAGCACCTCAAGCTAGCGCGTCTGCCATTCCGCCACTCGGACTCGTTGTGGGCAGCTAAGGCTATCGGATCACCGAGGCGTGACCCAAACCCAGCCGCCAGGTCAATGGTACGAATGGTGACTGTGACTGGTCCCGTCAACGCCGAAGCGGAGGTCGTCGACCTCGTCAGCGCGCTCATCCGGTTCGACACGTCCAACACCGGCGATCCGGCCACCACCATGGGTGAGGCCGAATGCGCGCGCTGGGTCGCCGAACAGCTCGAAGAGGTCGGCTATGCGACCGAATACGTGGAGGCCGGCGCGCCGGGCAGAGGCAACGTGTTCGCCCGGCTCGAGGGCGCCGACAGCTCGCGCGGGGCGCTGCTGCTGCACGGCCACCTCGACGTGGTGCCCGCCGAGGCGTCCGACTGGAGCGTGCACCCATTCTCCGGCGCGGTCGAGAACGACTACGTGTGGGGACGCGGCGCGGTCGACATGAAGGACATGTGCGGCATGATGATCGCGATCGCGCGGCACTTCAAGCGCGCGGGCATCACCCCGCCGCGCGACCTGATCTTCGCGTTCCTGTCCGACGAGGAGGCCGGCGGTAAGTTCGGCTCGCACTGGCTGGTCAAGAACCGGCCCGACCTGTTCGCCGGGGTCACCGAGGCGGTCGGCGAGGTCGGCGGCTTCTCGTTGACCGTGCCACGCAAGGACGGCGGCGAGCGGCGCCTCTACCTGGTCGAGACGGCCGAGAAGTCGATGAATTGGATGAAGCTGACCGCACGGAGCCACGCCGGCCACGGCTCGATGATCCACGACAGCAACTCGGTGACCGCGGTGGCCGAGGCGGTGGCCAAGCTCGGCCGCCACGAGTTCCCGCTGGTGATGACCGACGCCGTCAGCCAGTTCCTGCAGGCGGTCACCGAGGAGACCGGCTATTCGTTCGACGTCGACTCGCCCGATCTGGCCGGCGCGATCGCCAAGCTGGGCCCGATCGCTCGCGTGGTCGGCGCCACCCTGCGCGATACCGCCAATCCGACCATGCTCAAGGCCGGGTACAAGGCCAACGTCATCCCGGCCTCGGCCGAAGCGGTCGTGGACTGCCGGATCCTGCCGGGGCGCCAGGCGGCCTTCGAACGCGAGGTCGACGAGCTGATCGGCCCGAACGTCACCCGCGAGTGGGTCACCGAACTGCCGTCCTACGAGACCACCTTCGACGGCGACCTGGTCGACGCGATGAACGGAGCGATCCTGTCCGTGGACCCCGACGCCCGCATCGTGCCGTACATGCTTTCCGGCGGGACGGACGCAAAAGCGTTTGCGCAGTTAGGGATTCGATGCTTCGGGTTCGCTCCGCTGCAGTTGCCGCCCGACCTCGACTTCACCGCGTTGTTCCACGGCGTCGACGAACGGGTACCCGTTGACGCGTTGAAGTTCGGTACCCAGGTCCTCGAGCACTTCCTGTTGCACTGCTGATCGACGAAAGGACGAGTCATGGCGTTTGACTACAACCCCTACGAGTTCCTCCCCGAGTTGCCCGCGTTCACGGTGTCCTCGGACACCTTCAATGACGGCGACGCGCTGGGCAACGACCAGGTCAGCGGCATCATGGGCGCCGGCGGCAACGACGTCTCGCCGCACCTGACGTGGTCGGGCTTTCCTGAGGAGACCCGCAGCTTCGCGGTCACGGTCTACGACCCCGACGCCCCGACCGCGTCGGGCTTCTGGCACTGGGCGGTGGCCAACCTGCCCGCCACCGTCACCGAACTGCCCGAGGGCGTAGGTGACGGCAGCGGCCTGCCCGGCAATGCGCTCACGCTGCGCAACGACGCCGGCCTCAAGCGTTTCATCGGCGCCGCCCCGCCGCCCGGACACGGCCCACACCGCTACATCGTCGCCGTGCACGCGGTCGACGTCGAAAAGCTGGACCTGCCCGAGGATGCGACCCCGGCGTACCTGGGATTCAACCTGTTTCAGCACGCGATCGCGCGGGCGCTGATCCACGGCACCTACGAACAGAAGTAGCCGAACCGCGAAATCCGCTCTGCGCGCTCTGATTTCCCGCACGACGGGGATTTCCTGCACGACGGGGATTTCCTGCGCGACGGGGATGACCTGCACCACTGGCTTTTCCTGGGAACTGACGTATGGTCGCAGGTGAGTGATTGCCACTTCTGCTTAAGGAGCGACAATGGCTGACAAGAAACCCGGTAGAAGCCTGAAGAAGGCTGAACGGTCCCTCAAGGACCGGCGCGCTGAGAAGCGTCAGCGCGAAGCCGAGGCGGGTGAGTTCATCCGCAAGCGCAAGCGCGCAAGCTAGGCCGCAGAACCCACCGCTTCGGCCAGTGAGCCGAAGCCCCCCTCGTGAAGGCGGCGGGCGATTCCATCGTGGATGCCTTTGGCCCACAGCCCGCCGCCGTACACGAATCCGGTGTAGCCCTGCAGAAGTGAGGCTCCGGAGATGATCCGGTCCCAAGCGTCGTCGGCGGTTTCGATGCCGCCGACACTGATCAGCGCCAGCCTGCCCCCGACCCGGCGATATAGCCTGCGCAGCACCTCGACCGACCGCGTGGCCACCGGCCGCCCAGAGATGCCGCCCGGTCCCAGTTCGTCGAGGCCTGGGGTGGCCAACCCGTCACGCGACACCGTCGTATTAGTGGCGACGATGCCTGCCAGACCGAGATCGACTGCCAGATCGGCGATTTCGTCTACGTCCTCGTCGGACAGGTCCGGTGCGATCTTCACCAGCACCGGCGTCGACGTCTCCGCGAGCACCGCGGTCAGGATCGGGCGCAACGACGAAACCGCCTGCAGGTCGCGCAGCCCCGGCGTGTTCGGTGAGCTGACGTTGACCACTACGAACGAGGCGAGCGGTCCCAGCAGGCGCGCCGACGACGCGTAATCCTGCACCGCCTCCTCCGGCGGCGTGATCTTCGTCTTGCCGATGTTCACCCCGATCGGGACATCCGGAACGCGCCGGGCCAGCCTCACCGCGAGTTCACCCGCGCCGTGGTTGTTGAACCCCATCCGGTTCAACAGCGCACGGTCGTCGGGCAGCCGGAACATCCGCGGTTTCGGATTGCCGGGCTGGGCTTGGGCGGTCACGGTGCCCACCTCGGCGTACCCGAAGCCGAGTGCGCCCCACGTGTGCAGTCCGCTGCCGTTCTTGTCGAACCCGGCGGCCAGGCCCAGCGGTCCGGGGAACCGGACGCCGAACACCGTGCTGGCCAGTATCGGATCGCGGGGTCCCAACCACCGCCTCAACGCGCGTCTGGTCCACGGGGGATAGGTGACGGCCCGCAGCACCGCGAACACCCACGTGTGAATCCGTTCGGGCGCAACGAGAAACAGCGCCCGCCGCAGCGCGCCGTACATCATCGTTTCACTGTGCGGGCTGCCCTGGGGTATCCATCCGGCTCGCTGCGGTCTTCTTGCGGCGCAGCAACACCCGTCGTGAACCGTCGGTGTAGAGCCTGACGCGGGTGAGTTCCCAACCGCGGTATTCGGCTTCGATCGACAACCGGGTCGAGGCGCTGACTCGCGTGACGTCCGGCGGCAACCGCAGCGGAATCCATTCGTAGTCGTCTGAGAGGTCTGATTTGACGGCGTCCTCCCAGGCCGCCGGCATCCGTCCGCGGTGAAGTGCGCTCATGCGTGCGCTCTCGCCGCGTCGACGATCACCTGCACACCCGCTCCCGATCCGGACACCACATACAGCGTGCCAGAGGATTCGTCGAATGCCAGGGAGTTCGGTTGCTGCACGGTTCGATATCGCACCTTCTCGACGGGAATGCCGGTGGCCAGATCGTAGCCAACGACCTCGTTCGCTGCAGTCTGCGACACCCAGGCCAACGTCGACGACCCGGCAAGGCCGTAGGGGGCGTCGCGCACCGGGTACCGCTGACGCAGGATCAGCGGATCGGTGCCGAAGACCAGGAGTCCCTCGCCGCGGGTGTCGGCCACCAGCACCCGACCGGCCGGGTCGGCGACCATCGTCGTCGCACCCTCGCCCGCCCGCAGCGCCTGCGCCTGCTCCTCGCCGTTCTCGGTGAGCGCCGTCACCGACGTCTGGGCGCGATCCAGTACCACGGCCGTATTCCCTTGTGTGACAAGCACATCGACACGGGCAAAGATCTTCAGCGTAGCGGCTACGGCGGTATCTGAGCCCAACGTGTAGACGGCGCCGTCGGCGCTCCCGAGCACCAGTCGGCCGTCCGCGCGCCGCGCGATCGCGGTGAAGTCGGTGTCGGGCAGGCCCTCGACCTCGACCTTGGTCGCGGTGCGACCGGCGACGTCGATCCGGTGGTAGCCGCCGCGCGTCGCCGCGTAGACCTGGCCGTCGCCGTCACCCGTCATCGCCGTTGCGGGACTGGACAACGACACCGTCGCCGCGTCCTCGCCGCCGGTGGAATACACCGTGACCTGCGATCGGTCCGCCGGATCGGGCGCCAGCACCACCAGTGAGCCGCTTTCCGCGTCGACGATCGCCGCCTGCGCATCGGCACCCAGCGGCCACACGACGCCGTCGGGCCGGCTGGCCACCGGTGGGGACACCGCGGCTTGCGCGGGAGCGATGGTGGCGGGAGCGTCGGTGCTTTCCGATGAGCAGCCGCCGACCAGCACAAATGCCGGCACGATAGCCAGCGCCGCCACGATCCGGCGAATCGGCTGATTCGATGTGTTTACCACGGGCGCCAAGGGGTAGCTCTCGGTCGTGCGTACGGTTAAGCGACTGAACGGCCAGTCTAGGCAGACAACTGCGCGTCGGCTTTCGTCCGCTCGCCGTGCCCTCCCAATTAGCGGCCGCGTCAACGGTATGGTGCGATCATGACCCTCGCCACGGACCGTGCGACCGGCGCCGGTGAGTTTGTCATCGAGGACATGACCACCGGCCTGTATGCCAGCGGCTTCGGCCAGGTGGGCGACGGCCGCAGCTTCTCGTTCCATGTCGAGCGCCAGATGCTGGTGGTCGAGATCTACCGCCCGCGGTTGGCGGGACCGGTCCCGCACGAGGAGGACGTGGTCGCGGTGTCCAGCCGCAAGCTGACCGACATCGACCTCACCGACCGACGCAGCGTGGGCGCGGCGGTGCGTGATCTCGTCGCGTCCGCAGAGCCGGTGGCGCGGACCGGTCGCTAACACCCGCCCACGGTACGGTCGTCGTCGTGACGGACGTGCCGGCGATGTCGTGGGTGCAGGTCGTCGTCCTCGCGATTGTGCAGGGGCTGACCGAGTTCCTGCCCGTCAGCTCCTCAGGGCACCTGGCGATCACGTCGCGCGTGTTCTTCGCCGACGACGCCGGGGCGTCGTTCACCGCCGTCACCCAGTTGGGCACCGAGTTCGCTGTCCTGCTCTACTTCGCCAAGGACATCGGGCGCATCGTCAAGGCCTGGTTCAACGGCTTGTTCGTCACCGCGCACCGCAACGCCGACTACTGGTTGGGTTGGTATGTGATCGTCGGGACCATCCCCATCGCCGTCCTCGGGCTGCTGTTCAAGGACCAGATCCGCACCGGCGCACGCAATCTGTGGGCGATCGCGATCGCGCTGATCGTGTTCTCGGCCGTCATCGCCGCCGCCGAGTACTTCGGCCGCCAGGCGCGCACCGTCGAACAGCTGACGTGGAAGGACAGCATCATCGTGGGCTTCGCGCAGTGCCTGGCTCTGCTGCCCGGTGTGTCCCGTTCCGGCGCGACGATCAGCGCCGGGCTCTTCCTCGGTCTCAACCGCGAGCTGGCGGCCCGGTTCGGTTTTCTTCTGGCCATCCCCGCGGTGTTCGCCTCCGGGTTGTTCTCGCTTCCCGACGCGTTCCATCCCGTCGGAGAGGGGATGAGCGCGACCGGCCCGCAGTTGCTGGTGGCCACGGTGATCGCGTTCGTGGTCGGTTTCGCCGCAGTGGCCTGGTTCCTGCGGTTCCTGGTCAGGCACAGCATGTACTGGTTCGTCGGGTATCGCGTCATGCTGGGCACCGTGGTGCTGATCTTGTTGGGGACGGGTGTGGTGGCAGCGACATGACGGTGATCCTGTTGCGGCACGGCCGCTCGACGTCCAACACCGCGCACACGCTGGCGGGCCGGTCCGAGGGCGTCGACCTCGACGACAAGGGGCGCGAACAGGCGCATGCGGTTACAACCCGCATCGGTTCGCTGCCGATCCGCGCGATCGTGCGCTCGCCGCTGTTGCGCTGCGAACGAACCGTGGAACCGCTGGCCGCAGCGCTGGGCCTGACGCCGATCGTCGACGACCGGATCTCGGAGGTCGACTACGGGGCCTGGACCGGGCGCAAGATCGCTGACTTGGTCTCCGAGCCGTTGTGGGCGGTGGTGCAGCAGCAGCCCAGCGCCGCGGTGTTCCCCGACGGGGAGGGACTGGCCCACGTGCAGGCCCGCGCGGTGGCCGCGATCCGCGAGCACGACCGTCGACTCGCCGAGGAGCACGAGGGCGACGTGCTGTGGGTCGCCTGCACTCACGGCGATGTGATCAAAGCCATCGTCGCCGACGCGCTCGGCACCCATCTCGACAGCTTTCAACGGATCACCGCCGACCCGGCGTCGATGAGCGTGATCCGTTACACGGCGGTGCGGCCGTTCGTGATCCACGTCAACCACACTGGTGACCAACTCACGTCGGGGCTGGCGCCCAAACCCGCGAAAAGCGACGCGGAAGACGGCGAGGTGCCGCCGGAGGATGCCGTCGTCGGCGGGTCCACCGGCTAGTCGCAATTACGGCTGACGAGCCCCAACCGGTATTTTGGGAAGTGCCATGGCCCGCGCAATCCACGTCTTCCGCACACCCGACCGATTCGTGGCCGGGACCGTCGGCCAACCCGGCAATCGCACGTTCTACTTGCAGGCCGTCCACGACAAGCGCGTCGTGTCGGTGGTTCTGGAGAAGCAGCAGGTCGCCGTGCTCGCCGAACGGATTGCCGCACTGCTGCTCGAGATCAATCGCCGGTTCGGAACGCCGATTCCGCCCGACACCGGTGAGGTCGAGGATCTCAGCCCGCTGATCACTCCGGTCGACGCGGAGTTCCGCGTGGGCACGATGGGACTGGGCTGGGACTCCGAAGCCCAGACGGTCGTCGTCGAACTGCTGGCGGTGTCGGAAACCGAATTCGACGCGTCGGTGGTGCTCGACGACGCAGAGGAGGGCCCCGACGCGGTCCGTGTGTTCCTCACACCGGAATCCGCGCGCGAGTTCGCGACGCGCTCCAACCGGGTGATCTCGGCAGGCCGCCCGCCCTGTCCTCTCTGTGACGAACCGCTGGACCCCGAAGGCCACATCTGCGTGCGCACCAACGGCTATCGGCGCGGCGCCTTCGCCGAGTCCGACGATGACGTCGACATCTGACGGCGGGGCCGATGCGGTCCGCGAAGAGGTGTTGCGGCGCGGTGAACTGACCGTCATCGGGCGCATCCGATCGGCCAGCAACGCGACCTTCTTGTGCGAGGCGAATCTCGGGCAGCACCAAGTCCATTGCGTCTACAAGCCGGTGGCGGGCGAGGCGCCGCTGTGGGACTTCCCCGACGGCACGCTGGCCGGTCGTGAGCGCGGGGCCTATCTGGTGTCGGCCGCGTTGGGATGGAATGTCGTGCCCTACACCATTATTCGTGAGGGGCCGGCGGGTATGGGCATGGTGCAGCTGTGGGTGGACCAGCCGGGCGATGAGGTCGACGACGAACGACCGGACGGGCCGGATCTGGTGGATCTGCTTCCCGCGGGCCGCATTCCGCCGGGCTTTCTGCCGATCCTGCAGGCCTACGACTACGCGGGCGACGAGGTCACCCTGGTACACGCCGACGACGACCGGTTGCGTCGGATGGCGGTGTTCGACGTACTGGTCAACAACGCCGACCGCAAGGGCGGACACATCCTGTCCGGCGTTGACGGTCGGGTGTACGGCGTCGACCACGGGGTGACCCTGCATAGCCAGGACAAGCTGCGCACCGTGCTGTGGGGTTGGGCCGGTAAACCCGTCGACGATCAGACGCTGGAATCGGTGGCGGCGCTGCGCGATCAGCTGCGCAACGGGTTAGGCGACGAACTGTGCGCCCTCATCACCGAGCGCGAGATCGCCGCGTTGCTCTCCAGAACCGTTGCGCTGCTGACCGATCCGGTGATGCCCACACCCGATCGGCATCGCCCGATCCCGTGGCCGGCGTTCTGAGCGATGACCCTGACTGATGCGGCGTTGGCCGCCGAGGTGGCCGCCGAGGCGGGCGAGATGCTGCTGAAGGTCCGCGAGGAAGTGGGTTTCTACGACCCGTACGACCTCGGCGACACCGGCGACAAGCTGGCCAACCGGCTGATCCTCGAGCGGCTTCGCGCTGAGCGGCCCGACGACAAGGTGCTCTCCGAAGAAGCGGTCGACGATCTGTCGCGCGTCGACGCCGACCGGGTGTGGATCGTCGACCCGGTCGACGGCACCCACGAGTACTCGATGCCGCGGCGCACGGACTGGGCGGTGCACATCGCGCTGTGGCGACGCGACGGCGGGCCGAACGGGCGCATCACCGACGCCGCGGTCGCGCTACCCGCGCGCAACGAGGTCTACCGCACCGACACCGTCATCCCGCCGCCGCCCCGCGCCGACGGCCCCATCCTGATCACGGCCAGCTCCAACCGGCCGCCGCCGGTGCTGTGGTGGTTGCGCGACCGGATGGACATCCAGCTGGTGCGCATCGGGTCCGCGGGCGCCAAGGCGATGGCGGTGGTGCGCGGTGACGTCGACGCCTACCTGCACGCCGGCGGACAGTGGGAGTGGGATTCGGCCGCGCCCGCCGGTGTGGTGCAGGCCGCGGGTCTGCACGCGTCGCGCATCGACGGCTCGGAGCTGGTCTACAACCGGCGCGACCCCTATCTGCCCGACCTGCTGATGTGCCGGCCCGAGCTCAGCGAGGCGCTGCTCAAGGAGATCCTTTCGGCGTATCGGAGCCGCTGGAGGGACTGACCGGGAATGAAACGGCCGCCCGCGATGTCAGTCAGATCGATGCCTAGAGTCGAGACTATGAATTCGTGGCCGGCTCCCGTCGTCCCGGCGCTGCCGGGCCGGGGACCGCAGCTGCGTCTCTACGACAGCGCCGACCGGCAGGTTCGTCCCGTCAGTGCTGGCGAAACGGCCACGATGTACGTCTGCGGCATCACGCCCTACGACGCGACCCACCTCGGCCACGCGGCCACCTACCTCGCCTTCGACCTCGTGCACCGCATCTGGCTGGACGCCGGACATCGGGTGCACTACGTGCAGAACATCACCGACGTCGACGACCCGCTGTTCGAACGCGCGCAGCGCGACGGCATCGACTGGCGCGAACTCGCCGACCGCGAGACCCGGCTGTTCAGCGAGGACATGGCCGCGCTGCGGGTGCTGCCGCCGCACGACTACGTCGCGGCCACCGAGGCCATCGCCGAGGTCATCGAGGTGGTGGAGAAGCTGTTGGCCTCGGGTGCCGCCTACATCGTCGACGACGCCGAGTATCCCGACGTGTACTTCCGCGCCGACGCCACCGCACAGTTCGGTTACGAGTCCGGCTACGACCGCGACACCATGGCCCGGTTGTTCGCCGAACGCGGCGGCGACCCGGAGCGACCGGGGAAGGGCGACGAACTCGACGCGCTGCTGTGGCAGGCGCAACGGCCGGGGGAGCCGAGTTGGCCGTCGCCGTTCGGGCCGGGCCGCCCGGGATGGCACGTCGAATGTGCGGCCATCGCCCTGAGCCGCATCGGCACCGATCTCGATATTCAGGGCGGCGGCAGCGACCTGATTTTCCCGCACCACGAGTTCTCCGCCGCGCACGCCGAATCCGTCACCGGCGAGCGCAGATTCGCGCGTCACTACGTGCACGCCGGCATGATCGGCTGGGACGGCCACAAGATGAGCAAGAGCCGCGGGAACCTGGTGCTGGTCTCGCGGCTGCGCGCCGAGGGCGTCGACCCCGCAGCGATCCGGCTCGGGTTGTTCGCCGGTCACTACCGTGCCGACCGGTACTGGAGCGACGCGGTGCTGGCCGAGGCGATCGAGCGGCTGGGTCGTTGGCGTGCGGCGGTCGCGCTGCCCGGCGCGCCGGATGCGACCGATGTCGTGCAGCGGGTTCGCCGGTACCTCGCCGACGATCTGGACACCACGAAAGCGCTTGTGGCGCTGGACGGTTGGACCACCGACGCCCTGAGCTACGGCGGCCACGACCCCGAGGCGGGGCACACGGTGGCGACCGCCGTCGACGCCTTGCTGGGCATTCGGTTGTAACCCCGTTGCGGCGAGTGTGCGCGTCTGTCGACGACACGCCGCTGGTTTCCCAGCCATTTGTGCACTCTCGCGGCGCGCTGAACGTGTGTCGAACGCCGCCGCCGGCGCGGTACCTTAGCCGCCATGAGTTCACTGAACGGCAAAGTCGCGTTGATCACCGGCGGGGCGAACGGCATCGGCGAGGAGGTGGCCCGGCGGCTGCACCACAAGGGCGCCAAGCTCGTGCTGACCGACCTCGACGCCGACCGGTTGGCCCAGGTCGCTGCCCGGTTCGGCGAGGACGGGGTGGTGACAGCGGTCGCCGACGTGCGCGACCTGGCGGCGATGGAGGCGGCGGTCGCCAAGGGGGTCGAACGGTTCGGCGGCATCGACATCGTGATGGCCAACGCCGGCATCGCGACTTACGGGTCGGTGCTCGGGGTCGACCCGCAGGCGTTCCAGACGATCATGGACGTCAACGTCGTCGGCGTGTTCCACACCGTGCGCGCTGCGCTGCCCTCGGTGATCGACCGGCGCGGCTACGTCCTGGTGGTGTCGTCGGCGGCCGCCTACGCCGCCTCGGCCGGCATGGCTCCCTATGACGCCTCGAAGGCGGCCGCCGAGCATTTCGCCAACGCGCTGCGCCTGGAGGTCGCGCACCACGGTGTCGACGTCGGGTCGGCGCACATGCTGTGGATCGACACGCCGCTGGTCCGGGAGAGTCGCTCGGACCTGCCGAGCGCGCGCAAGATGCTCGACTCTCTGCCCGGGCCGCTGGGCAAGACCACCTCGGTGGACAAGTGCGGTGAGCTGTTCGTCGCTGGCATCGAGGCCCGCAAGCGGCAGATCAACTGCCCGCGGTTCGTCGGCCTGATGCGCTGGCTCAAGCCGCTGCTGGCGTCGCGGCTGGGGGAACGGGCCACGCTCAAGACGGTGCCCGACCTGCTGCCGAAGATGGACGCCGAGGTCGCCGCGTTGGGCCGGTCGATGAGCGCGCGCACCGAGGCGCTGGAAAAGCACTAACCCTCCCTGCCGCGAGCGACCGTGTCTGTACCGCGACAGGCCGCACTTTGCCGTGCAAAAGTGGTCGCTCGCGCGGGGTGAAGCCCCTCAGCCCCTGAAGCCCGGGCCGCGGCGCCGCAGGTAGCGCTCGAACTCGGCGGCCAGCGCGTCGCCGTCGATCTTGCCGAGCGCCTCGGTCATGTCCACCTCGGCGTCGCCGCGTTCCTCCAGCGACTGGACGTACTCGGCGATCTCGTCGTCCTCGGCGGTCATCTCCGAAACCGCCTGCTCCCACTCCTCGGCGGCGGTCGGCAGGTCGGCCAGCGGCACCTCGATGTCGAGCACGTCCTCGACGCGGCGCAGCAGGGCCACCGTCGCCTTCGGGTTCGGCGGCTGGGAAACGTAGTGGGGCACCGCGGCCCAGAACGTCACCGCGGGGATCCCGGCCTGCACACACGCGTCCTGGAACACGCCCGCGATGCCGGTCGGGCCTTCGTACCGCGTCTCCTCCAGCCCGAACACCGCCGCGGAATCCGACGAGTAGGCCGCGCCCGACACCGGCACCGGCCTGGTGTGGGGCGTATCGGCCAGCAGGGCGCCGAGGATGACGACGGTCTGCACGTTGAGCTTGTCGGCGATCGCCAACAGCTCCGAGCAGAACGTGCGCCAGCGCATGTTGGGCTCGACGCCGTGCATCAGCACGATGTCACGGTCGGAACCCGGGGGACGGCAGTGCGAAATCCGCATCGACGGCCACACCAGTTCCCGCGTGACCCCGTCGACCTGCCTGATCACCGGCCGATTCACCTGGTAGTCGTAGTAGGCCTCGTCGTCGATCTCGACGATCGTCTCGGCTTCCCAGATCGCGTCGAGGTGCTCCACCGCATCGCTGGCCGCGTCGCCGGCGTCGTTCCAGCCCTCGAACGCTGCGACGACGATGGTGTCGTTCAGTTCGGGCAGGTCGGGCGGTCTCAAACCGCTCGCATCCGACAAGGTCACAACGCCAGCGTAAGCCCTCTGAGGCGGGTAGGAGCGCCATCGCCACACGTGCTGACTTGATTCGCCCACTACCCTGGATTCGTGGCTGATGTGAAGGACCGCGCGTACATCACCGATTTGCTCGACGCCCTCGTAATCGGTGGCCGCGCGATGTGCACCCGGCTGCCAGCCAAGACGAAATACGCTCGGCTGCAATCTGGTTAATCATGGTGTCGACGACAGTGCCGACAAGATCCGCCAGCGTTCGCTCATGGGCGCGCGTCGCCGTGCGGGTCGGACCGATCGCCACGTCGAGGCGGGCGTCCGAGAATCGTTTGGATGACAACGTAGACTTTGCCTGTCGAGAGGCGTTGCAACGGATTCCGGTCTTCACCGTTATCCGCCACGCTCGGCAGACTCAAGGACGCCTTTCCCTAGGGAAGGAGCGCGCATGACTGCCGTTGAGTCGAACACTCTCACGCCGAACATCCGCCCCGACTGCACCGACGAACTGACCGCGACACTGGGTCAGCGGATCATGGTGATCGACGGCGCGATGGGCACGGCGATCCAGCGGGACCGGCCCGACGAGGCCGGATACCGCGGCGAACGGTTCAAGGACTGGCCGAGCGACGTCCAGGGCAACAACGACCTGCTCAACCTGACCCAGCCGCAGATCATCGAGGCGATTCACCGCGAATACCTCGACGCCGGCGCCGACATCATCGAGACCAACACGTTCAACGCGAACGCGATCTCGCTCTCCGACTACGGCATGGAAGAGCTCAGCTACGAGGTGAACTACGCCGGTGCGGCGCTGGCGCGGAAGGCCTGCGACGAGGTCGGCACCGGTGACCGGCCCCGCTACGTCGCCGGAGCTCTGGGACCGACCACGCGGACCGCCTCGATCTCGCCGGACGTCAACGATCCCGGCGCCCGCAACATCACCTACGACCGGTTGGTCGACGCCTACCTCGAAGCCGCCAACGGCCTGGTCGACGGTGGTGCCGACATCATCCTGGTCGAGACGATCTTCGACACGCTCAACGCCAAGGCCGCCGTGTTCGCGATCGAGACGCTGTTCGAGGAACGCGGCCGCCGCTGGCCCGTCGTCATCTCGGGCACCATCACCGACGCTTCCGGGCGGACGCTGTCCGGCCAGGTCACCGAGGCGTTCTGGAACTCGGTCAGGCACGCCAGGCCGCTCGCGATCGGCCTCAACTGCGCGCTCGGTGCACCGGAGATGAGGCCTTACATCGCCGAGATGTCGCGAATCGCGGACACGTTCGTCTCCTGCTACCCGAACGCCGGGCTGCCCAACGCGTTCGCCGAGTACGACGAAACCCCCGAGCGTCAGGCCGGCTACGTCGCCGACTTCGCCGAGGCGGGCTTCGTCAACCTGGTCGGTGGATGCTGTGGAACGACGCCCGCGCACATCGCCAAGATCGCCGAAGCCGTCGAGGGCAAGCCACCGCGCCAGGTGCCCGAGATCCCGGTGGCCACCCGGCTGTCGGGCCTGGAGCCGCTCAACATCGACGACGACACCTTGTTCGTCAACATCGGTGAGCGCACCAACATCACCGGCTCGGCCCGGTTCCGCAACCTCATCAAGGCCGAGGACTACGACACCGCGCTGTCGGTGGCCCTGCAGCAGGTGGAGGTCGGTGCGCAGGTCATCGACATCAACATGGACGAGGGCATGATCGACGGCGTCGCCGCGATGGACCGGTTCACCCGGCTGATCGCGTCCGAACCCGACATCAGCCGCGTGCCGGTGATGATCGACTCCTCCAAGTGGGAGGTCATCGAGGCCGGCCTGAAGAACGTGCAGGGCAAGCCGATCGTCAACTCGATCTCCCTGAAGGAGGGCGAGGAGAAGTTCATCCGCGAGGCTCGGTTGTGCCGCAAGTACGGCGCCGCCGTCGTCGTGATGGCCTTCGACGAGGAGGGGCAGGCCGACAACCTGGAGCGCCGCAAGGAGATCTGCGGTCGCGCCTACCGGGTCCTGACCGAAGAGGTCGGCTTCCCCGCCGAGGACATCATCTTCGACCCGAACTGCTTCGCGCTGGCCACCGGCATCGAGGAGCATGCGACCTACGGGATCGACTTCATCGAGGCGTGCGCCTGGATCAAGGAGAACCTGCCCGGGGTGCACCTCTCCGGCGGCATCTCGAACGTGTCGTTCTCGTTCCGCGGCAACAACCCGGTCCGCGAGGCGATCCACGCGGTATTCCTCTTCCACGCCATCAAGGCGGGCCTGGACATGGGCATCGTCAACGCAGGCGCGCTGGTGCCCTACGACTCGATCGACGCCGAACTACGGGAGCGCATCGAGGACGTCGTGCTGAACCGTCGCGAGGATGCGGCCGAACGGCTGCTCGAGATCGCCGAGCGGTTCAACACCAAGGACAAGGCCGACGACCCGGCGGCAGCGGAGTGGCGGTCCCTACCGGTCCGCGAGCGGATCACGCACGCGCTGGTCAAGGGCATCGACGCCCACGTCGAGGACGACACCGAGGAACTGCGGGTCGAGATCGCCGACGCGGGCGGGCGACCGATCGAGGTGATCGAGGGTCCACTGATGGACGGTATGAACGTCGTCGGCGACCTGTTCGGCTCAGGCAAGATGTTTTTGCCCCAGGTCGTGAAGTCGGCCCGGGTGATGAAGAAGGCCGTCGCATACCTGCTTCCGTTCATCGAGGCGGAGAAGGAGGAGGCCGGCACGACGGGTTCCAAAGACACCAACGGCACGATCGTGATGGCGACCGTCAAGGGCGACGTCCACGACATCGGCAAGAACATCGTCGGGGTTGTCCTGCAGTGCAACAACTTCGAAGTGATCGACCTCGGGGTGATGGTGCCCGCGCAGAAGATCCTGGACGCGGTGAAGGAGCACGACGCCGACATCGTCGGGCTGTCCGGCCTGATCACCCCGTCGCTGGACGAGATGTCCAACTTCGCCGTCGAGATGGAACGCGCAGGGCTGGAGATCCCGCTGCTCATCGGCGGTGCGACCACCTCGCGGGCGCACACGGCGGTGAAGATCTCGCCGCGCCGCAGCGGTCCGGTGGTCTGGGTCAAGGACGCGTCCCGCTCGGTTCCGGTGGCCGCCGCGCTGCTCGACGACAAACAGCGGCCGGGACTGCTGGAGGCCACCGAGAAGGACTACGCATCCCTGCGCGAGCGGCACGCCCAGAAGAACGACCGGCCGATGCTGACCCTGGAGAAGGCCCGCGCGAACCGGACGCCGATCGACTGGGACGGCTACACGCCGCCGGTGCCCGCTCAGGGGCTCGGCGTGCGCGAGTTCGTTGACTACGACCTCGCCGAATTGCGCGAGTACATCGACTGGCAGCCGTTCTTCAACGCCTGGGAGATGAAGGGCCGATTCCCCGACATCCTCAACAACCCGGCCACGGGGGAGGCCGCCCGCAAGCTCTACGACGACGCGCAGGAGATGCTCGACACGGCGATCAAGGAGAAATGGCTGACCGCGAACGGGGTGATCGGTTTCTTCGCGGCCAACGCCGTCGGTGACGACGTCGAGGTCTACACCGACGACACCCGCACCGAGGTGCTGACCACACTGCACAACCTGCGCCAGCAGGGCGAGCACCGCGAGGGCATCCCGAACCGGTCGCTCGGCGACTTCGTCGCACCCAAAGACACCGGTCTGGCCGATTACGTCGGCGGTTTCGCCGTCACCGCGGGGCTCGGCAGCCAGGACAAGATCATGGAGTTCAAGGCGGCGCTGGACGATTACAGCGCCATCCTGCTCGAGTCGGTCGCCGACCGGCTCGCCGAGGCGTTCGCCGAACGGATGCACCAACGGGTCCGCAAGGAGTTCTGGGGATACCAGCCCGACGAGCAGCTGGACAACGACGCGCTCATCGGCGAGAAATACGTGGGCATCCGTCCCGCGCCCGGTTATCCGGCATGCCCGGAGCACACCGAGAAGGCGACGCTGTTCAACCTGCTGGACGTCACGAAGCGCACCGGCATCGAGCTGACCGATTCGATGGCGATGTGGCCGGGGGCCGCGGTCAGCGGCTGGTACTTCTCGCACCCGCAGTCCCAGTACTTCGTGGTCGGCCGGTTGGCCCAGGACCAGGTCGCCGACTACGCCAAGCGCAAGGGTTGGACGCTGAAGGAGGCCGAGCGCTGGCTCGCGCCCAACCTCGGCTACAACCCGGAGGACTGAATGGGGGCGGTGCTGCGCGCCGTCCTCTTCGATATGGATGGCACCCTTGTCGATTCGGAAAAGCTGTGGGACGTCTCGTTGGGGGCGCTCTACGCCGAACTCGGGGGCGAGCTGACCCCACAGGTGCGCGAGGCGCTGGTCGGCGGCTCGGCCGAGGACACCATTCGGACCGTGTACACCGACCTCGGCCTCGACCAGGATCCGCGCGCGATGGCCGAATCGAACCGATGGCTGCACGCCTACACCGCCGAGCTGTTCGACGGCGGCCTGGAGTGGTGTGACGGTGCGGAAGAATTGCTCGATGAGCTTGCCGCAGAAGAAATCCCGATGGCACTCGTCACTAACACCCTGCGTGCTTTGACTGACAAGGCACTGAACAGCATTGGTGCGCACTACTTTTCGGTGTCCGTCTGCGGTGACGAGGTTACCCGCGGCAAACCCGCACCCGACGTATACGAACGCGCGGCCGCACTGCTGGGTTTCGATCCGGTGGCGTGTCTGGCGGTCGAAGACTCCGTCACCGGCTCGGCGGCCGCCGAACGTGCCGGATGCCCGGTGCTGGTGGTGCCCAACGACGTAGCGGTACCCAGCGGGCCACGTCGACACCACGTTTCCTCGCTCGCCGGGTTGCGTGCCGCGGACCTTCGCCGGGTCCATTCCGAACTGGTGAACAGGCCGGGAGAACGCACCGCCTGAGCACCGGTCTGTGATTGAATGTGACGTCCATCACGCGCTGTGGAAAGGTCTCACATGACTCACGGACCCGCAGGTGACTCCTCGACAGCTGTGGATTACGAGGAGTCCGAGCACAGCGGCCGCGTCGTTCTCATCGCGTCCGTCGCCGCGCTCGGCGGCCTTCTGTTCGGCTATGACAGCGCGGTCATCAACGGCGCGGTCGCGGCGGTCGAGGACCACTTCCAGATCAGCAAGGCGGTGACGGGCGTGGCCGTTGCGGCGGCCCTGATCGGCGCCGCGATGGGTGCGCTCGCCGGCGGTCGGCTAGCCGACAAGATCGGCCGGCTGTCGGTGATGAAGATTGCCGCGCTGCTGTTCTTCATCAGCGCGTTCGGCACCGGCCTGGCGACCAACATCTGGATGTTCACGATTTTCCGCATCGTGGGTGGCATCGGCGTCGGCGTGGCTTCGGTCATCGCACCGGCCTACATCGCCGAAACCTCGCCGCCGCGGATCCGCGGCAGGTTGGGCTCGTTGCAGCAGCTGGCCATCGTCTCTGGCATTTTCATCTCGCTGGCGATCGATGCACTGCTGGCCCGCCTGGCGGGCGGGTCGCGCGAGGAACTCTGGCTGGGGATGGCGGCCTGGCGGTGGATGTTCCTCGTGATGGCGGTGCCCGCCGTGGTCTACGGCGTTCTGGCGTTCACAATCCCCGAATCACCACGTTATCTCGTTGCCAGGTACCGGATTCCGGAGGCGCGGCGGGTGCTGACGAAGCTGCTGGGGGAGAAGAACCTCGAGCTGACGATCACGCGCATCAAGGAATCGCTGAAGTCGGAGAAACCGCCGTCGTGGCGCGATCTGCGTAAGCCGACCGGAGGGCTCTACGGCATCGTCTGGGTGGGCGTGCTGCTGTCGGTGTTTCAGCAGTTCGTCGGCATCAACGTGATCTTCTACTACTCGAACGTGCTGTGGGAGGCCGTCGGCTTCGGGGAGCAGCAGGCGTTCCTGATCACCGTGATCACGTCGGTGACCAACATCGTGACCACGCTCATCGCGATCGCGCTGATCGACAAGGTCGGACGCAAGCCGTTGTTGTTGATCGGGTCGACGGGTATGGCCATCACCCTCGGCACGATGGCGGTCATCTTCGGCACGGCGCCGGTGGTCGACGGGCAGCCGAGCCTGGACGGCATCGCCGGTCCGATTGCACTGGTCGCCGCGAACCTCTTTGTGGTGTCGTTCGGCATGTCGTGGGGCCCGGTGGTCTGGGTGCTGCTCGGCGAGATGTTCCCGAACCGCATCCGCGGCGCCGCGCTGGGTCTGGCCGCCGCAGCGCAGTGGCTCGCCAACTGTGCGATCACCGCGTCGTTCCCCGCACTCGGTGACTTCTCGCTCGGCATCGCCTACGGCTTCTACGCGATCTGCGCGGTGCTGTCGTTGCTGTTCGTGTGGAAGTTCGTCGCCGAGACCAAGGGCAAACACCTCGAGGACATGGGCAACGAGGTCGCTTCGCAGCAGGAAACCGTCTGAGCGGCATCGACGAGTCGGTCGACGTCCTCGTCGCCGGCTCTGCCGGGGCACTGGCCGGAGCCTATACCGCTGCGCGGGAAGGACTCTCGGTCGCGATCGTGGAGGCGAGCGACCGGTTCGGCGGCACCTTCGCCTACTCCGGGGGCGGCGGCATGTGGTATCCGTGCAACGCGGTGCTCACCCGCGCCGGATGCGACGACACGATCTCCGACGCGCTGCATTACTACCGCGAGGTCGTCGGCGACCGCACACCCGCGGCTCTTCAGGAGACCTACGTCCGCGGCGGTGCCGCCCTGATCGACTACCTCGAACGCGACGAGCACTTCGCGTTCAAGATCCTGCCGTGGCCTGACTACTACAGTTCGGCGGCCGGCGCCCGCACCGACGGCATGCGCCACATCGTCTCCAAGGCCGTGCCCGACGAGCGTCTCGGCCGGTTCGCGGGCCTGGTTCGTGGGCCGCTGGACCATGAGCGCCTCGGGGCGCCGCAGCCCGATCTGCTCACCGGCGGGCGGGCGCTGGTCGGACGGTTTCTGTGGGCTATGGCCGACAACCCGGCGGTGACGGCGCATCTGTCCACGAGCCTGGTCGAGTTGGTCGTCGAGGGAGGTCGCGTGGTCGGAGCGGTCGTGGAGCACCACGGCGAGCGCCGCACGATCACGGCGCGGCGCGGCGTGCTGCTCGCCACGGGTGGTTTCGAACAGAACCCCGACATGCGGGCCGAATTCGGCGTCCCGGGAAGCGCCCGCGACACCATGGGCGCCCCGGCCAACACGGGATTGGCCCATCGGGCGGCGATTGCCGTCGGGGCCGACGTGGACCTGATGGACCAGGCGTGGTGGTCGCCGGGGCTGATCCATCCGGACGGCCGCGCCGCGTTCGCGCTGTGCTTCACCGGCGGCATCTTCGTCGACCGTTCCGGCCGCCGCTTCGCCAACGAGTCGGCGGCCTACGACCGGTTGGGCCGCGCGATCCTGCGCGCGATGCGCGACGGCACGGTCGGGTCGCGGTACTGGATGGTCTACGACAGCCGAACCGGCGAACAACCGCCCGTGATGGCCACCAACGTCTCCTTCTCCCCGACTGAACAGTACTTCGCCGAGGGTCTGTGGGTGCAGGCCGACACCCTGGCCGCACTCGCCGATCAGATCGATGTTCCGGCAACGCAATTGGAAGACACCGTGCGCCGTTTCAACGAGTTCGCGGCGCGCGGTGTCGACGAGGACTTCGGTCGCGGCCGCGAATCGTTCGACCGGGCCTTCACCGGCGGCGCGTCGCCGCTGGTGCCGATCGACACCCCGCCCTACCGCGCGGCGGCGTTCGGCATATCCGACCTCGGCACCAAGGGCGGGCTACGCACCGACACCGATGCCCGCGTCCTGGACACCTCCGACCGGCCCATCGCGGGTCTGTATGCGGCGGGGAACACGATGGCGGCCGTCTCGGGGGAGACCTACCCCGGTGGAGGAAACCCGATCGGGGCGTCGCTGTTGTTCAGCCACCGCGCCGCACTGCACATGGCGCGTACGTGACCGGGGTCGGGCAAACCGGCGTGACCCGACGGGTGCGAGCGTGACACAATCGCGTGCCGTGAAGACCTTCGACGCCCTGTTCGCTGAGCTCAGCGAACGCGCCCGGACCCGCCCCGCCGGTAGCGGCACCGTCGCCGCACTGGACGGCGGCGTGCACGGGATCGGCAAGAAGATCCTCGAGGAAGCCGGCGAGGTGTGGCTGGCGGCCGAACACGAGAGCGATGACGCGCTCACCGAAGAGATCAGCCAGCTCCTGTACTGGACGCAGGTGCTGATGATCGCTCGCGGACTCACCCTCGACGACGTCTACCGGAAGCTGTGAATCGCATGCTTCGTGTCGCCGTCCCCAACAAGGGCACACTCTCCGAACCCGCCAGCGAGGTCCTGTCCGAAGCCGGTTACCGTCGCCGCACCGACCAAAAAGACCTGACGGTCATCGACCCGGCCAACAACGTCGAGTTCTTCTTCCTGCGGCCCAAAGACATTGCGATCTATGTCGGCTCGGGGCAACTCGACTTCGGAATTACCGGCCGCGATCTGGCCGCCGAATCGGATGCGCCGGTGCGGGAGCGGTTGGCGCTGGGCTTCGGCTCGTCGTCGTTCCGGTATGCGGCCCCGGCCGGGCGCGATTGGCGGGTCGAGGATCTCGCGGGAAAGCGGATCGCGACCGCGTTCCCCAACCTGGTGCGAAAAGACCTGGCCGCGCACGGCATCGAGGCGACGGTGATCCGGCTCGACGGCGCGGTGGAGATCTCCGTGCAGCTCGGCGTCGCCGACGCGATCGCCGATGTGGTGGGCTCCGGACGAACACTGGGACTGCACAACCTGGTGGCGTTCGGAGATTCCCTGTGTGACTCCGAGGCGGTGCTGATCGAGCGGGACGGCGCGCCGGACAGCCCCACCGGTGCCCAGCTGGTGGCCCGTGTGCAGGGCGTGGTTCGCGGCCAGCAGTACCTGATGCTCGATTACGATTGCCCGCGCAGCGTTCTCGACCGTGCGGTCGCGGTGACCCCCGGCCTGGAGTCGCCGACGATCGCTCCGCTCGCCGACCCGGCGTGGGCGGCGGTGCGCGCTCTGGTGCCCCGCCGCGACGTCAATAAGATCATGGACGAACTCGCCGCCATCGGCGCCAAGGCGATTCTGGCTTCTGACATCCGATTCTGTCGCCTGTGATTCAGCGCGAACCCTTCCGGCCTGCGTGTTAGCGTCCGGAGGTCCATAACACCGGCCGGAGGTCGCCATGACGCAGGTCCTGATTCTGGTACTCGCACTGCTGATCGGCGTCATCGCCGGCCTGCGCGCACTCACCGCACCGGCGGTGGTCTCCTGGGGCGCGCTGCTGGGGTGGATCGACGTGGACGGGAAATGGTCGGAGTGGATGGCGCATCCGATCACCGTCACCGTGTTGACCATCTTCCTGCTCGTCGAGCTGGTCACCGATCAGCTGCCGAAAACCCCCAGCCGTAAGACGACTCCCCAGTTCGCGACGCGTCTCATCACGGGCGCCTTCGCCGGCGCGGTGATCGGCAGTGCGTACTTCCACACGTTCAGTGCGCTCGGCGCGGGTGTCATCGGCGCGGTGCTCGGCACGATGGGCGGCGCGGCGGCACGTCAGCGGTTCGCCGACCTGCGCAACGGCCAGGACCGCCCTGGCGCGATCCTCGAAGACATCGTCGCCGTGGGTGGCGGCTTCCTGATCGTGTTCCTGGTCAGCCTGGTGTGAACGGATGCCGTTTGAAATGGCTGAGGTGACAGAACGCTTCGACGCGATCATCGTCGGTGCGGGACAGGCCGGGCCACCATTGGCGGGCCGGCTCACGCAGGCGGGGCAGAAGGTCGCGGTGATCGAACGCAAACTCGTCGGCGGGACATGCGTGAACTACGGATGTATTCCGACCAAGACCCTGGTCGCCAGCGCGCACGCCGCCCATCTGGCCCGCCGCGGCGCCGAATACGGTGTCAGCACAGGCGATATCGGCGTCGACATGACAAAGGTCAAGGCGCGCAAGGACAAGATCGTGCTCGATGACCGCGACGGCGTCGAGTCCTGGCTCGAAGGCATGGATGGATGCACGTTCATCCGCGGCCACGCACGCTTCTCCGACCCGCACACGATCCGCGTCGACGACCGAGTCCTGCACGCGGACAGGATCTTCCTCAACGTCGGCGGTCGCGCCGTCGCACCCGACATGCCCGGGCTCGCCGACATCGACTACCTGACCAACGTCGGCATTCTCGAACTCGACACGGTGCCCGAACATCTCGTCATCATCGGCGGCAGCTACATCGCCCTGGAGTTCGCACAGATGTACCGCCGCTTCGGGGCCGGGGTCACCGTGATCGAGAAGGGGCCGCGGCTGACATCACGTGAGGACGGGGACGTCTCGGCCGCGGTCAAAGACATCCTGGAGGCCGAGGGCATCGATATCGTCCTCGACGCCGACGCGATCCAATTCACCAAGACCGACAGCGGTTTCGAGGTCATCCCGAGCGACGGTGCGGCACCCATCGCAGGAACCCATCTGCTGATGGCGGTCGGGCGCACCCCCAACACCGACGACCTGGGGCTCGAGAACGCCGGGGTCGAAACCGACGCGCGCGGTTACATCGTCGTCGACGATCAATTGCGCACCAACATCGAACACATCTGGGCCATGGGCGACTGCAACGGCAAGGGGGCGTTCACGCATACGTCGTACAACGACTTCGAGATCGTCGCGGCGAACCTGCTCGACGACGACCCGCGCCGGGTCAGCGACCGCATCACGACGTATGCGCTTTACATCGACCCGCCGCTGGGACGCGCCGGTCTGACCGAGGCGCAGGTGCGCGAGTCGGGTCGAAATGCGTTGGTCGGCAAGCGTCCGATGACACGGGTCGGCCGCGCGGTGGAAAAAGGGGAGACGCAGGGCTTCATGAAGGTGGTCGTCGACGCCGAGACCGAGCAGATTCTGGGTGCGGCGATCCTCGGCGTCGGCGGTGACGAGGTTATCCACTCGATCCTCGACATCATGACCGCCGAGAAGCCCTACACCGCGATCTCGCGCACGATGCACATCCATCCGACGGTCAGCGAGCTGGTGCCTACGATGCTGCAGGAGATGACGCCGCTGACGTGACGGCTGGGTAGCCTGGCCAGTGGGCAGATATCCGTCAACCGCTGCCGGAAAGGCAACGCCGACTTGATGCCGAAGATGGTTGCTGTCGGATGCCTCATGGCGCTGGGTACGCTCGCGTGCCAACGTCACAGCGAACCTGGCGCTGATGACGCCGTCGACCGGCTCCCTCTCAGCCTCGACGAAATGAAGCAGATCAGCGGATTCGACGGATTCACACGCGACGTCGATACCGACCGACCCGCTGCCGACACGTATGTGCCCGACGGGCCTTGTCAGGCGCTCGCGGACCAACGGGTCGCGTTCGGAGACACCTGGATCCGGTTTCGATCGATCGCCGATAACGGTGAGTTGGTCAGCGGTCGGCCGCGCACGAGGGCGCCGGGTCCCGCCGTCGCTCCCTCGACGGTGCCCGTGGTGGCATCGGCCTTGCAAACCATCGCGCTCTACCCGAGCGACGTCGAGGCACGCAATGTGTTCGACCGTCGTGTCGCAGCCATGACCGAGTGCGTCGGGTTGAACATTCCTGGCTACAGCGGCACCGTCGCGCATCGCGATCCCGATACCGCGGTGTACACCAACAGCACCGGCAGCTGGGCGTTCGTCTTCGTCGTGAATTCAGCGATGCTGATTGAAGTGTCGGTGCTGGCTCTACCGGATGCCGAACGGATCGCCTCCGACATCTCGCAGGTGATCATCGACCGAATCAACTGACCGGAACGTGGCGACGATCGAATATCGTCGCAGCATGCCCACCGCGCTGCCGAGTCTCGATGCACTGACCGCCAAGGACGAGATCCGAGATCTCGTCCTTCAATACTGCCGCGCGATGGATCGCGGCGACGTCGCGCTGGCCGCAACGCTGTACGAACAAGGGGTATGTGCTGATCACCGGCGGCCGTTATCTCGACCGCTATTCAAAGCGGGAAGATCGGTGGAAGTTCGCCCACCGCAAATGCGTGGCCGACTGGACACACGAGTTCTCGTCGCCGCTCGCGACCGATGTCAAGAACCCGGTGTCCGGCAACCTTGCCCGGGGGCGCATGGACGCGCAGGACCCCTCGTACGCGTTCTTTACCGCATTTCCACGCGGTGACCGGGCGTAGCCTACGACGCCGCAGGCGATGACGCCGCTGCCGTGACCGAGCGGCCGACGATGAATTGCCGTGTCACCAAAGCGAACCGGTGACCGAGGTGACGGTGGGTGGCAACATCGGCGGGGTGGACCCCGTCGGGGTCGGCGTCGACGTCGGTCTGCGCGCCGGCGCCGAGGAAGAAGCCGAGCCGGTTGAGGTCGTTCTCGCTCGCCTCCGAATGGTTCCAGCCCGGAGGCAGACCGAGGCTGACCCAGTGCATGTGGTGCTGCGCGGCGAACACCGCCAACGACACCAACGTGTTCAACTTGTCGCCGCTCTTACCGCCCGAATTGGTGAACCCGGCCGCGACCTTGTCGCGCCACGCGCCGGTGAAGCAACGCCGCCCGGTCGACTCGGCGAAGCCCTGGAACGCCGCGGACACGTTGCCCATATAGGTCGCGCTCCCGAACACGATGCCGTCGGCCGAATCCAGAACGTCCCAGTCGGCGTCGGTCATCCGGTCGACGGCGACGGTTGCCACGACCGCGCCCGCCTCGCGCGCTCCTGCGGCCACGGCTTCGGCGAGTGTCGCGGTGTGCCCGAATCCCGAGTGGTAGGCAACTGCGACGGCAGGTGCGGCGATGTCAGATCCGTTGTGCGTCATGTTAACTCATCCTGTCTGCGTGCTGTTGATCTCTGCGCGCCTGCGCAGCCAGTCCGGTAGCGGTGCGTGCTCCAGGTATGCCTGCAGCCGGTCCAGATAGGCGTGGGTTCCGCCGAGGAACCCTCCGGCGTTGCGCACACCGAGCCCCCGATGGGTGAACTTCAGCAGGGTGCCGGTGCCGTCGGAAGTCAGTTCGTAGCGCACGGTGCTGTCCTCGATGATGGGCTGACGCCACTCGTGCTCGAGGACGTGCGGCGGATCCCACACCAGGATCCGCCCGGTCATGCGCATCCGGTCCGGAGGTAGCGGCGGTCCGGTGGGCACCATCTCGATCGTCCCGCCTTGCCGCGGTTCGATCGTCGTCGCGCCGAACCACTCTCGGCGTTCGTCCGGGTCGGCGATCGCGTTCCAGACCGCCTCGATCGGAAAGGGCAGCCGGCGTTCGAACGTCAGGACGGCGCGCTCGCCGTCGATGGTCAACCGGCCGTTGCGGTCATTCATCGCCGCTCCCGTGCTTTGCTTCCAGATGACGCTCCAGTGCGTCGAGGTGGTCGGTCCAGATGCGGCGGTAACGCGCGATCCAGTCGTCGATTGCCATCAGTCCGTCGGCGCGAAGCGCATAGATGCGGCGCTGCGCGTCGGGCCGCACTTCCACGAGGCCGACTTCCCGCAGCACCCGCAGATGCCGGGACACCGTCGGCTGGGTCAGTCCCGGCAGGCTCGCGACCAGTTCACCCGCGGTGCGTTCACCGTCGGCGAGCTGGTCGAGCAGTGCGCGACGACTCGGCTCGGCGACCGCTTCGAAGACGTCCATGCGGCTAGTATTACAGTTTGTCTATATAGACGCAAGCACATATTACTCAGCTCGCGCTGAATGGGTTGTACTCGGCGATCAGTTTCTCAAGCCGGGCCTCGTCGAGCCTCACCCGGATGGTGGCGGCTTCCTGTTGGTCGCGGATCACCTTGGCCAGGGTGAACGAACTGGTGACCAGAAACAGCGCCGTCATGCCCAGGAACAGTCGCTGCCAGGAGTCCAGCGGAAGGAACAAGATCCCGCCGACCAGTCCGAGCAGGCTGACGCCGAAAGCGATTGCGGCTTGCAGGAAGTACGCGGCGGTGGTCCGCGAGGTGGTAGGTGTGTCCATGCCGCCAGCGTGCAGGCGCAGCCGACGGCGGGGGTAGGTAGAACTACCCGACCTTCGACCTGTGTGCCGCGCGTATCAGGCGCAACTGGCCGATCTCGGCGGTGTTCTTGGTCAATTCGACGTTCACCCACAGCGCGGTGTGCGCGACGGTGCGGCCCGAGTCCTCGCCCCACGGGTACGCCGAGGGGGCGTTCGGGTCGACGCCGGTCAACACCTCTCGCCAGCGGTCGGCGAGGTGACGCAGGCGGGCGACGGCGGCGGCGCCCTCACCCGGCCAGGTGACGACGCCGGGCTCCCGCGGTGCTTCGCCGGTCAGATGATCGATCGCGCTCGACCACCACCAGTCGACGTGCCACGTGAGCCACGCGATCGTCGGCGCCGGGATGGGCTGGGGTTCCGTGGCGGACCAGTCCGCACGCCACACACCGTCCGCATCCGGCCGTACCGTCCACGTCACCTCGGCGGGCTTCCAGAGGAAGTCGTCATCGGCGAGGGCGGCCAAGTGCAGGTCGGCCAGCGCCCACACGAGTTCGAACTGCCACTGGAGGTCGACGGTCACGGGCGGCGTTGCACCAGCAGGGTCTGCGCCGAGGTGCCGATGAAGCCCTGCCGATCGAAGAGTTCGGCCGTGGTCACCCCGATGCCGTCGGGGCCGATCGAGCCTCGGGCGCGCACCGCGAAGTCGTCACCCGTCGGCAGGCGGTGCAGATGGACGGCGGTGTCGGTGTTCATGAACACGAACGACTCCGGGTCCAACGCCGCACCTGCACCGTTTGCGCTGTCCACGACCATCGCGAGCCGCTGCAGCGCGGTCGTCGGCTCCGAATCAACAAGCGCGACAAGCGGACTCATCCACACCACGTGTCCGGTCTCGCCGTTCTCGGGTTGGCGCCGCCAGCTCACCGTCTCCAGGTAGCCTTTCGCGCCGACCCAGCCGTGCGGCACCTCCACGGCGGTGCCCTCGATGAGTGGGGGATAGCGGTCGGTGGCCGCGTCGGCGGTGTCGCTGGTCGCCAACAACCATGCCGTCACGCGGGCCACCGCGCGCCGTGTGCCGTCGGGCCGGGTGTGGAGCATCTCGGCGGCCATCAGCGAGATTCGCGCGCCCGGGCGTTCCACCCAAGCCCGGACCCGCAGTTGCTCGACGGGAATCGCCCCCAGGATGTCCAGAGTCAAGCGCCCGATGCGCAGTCCCGAGTCGCCGGCCAGCTCCTCGATGCGCTTGGTCATCAGCGCCAACGGCGGTGAGCCGTGCTGGATTTCGGGATTCCAGTTGCTGCGGGTGCCGTCTGTGGACTCGAAGACCTCGAATTCGTCGTCGGTGCCGACACGGCGGTAGTGGCATTCGATCACGCCTCGGCTCACGCTCGTTCCGGTCCTCGCTGCGCTGCGAGCCTCGCTCGCGGGCGCCTTCGTGCGATCACACCGCAGGCTCCGCCGCGCGCAGCACGATGTCCTCGGCGGTCGGCGACCCCTCGTCGGGTGCCTCGGGCCAACCCGGGTACGGCGGCGGGGTGCCGCCGAACACGGGGCAATGCGCGTGGTGGGCGCACCAGTCGCACATCGCCGACGGCTTCGGGCGGAAATCACCGGTGGCTCCGGCGTCCTGGATGGCTCGCCAGATGGCGGTCAGCGTCTTCTCAAACCGCGTCAACTCGTAGAGGTCCGGGGTGTAGTCGAGGATCTGACCGTCGGCCAGGTACAGCAGCCGCAGCCGCGCAGGCAGCACGCCACGCGAGCGCAGCAGCGCCACCGCGTAGAACTTCATCTGGAACATGGCCTTGAACTCCGCGAGCGCGCGCGCCTCGGGCGGCGCCTTGCCGGTCTTGTAATCGACCACCCGCAGCTCACCGGTCGAGGCGACGTCGATGCGATCGACGAAGCCGCGCAGCAGTGTCCCGTCCGCCAGTTCGACCTCGACGCGCTGCTCACAACTGTCCGGGTCGAAGCGGGTGGGATCTTCGAGCCGGTAGTAGCCGGCCAGCAGGTCGCGCGCCTCCCTCAGCAGCGTGGCCCGCACCTCGGGGGCGAACTCGTCGGCGATGTCCGGGCGTTCGGCGACCACGCGGTCCCAGGCCGGCTCGACAAGCGTCATCGCGGTTTCCGGACCGCGGTGGGCGGCCGGCAGCGCGTACAGCTGCTCGAGTGCCGCGTGCACCACCGAACCGCGGACCTGGGCGACCGAGGATGGCTCGGGCAGCCGGTCGATCGCGCGGAAGCGGTACAGCAGCGGGCACTGCTTGAAGTCGGCGGCCCGCGAGGGCGACAGCGCCGGGCGCCGCAGCTTCTGCTCGCCCTGCTCGTTCATAGCGCCAGCCTAAGACCGGTGTCCGACAACCCCGGTACCCACGGCGGCGCGTCTACTGGCAGGCTGAACGACTGTGCCAAGAACCGGTCCGTTCGCCGTCGGCGATCGGGTGCAGCTCACCGACGCCAAGGGTCGTCACTACACGATGGTGTTGACGCCCGGCGGGGAGTTCCACACCCATCGCGGCGTCATCGCCCTCGACTCCGTGATCGGGCTGCCTGAGGGCAGCGTGGTCAAGTCCACCAACGGCGACCAGTTCCTCGTGCTGCGGCCGCTGCTGGTCGACTACGTGATGTCGATGCCGCGCGGCGCCCAGGTCGTCTACCCCAAGGACGCCGCGCAGATCGTGCACGAGGGCGACATCTTCCCCGGCGCCCGGGTGTTGGAGGCCGGTGCCGGCTCCGGCGCGCTGACGTGCTCGCTGCTGCGGGCCGTCGGCCCCGAGGGGCGGGTGATCTCCTACGAGGTCCGCGAGGACCACGCTCACCACGCCGAGCGCAATGTCGCGACCTTTTTCGGTGAGCCCCCGGCGAATTGGGATCTGGTGGTCGCCGACCTGACCACCTTCAGCGGTCCGGAGGTCGACCGCGTCGTCCTGGACATGCTCGCTCCGTGGGAGGTGTTGGGCACGGTCGCCGATGCACTGGTCGCCGGAGGCGTGCTGATGGTCTACGTCGCGACCGTCACGCAGTTGTCGCGAGTGGTGGAGGCGCTGCGCGAGCAGCAGTGCTGGACCGAGCCTCGGGCCTGGGAGAGCATGCAACGCAACTGGCACGTCGTCGGTCTGGCGGTGCGCCCGCAACACACGATGCGCGGCCACACGGCGTTTTTGGTCTGCGCGCGCAAGCTGGCGCCGGGCGCGGTGGCGCCGATGCCGCTGCGGCGTAAACGGCAACTCGGCAGCTGACCTTGACGGGTTGATTGCGCGCACCAGGTGGGGCGATCAACCCGCTAGGGCGCGATAGTCAGTCGTCGGTGCTGCGCCGGAGGCCGCGCCGGGCCGACAGCAGCTCGAACTCCGGGCGCGCGGCCACCAGACGTTCGGCGGCGTCGAGCACCTCGACGACATGCCCGCGGTCGGCGGCCACCAGAGCCACCCCGACGTTTGCCCGCCGGTGCAGTTCCTGGGCACCGGTTTCGGCGGCCGAGACGGCGAATCGGCGATGCAGTTCGGCGATCACCGGCCGGATCGCCGAGCGCTTCTGCTTGAGCGAGCGCACGTCGCCGAGCAGCAGGTCGAATTCGAGCCAACCGATCCACATCGGCGGCTCACGGCGTCGGTGTCGGCGTCGGGGCCGGACCGAGCTGCAACAGCGCATCGGTCGTCGAACGGGTCAGCTGCCAATGGTTGTCGGCGAAGCGGAACTGCATCGGGAACGTGAACTCGCCCGCCGTCGGATTGGCGGTCCGCACGGTGACGATTGCCTGAACGACACCGTCCGCGCCGTCGGACCACGTCAGATCCTTAGCCTCGAAGGTGGCCGGTGCGTAGCCGCCGTCGCGCAGCGCGACGGCGAACTTGTCCATCGATTCACCGTCGGCCGCGGTGGCGTCCTCGATCAGGTGGAGCTTCTCGGCCCCGGGAACGTTGGCGTCGGCGATGCGCGCCAGCACGTCGGTGAGCGCCTCGGGAGGCGGCAGGGGCGCGCTCGTCGCCCCCGGGTCCGGCGGCTGCACCGTCGGCGACGTCGCGGCCGGCGGCTGGGTCGCCGCGGGGGATTCGGTTGCCGGTTCGTCGGCGCCACATCCGCAAAGCCCGAGCGCCGCCGCTAACGCGACGGCGCTCAGGACTGCGAAACGGTTGGTGCGACGCACCGGGCTCCTAGCCGACGGCGGACAGCAGCGCCATCAGCGACTGCTTGGCCATCTGCCAGCCGGTCGGGCTCGGGCCGGGCACGAACTGGATGTTCTGGCTGGCCGTGCCGCCGGTGGCGGCGGTCGCGGTGACATCGGCGGACACGACCGGGCCGTTCTGGTCGATGTTGGCCACCGAGAAGCTCAACGGGAACTTGCCTTCGGCGGCCGCCTCACGAAGCTTGGTGTCGGCGACGCGGCTCTCGATGCGTCCGATGCCACCCTGGATGTACGGCGCTTTGCTGGCGGCCGTGCCGGACGTGCCGAGCGCCTGCAGCGTCTGCAGAAGCGCGCCTTCGAGTTCGGGAGCCGGGGCCTGTGGCATCGGGATGTCCCAAACGACCGGGGTGACGGTCGGTGCGGCGGCTACGTTGGAGGATGCAATGGACGTCACACCTGCCGCAGCACCGCCGACAACAGCAACCGCTGCGACGCCGGTAACGAGGGCTTTCAGGGTCACGATTTTCCTTTCGATCGGACCAACACATCAGAGAGGTTAACAGTGGTGCAGGTGTGTCGAATTGCTACACCGCACACAAAGGCTGAATCGCCGGTAGCTTTGGAGTTGTTACTGCACCAACTTTCGGTGCGGGGAGGGGCGCAATATGAGTGAATCAGACCGTTCTGACGCTTTCGCAGAGGGTTTTGACGCCCGAGGATCCGGCCTGTCCAGTGAGGACGCGGCCGAGCTCGAGGAGCTCCGCCGGGAGGCTGCCGTCTTGCGAGAGCAGTTGGAGAACGCGGTCGGGCCCCAGAGTGGGTTGCGCAGCGCCCGAGATGTTCACCAGCTCGAGGCGCGCATCGACTCCCTCGCCGCCCGCAACACCAAGCTGATGGAGACCCTCAAAGAGGCCCGTCAGCAGCTGCTCGCATTGCGCGAAGAGGTCGACCGCCTGGGCCAGCCGCCGAGCGGATACGGCGTACTGCTCGGCGTCCAGGACGATGAAACCGTCGACGTGTTCACGTCCGGGCGCAAGATGCGGCTGACCTGCTCGCCGAACATCGACACCAAGTCGCTCAAGCAGGGCCAGACCGTCCGCCTCAACGAGGCCCTGACCGTCGTGGAGGCCGGCAACTTCGAGGCGGTCGGCGAGATCAGCACACTGCGCGAGATCCTGTCCGACGGACACCGCGCGCTGGTGGTCGGGCACGCCGACGAGGAGCGCATCGTCTGGCTTGCCGAGCCGCTTGTCGCCGCCGAGGACCTGCCGGAGCGCTACGACGACGAGCTGAACGACGACAGCCGTCCCCGCAAGCTGCGCCCGGGGGACTCGCTTCTGGTCGACACCAAGGCCGGATACGCGTTCGAGCGCATCCCCAAGGCCGAGGTCGAAGACCTCGTGCTCGAAGAGGTGCCCGACGTCAGCTACAACGACATCGGCGGGCTGGGCCGCCAGATCGAGCAGATCCGCGACGCCGTCGAACTGCCGTTCCTGCACAAGGAGCTGTACCGGGAGTACTCGCTGCGCCCGCCCAAGGGTGTGCTGCTCTACGGTCCGCCCGGTTGCGGTAAGACGCTGATCGCCAAGGCGGTGGCCAACTCGCTGGCCAAGAAGATGGCCGAGGTGCGTGGCGACGACGCCCGCGAGGCGAAGAGCTACTTCCTCAACATCAAGGGCCCGGAGCTGTTGAACAAGTTCGTCGGTGAGACCGAGCGTCACATCCGGTTGATCTTCCAGCGCGCGCGGGAGAAGGCGTCCGAGGGCACCCCGGTGATCGTGTTCTTCGACGAGATGGACTCGATCTTCCGTACCCGTGGCACCGGTGTGAGCTCCGATGTGGAGACGACGGTTGTGCCGCAGCTGCTTTCGGAGATCGACGGCGTCGAGGGCCTGGAGAACGTCATCGTCATCGGCGCCTCCAACCGCGAGGACATGATCGATCCGGCGATCCTGCGGCCCGGCCGCCTGGACGTCAAGATCAAAATTGAACGTCCGGATGCCGAAGCGGCCCAAGACATCTTCAGCAAGTACCTCACCGAAGAGCTGCCGGTCAACGAGGACGACCTCGCGGAGTTCGACGGCGACCGCTCGCTGACGATCAAGGCGATGATCGAGAAGGTCGTCGACCGGATGTACGCCGAGATCGACGACAACCGCTTCCTCGAGGTGACTTACGCCAACGGCGACAAAGAGGTCATGTACTTCAAGGACTTCAACTCCGGTGCGATGATCCAGAACGTCGTCGACCGGGCCAAGAAGTATGCGATCAAGTCGGTGCTGGAGACCGGCAGCAAGGGTCTGCGGATCCAGCATCTGCTGGACTCGATCGTCGACGAGTTCGCCGAGAACGAGGACCTGCCCAACACCACCAATCCCGATGACTGGGCAAGGATCTCGGGTAAGAAGGGCGAGCGGATCGTCTACATCCGCACGTTGGTCACCGGCAAGAGCTCGTCGGCCAGCCGGGCGATCGACACCGAGTCCAACCTGGGCCAGTACCTGTAGTCCACCTTCCCTTTCGCCTCTCTCTGCCCCTTTCTGCCCCCTTCTTCCGCGAGCGGGCGTGTCTGCACACAACGCGCCGCGGTTGTGCAGCAATTCGCGCACGCTCGCGCGCGTCGAGCGCTACGGTCACGTCATGTCTGCGGACGAGCTGTCGGTCACCGACGGTGTTTTCGGCAAGCGGTACGGCGAAGTGCTGCTCGTCAAATCCACGCCGTCGGGTGCCGAGGCCACGGTGTACAACACGTTTCCGCTCAACGACTGCCCGGCCGACGTGTGGAACGCACTCGACGCGAAGGCGATCGCCCAGGAGAACGGCGCGGTGGCCACACTGCTCAACGGGCCGCGGTACTGGCTGATGAGCAGCATCGGCAAGAGAGGCCGGGAGGCGTTGGAGCGCAAGAGCTTCGGTGGTATCGAGATGCTGCGGCAAGCCACCGTCAAGCTCGCGTCGATGAACCCGGCCCCGTACCAGCTGAACCGGGTGGACCGGAAGGCGGTCTTCACCTTCGATGCGGGCCGCGAGATCTACGAACTCGTCGACCCGGACGGCCGATGCTGGGTCATGCAGACGTTCAGCCAGACGGTCGACCCGTCGCTCACGCTTGGAGACCTTCCCGGCCTCGCCGCCAGGCTGTCGCTGCCCGATGGCTGGTCGTATCGGGCGCTCACGCCGACATCGCCGCTCGTCGTCGACACCGCCACCGAGGACGCCTGCGTGACGCAGGACGATCTCGCCAACAGCTATTCGTTGCAGTCGTAAGAACATCAGCCCGCTTGACGCCTGGAGCGTGCCGAACTGGAATATCGCCTCTGTAAAGGCCCGCTCCCGCGCGCACGGGCCGTATGCTGCCAGCTAACTGGCCGGCCTAGTCCAGGGGGGGCTCGCGGGTGATTGAAGTGTTCATCAGCTACTCGGATGCCGATGAGTCCGCGGTCGACATGCTCTTCGAAGACGTAGAACTGGCGAAAATGCAGGTGTGGCGAGATGTGGACTCCGAACGGCGCCACGCCTGGTGGACCAGAACTCTGGAGAGAATCCGTCAGGCGACCGTATTCGTCTTCGCCCTGTCCGATCACGCATTGCGTTCTGAGGGGTGTCGCACCGAACTCGCCTACGCCGAAGCGCTCGGATTGCCGATACTTCCGGTCCAGATCGGTGAAGTAGCTGGCAGTCGGTCCGATCCGGTCTTCACCGAACAGATACTCGACTATCGCGGAACTTCGCGGCGCAGCGGCATCGAGTTCGTCGCGGCCCTGCTCGAACTGGCTCAAGAACGGGAGCCGGCCGATCCACCGCCCGCGCCCCGGATCCCTCGTGAGTATCTTTTTCAACTTGGCGACTTGGTGTACGACGACGCTGAGCTCCCACCGTCAACCCAGATGCAGATTCTGTTCGAATTGCGCAGCGCTGCATTAGATTCGAGCAAGTCAACGGAACAATATGACGTTTCGCGGCTGTTGCGAGCGCTGCGAGCTCGTGACGACGTCACGTTCCGCATCGCCAGTGAGATCGACACGTTACTTGCGGCCGAATCGTCGGCGAGCAACTTCTCAGACACGACAGAGTCGTCCGCAACGGTGCCCGAGCATGGCACCGCCGTATCCGAACTCTTCGGCGGTGAGCGGGAGTACCGCGTCGCACCCACGGTGGCTGCGTCCGGGACGGCACTCTACGACAGCGTCGGTCCCGCGGATGACGGCGCGAGCGCCCCTGAGACCGGCACCGCTATCGACGACCTGCTCGAACGCGCGGTATCGGCCATCAACCGCGGCGACCGGGAAGCAGCTTCCGATCTAGTCGAACAAGTGTTGGCCGTCGATGACGGCAACGTCGACGCGGAGGATCTCTTGGCCGCCCCTGCCGATGCGGGTGAGATTCGTCGCCTGACGATAATGTTCGTCGACCTCGTCGACTCGACGGTTCTGTCGACTCGGGTGGAGCCTGAAACGTATCGCTTGCTCGTCGGCCGCTATCGCGATCAGGTGCTGCGAATCGTCGAGCGTTACGAAGGTCATGTCGGGTCGACCAAGGGTGACGGCCTGCTGATCGTCTTTGGCTACCCGACTGCTCACGAGAATGATGTGCATCGCGCAGTACAGGCCGGACTGGAGATAACCCGGGAAGTCGCTCGGCTGAGCGAGCAGGCGGAACGCCGTTTCGGGTTGCAGGTGAACGTGCGGGTCGGTGTGCACCGCGGCATGGTCTATCTCGACACCGCTCAAGACGACGTTTACGGTTTGGCTGCCAACCTGGCTGCGAGGGTGTCGGGGCTGGCGCATCCCGGGACGGTCGTGGTCTCCGATGCCGTCCAGCCGTTGATCGAGGGTGACTTCGAGGTTCAGCCACTGGCGCCCGCGCCCGTCAAAGGTGTCGAGGAGTTGATCAACCACTACCACGTGGTAGGGGAGCGACTGAACATGGCTCGAGTTCAGTTGGGGCCAGTGGTCGGCCGTGATCGCGAGCTCGAACGGCTTGAAAAGAGTTGGGCCCGAGCAAGAGCCGGCACGCTGACCACCCCAGGCGTGGTTTTCCGAGGGGAGGCCGGAATCGGAAAGTCGCGGCTCGCTGTCACTGCCACCGAACTCGTCGAGCGTGATGGCGGGACGGTACTCGAGCTGGTGGGCTCCCCTTTTCATCCTGAGGCTGGGCTTCATCCCGTCCGTGCACTACTCGAACGCCGCTGCGGTATCGATCGGCAGACCAGCGCTGCGGACCGACTCCGCAGATTGCATGACGAGGTCGAGGCTCAATCGCTCGCCCCTGATGCGGTCGTTCCGCTCCTGGCGCCGGTTCTCGCGATCGCGCCCGAACACGGATATCGGGCCGTGCCAGCCGAAGGGCGAAAGCTGCAAGAACTTATCAATGATGCCGTACAAAGCTATTTACGATCGTGCCTGAAAGCCGCGCCCGCCCTGATCCTCGCGGAGGATGTGCACTGGTTCGACGGCTCCACCCTCGAACTACTCGGACAGGTTTTGACCGGGGCGGAAGGCAAATTGCTAGTCGTGATCACTGGTCGTGACGGCAACTGGCTGAACCCGCAGTGGCCGGTCAAGGTGTTCGATCTCAAATCGTTGAGCGACGATGAGACGGATGCGCTCATCCAGGCCCTCGACCCGAGCGTGACAGCAGAAGAGCGCGCCTCGGTACGTCGTCGATGTGACGGAGTGCCCTTTTATGTCGAACAAGTGGTGGCCGGTCTCGGGACGTCAGCGCCGCCCCGCGAGCGGCCGACGGTGCCCGATCCGCTCTATGAGCCGCTCTTTGCGCGGTTACTCACGACACCGAATGTGGTCCCGGTTGTGGAGGCGGCCGCGGTGATCGGACGCCAGGTCGATCGCAGCCTCTTGTCGGCTGTCACCTCGCTCGACGAAGACGACATCGACGACGTCATCGACGAACTCGAGAAGGCGCGTGTCATCGAACCAAGCGGAGCTTTCGGCTTCCGGTTCCGTCACGAGCTTCTGCGTGAGGTCGCAGCCGAGATGGCGCCGCCCAGCGTGCGGCGTGGACTGCACGCCAAGGTCGCTGACGCGCTGATCGAACAGGGAGAGCCGGACTGGCGACTGGTCGCCGCGCACTACCAGCATGCCGAGAGCCACAGTGAGGCGGCATCGGCGTATCAGAAGGCCTCATCAGACGCCAGGCTCCGCGGCGCCCTCAGCGAGGCTCGCCTGTATCTCGACCACGCGATCGAGGAGCTAGCGAAGTGTCCGCCGAGTGTTACTCGCGACCGTCTCGAGATCGCGCCTCGGCTGGTACGAGGCTTCCTCGCATCGGCCGCGGAAGGCTATCAGAGTCCTTCCGTAGCAGCTGATTTCGAGCGCTGTTTGCAGCTGGCTGGTACCGACATCCGCGACGACGAGGTATTCGCAACGATGCTGGCGATCGCTAGTTACTATGTGCCGCGGGCCGATCTGCGGCGCGCCTCCCAAGTGCTCGAACTCGTCGACGCCGGCGCCGAGGGCGAACGGCATTGGTTCAGGCCCGCTATTCAAAGCGCGTTCGGCATCGTCGCATTCCTTCGCGGCGACTTTCGGGACGCCCACAGTGAATTCACGCAGGCAACAGCGGGGTTGACCGAAGACGACGCCCATCAGATCGGTGCGCTGTGGTTCATTCCGGACGATCCGATAGCACTTGCTCACGAACACCTCGCCATGATCAACTTGCTCAACGGTGATCTGGCCAGCGCGGAAGCCGAGTTTGTCAACGCGGTTCGTCGCGCCGAGCTACTAGAGTTCCCGCAAGGGCCCTACAACCACGTGTATGCGATCGATATCGAGATATGGATGCGCGCCGAGGCGGGGCAATTCGATCGAGCACGGACTTTGGTTGCCGACATGATCCAACGCGCCGAGCGGTACGGCTTCGATTTCTGGCAGCTCTTCGGAGCCACCGAGCAATCCCTCGTAGACGCCACTGAATTGATCGCCGACGGATCCACCGATGCCGAAGCGTTGGAAAGTCAGATCACCGCCGTCGCGGGCTTTGTCGAGTTCTGGCGCTCAGTGGGGTTGTACGCCTACCAGACTCACTACGACTGCCTACTCGCGCAACTCCTGACTGCGGCGGGACGGGTCGAAGAAGCACGCGACCGGGTCGAAGTCGCCCTCGGCATCGCTCGAGACACGGAGATGCACATGTATGACGCCGAACTTCTGCGCGTTCGCGCACGGACTCACGCTGACCAGACCGACAGTCATCGTGACCTTGCTTCAGCGATAGCTTTGGCACATCGCCAGGGTGCTCCGCTTTTCGAATTGCGTGCCGCGCTCGATGATTTCAAGTTGCGAGGCGAGTCGGCACGCGGCGTGCTGCGCAGGGCGGTAGCGTCATTCGCCCCTGATTGCGCGATCCCGGAGTACGTCCGGGCTCGGCGGCTGCTCGGAGAGGTGGAATCAACCCTGCAGTGACTCCATCGTGCGGTAGGCATCGCGGCCGGCCAGGCTGACCGCGACGTCGGCGATCAGCGGGTCGAAGAAGCGCTCGCGATACAACGGATCCACGCTGGTGCTGACGGTGAAGTACAGACCGGACAGCACGGCGACGAAAAGCGATACGTGCACGATGGTCTGCGGCACGGGCACGTTGACGCCGAACCACGTTCCCGGACAGGGTGGTTCGCCGACCGGACAGGACTGCTCCGACGCCCACAGCACCGCGACGTCGTCAGGGACGGCGACGATGCCCAACGCAAGAAAGAATATGAACAGTCCGGTCGTGAAGAACACCACCTGTATCGTCTGGGAAAACACCATCACCGCAACGACATTGACCTGTTCGGCCAGTGAAAGCGGCGTGCGCTCCAGGCGCGTGCCGGGCGCGACGGCCAGCGGTGTGCCCTCGAGCAGCTTGGCCGGATCGTCTTGTTCGGCACGATCTTCACGCAGCGCCCGAACCTCGTCGCGAATCGTGGTGACCACGAAGATCAGCGCGACCAGGGCCAGGAAGCCGATTGTCTGCCAGAGCCGTTGGCGTGGCATCCGAGCGGCCAGCTGCCACAACTCACCGGTGAAGTACACCACAACGGTGAGCATCAGCAGCGGCAGCGCCCGACTCATCAGTGTTCCGAGCGCACCGAGTTGCACCCAGGCAAATCGCAGCGCCCATAACGCGATCGCGCCGATACCGAGATAGGTGAGCCAGATCGCGACCACGGCGACGACCGCGAACCCCACCGCCTCGACAGCCGCGATGCCCGAAAAACCGCTGTCGGCGAACGGAAGTCCCAGCACGAACACCGCCATCACCACCAATGCCGCCGAGCGTCGTCCGGCCTCGCTGTGCGCGGTGCCGATGCGGTGCAGCAGATGTAACCCGAACGGAGCCGCCACCAACAGCGCGGTCAGCACTCCCAACCGGATCGCATAGCCGATGTCAGGATCATCGCCGGTGAGATCGGCCAGCAACATCGTCAGCGAAATCACCGCTCCGACACCGCTGACCGTCGGGGCGGAGCGTTCGATCAGCGCCCCGGAGCGAACCCGTCGCGTGAGAACCAGCGGCAGCCCGCGATGCAGGAACCAGTTGTGCACCCGACGCATGTCCGACACGGGCATATTGTGCGCGAGATTCACTCCGGCAGGCGCTCACCGCGCCGGAACGGCGGCCCGGTAGCGGTTGCGGGCGGCCAGCGTGAGCCACAGATCGTCGAGCAGAGGGGCGATGAACCGGTCGTGATAGGCGTCGTCGCCCACCGCGCGGGCGCTGACGTACATGAACGTCAACGCTCCGAGAAACAGGGTCACTTGGATCAGCGCATCCGGAACCGGGATCGTCATGCCGAGGAATTGCCCGTCGCTGGACCCGTTGCGGGTCCATGCCGCGAGCAGCTCGGGGGAGAGCAGGATGAGGCCCAGCACCAGGAACAACAGCGCCGTCACCGTGGCCACGACCAAGATGTGGGCCAGCTGCGACACCGCGAGTACGAAGTACACGTTCCACCGCTCGGGCCGGCTCAGCGGTTTCACCCGCGCAGGATCGGGCATGTCGGCGAACGGAGTGCCGTCCAGCTTTGCGGCGTGACCCGGGTCCGGATCGGTGTCGTTGACCATGGGGCGCAACCGGTCCACGATCACCGACGCGACGAAGGCCGCCGCGATCGCGGTGAGGAACGACAGCGCCAGCCAGAGCCGGGTGCGCGAGATCGTCGCCGCCATCAGCCACACCGGCGAGTTGAAGAACACCAGGAACGTCAGGAGCAGCACGGGCAGCGCGCGCAGCAGCAGTGAGCCCGCCGCGCTCAGGTGTGCGAGTGTCACGCGGGCGGCCCAACCCAGTATCGAGCCGACGCCCAACGCGGTGAGTGCCAGGATCGCCGAGATGGCCACTGCCACCCACACCAGGTTCCTCGGCAGGTACGGGCTCGGGCCGCCGAACACACCGCCCAGCACCGCGACGGCGACAGCGACCGCCGCGGCCGCGAGGCGACCCCGCTGAAGAGGGATGTGCGACACCCACCAGCCCAGCGCCGCCGCCACCGGCAGCACCAGAATCAGCAGCACCAGCACGAACCACTCGCCCCGCGTCGGCCGTCCGTCGATGTCGATCGCGTGCTTACCCGTCAACGACACCACGGCGACGGTGTTGGCCATCAGCACCGCGAATGCGGCGAGGGCGGGGGCCGACCGCGACCACAGCTGGCGCACCGAACGGCTGGGCCGCAGGACCGCAGGCAGGCCGTGCACGAGGAACCACCGTTCGGCCGCCTGACGGCGCGCCGCATCGATGGGAGCGGGATCGACCGGAACGGATGGCACGGTCGTAGGCTACTTTCCGCCGTCACCTAGGCTTGGCGACATGCAACGGATTATCGGGACCGAGGTCGAGTACGGCATCTCGTCGCCGTCCGACCCGACCGCGAATCCGATTCTGACCTCCACCCAGGCTGTGCTCGCGTACGCCGCGGCGGCCGGGATCCAGCGTGCCAAGCGCACGCGCTGGGACTACGAGGTGGAATCGCCGCTGCGCGACGCCCGTGGCTTCGACCTCAGCCGGTCGGCGGGGCCGCCGCCGGTCGTTGACGCGGACGAGGTCGGCGCGGCGAACATGATCCTGACCAACGGTGCCCGCCTGTACGTCGACCACGCCCATCCGGAGTACTCCGCACCCGAGTGCACCGACCCGCTGGACGCCGTGATCTGGGACAAGGCGGGCGAGCGGGTGATGGAGGCCGCCGCGCGGCACGTCGCCAGCGTGCCCGGCGCCGTGAAACTGCAGCTCTACAAGAACAACGTCGACGGTAAGGGCGCGTCCTACGGGTCGCACGAGAACTACCTGATGAGCCGGCAGACCCCGTTCTCCGCGGTGATCGCCGGACTGACGCCGTTCCTGGTGTCGCGCCAGGTCGTGACCGGTTCGGGGCGCGTGGGCATCGGTCCGTCCGGCGACGAGCCGGGCTTCCAGCTGTCGCAGCGCTCCGACTACATCGAGGTGGAGGTCGGCCTCGAGACGACACTCAAGCGCGGCATCATCAACACCCGCGACGAGCCGCACGCCGACGCCGACAAGTACCGCAGGCTGCACGTGATCATCGGCGACGCGAACCTGTCGGAGACCTCGACGTATCTCAAGCTCGGCACCACCGCGCTGGTGCTGGACCTGATCGAAGAGGGGATGGATCTCAGCGATTTGGCGCTGGCCCGTCCCGTGCACGCGGTGCATGTGATCAGCCGCGACCCGTCGCTGCGCGCCACCGTCGCGCTGGCCGACGGTCGCGAAGTGACCGGCCTTGCGCTGCAACGGATGTACCTCGACCGGGTGGCCAAGCTCGTGGACAGCCGTGATCCGGACCCGCGGGCCGCCGACATCGTCAAGATGTGGGCCGAAGTCCTCGACCTGCTGGAGCGCGATCCGATGGAGTGCGCGGAGATCCTGGACTGGCCGGCCAAGCTGCGCCTGCTCGAAGGTTTCCGTCATCGCGAGAACCTGGGCTGGTCGGCACCGCGGCTGCACCTGGTCGACCTGCAGTACTCCGACGTGCGGCTGGACAAGGGCCTCTACAACCGGCTGGTGGCCCGCGGGTCGATGAAGCGGCTGGTGACCGAGCAGCAGGTGCTGGACGCGGTCGACAACCCGCCGACCGACACGCGCGCGTACTTCCGCGGTGAGTGCCTGCGCCGCTTCGGGGCCGACATCGCCGCGGCGAGCTGGGACTCGGTGATATTCGATCTGGGCGGTGATTCGCTGGTCCGGATTCCCACGCTGGAGCCGCTGCGGGGCAGTAAGGCGCACGTCGGAGCCCTTCTGGACTCCGTGGACAGCGCCGTGGAACTGGTAGAACAGCTCACCAACTAGGCGCGCTATCGCAGGCAATCAGCGCGGCGACCGGTAATGTGGAGTCACGGCGGGCAGCAGTGAGCCCGCCGACAACTTACGCAGGAGGCAGCGATGGCTCAGGAGCAGACCAAGCGTGGCGGTGGTGGCGGCGAGGACGACGACCTCACCGGCAGCACGGCCGCCGGGCAGGAGCGTCGCGAGAAGCTGGCCGAGGACACCGACGACCTGCTCGACGAGATCGACGACGTCCTCGAGGAGAACGCCGAAGACTTCGTGCGCGCATACGTCCAGAAGGGTGGACAGTGACCTGGCCGCACCGCGATCAGCTGGCCTTTCCCTCGCCCCTACCTGGAGCTCCATCCGTTCCCGTGGACCTGTCGTCCTTCTCTGAACTCCTGCGCCGCCAGGCGCCCGAACTTCTACCCGCCCACCGGGCCGCCGCCGCCCACGCAGGCGACGCCCATTCCGACTTCGCGCCCCACGGCACCACGATCGTCGCGCTGAAGTTCCCCGGGGGCGTGGTCATGGCCGGTGACCGCCGCGCCACCCAGGGCCACATGATCGCCAGCCGCGACGTGCAGAAGGTGTACATCACCGACGATTACACGGCCACGGGCATCGCCGGGACCGCGGCCATCGCGGTCGAGTTCGCCCGCCTCTACGCCGTCGAACTCGAGCACTACGAGAAGCTGGAAGGCGTCGCTCTGACCTTCCCCGGCAAGGTGAACCGGCTCGCGACCATGGTGCGCGGCAACCTCGGTGCGGCCCTGCAGGGTTTCGTGGCGCTGCCGCTGCTCGCCGGCTACGACCTCGACGACCCCAACCCGCAAGCGGCAGGGCGCATCGTTTCCTTCGACGCGGCGGGCGGCTGGAACTTCGAAGAAGAGGGCTACCAGTCGGTGGGCTCGGGCTCCATCTTCGCCAAGTCGTCGATGAAGAAGCTGTATGCGCAAGTGACGGATGGCGATTCGGCGCTGCGGGTGGCCATCGAGGCGCTCTACGACGCCGCCGACGACGATTCGGCGACCGGTGGGCCCGACCTCGTGCGCGGTATCTACCCGACCGCGGTGATCATCGACGCCGACGGCGCCGAAGAGGTGACCGAGGAGCGCATCGCCGAGTTCGCCCGTCTGGTGATCGAAAACCGTTCGCGCGCTGACACATTCGGCCCGGATGCTGTCCACCGTTCGACCGATGCGCGGGGAGATTCGTGAGCTTTCCCTATTTCATCTCGCCCGAACAGGCGATGCGTGAGCGGTCCGAGCTCGCGCGCAAGGGTATCGCCAGGGGGCGCAGCGTCGTGGCGCTGGCCTACGCCGACGGCGTGCTGTTCGTCGCCGAGAACCCGTCCCGCTCGCTGCAGAAAGTGAGCGAGCTGTACGACCGGGTGGGGTTCGCCGCCGTCGGGCGGTTCAACGAGTTCGACAACCTGCGCCGCGGAGGCATCCAGTACGCCGACACCAGGGGTTACGCCTACGCCCGCCGCGACGTCACCGGACGTCAGCTGGCCAACATCTACGCCCAGACGCTGGGCACCATCTTCACCGAACAGGCCAAGCCCTACGAGGTCGAGCTGTGTGTCGCAGAGGTCGCCCACTACGGCGAGTCCAAACCTCCGGAGATGTACCGCATCACCTATGACGGGTCGATCGCCGACGAGCCCCACTTCGTGGTCATGGGCGGAACGACCGAACCGATCATCGCCGCCCTCAACGACTCCTACACCGAGAACGCCAGCCTCGAAGATGCGATGAAAATCGCGATCGACGCCCTGCACGCCGCGGGTAACGGTGGCACCGAACAGCGTGTGCTGGGTCCCTCGACACTCGAGGTGGCGATCCTGGACGCCAATCGGCCACGGCGCGCGTTCCGTCGGATCACCGGCTCCGCCCTGGAGACGCTGCTGCCCGCGGTGGAGGAGACTCCGCAGGATTCCGAACCCGCCGGAGAGTAGGTCAGCCGGCGGCCGGCGTCGGCCGCGCCCGGATGAGGATGAGTTCGGCGAACTGCTCAGGGCATTCCAGCGGCGTGAAATGTCCCGCGTCGTAAGCGAAGTGCACGTGCACGTCGCTGAAGTAGTGCCCGAGTCGGTCCGACCATGCGGCCGGGAACAGCGGATCATGGTGCGGCCACACCACATCGGTGGGTACGTGGATCTTGATGGCACGCTCGGGCGGCAGTTCGGTGAGCGACTGGGCGATCATCCCGGCACCCGCGCGGTACCACGCGATCGACGCGGTGAACGCCCCGGGCAGACCGTAGTCGGCCACCAGTCGTTCCAGATCGTCTTCTGACACGGCGAAATTCGGCCCTGACCAATGCGTCCAGAAGTGTCGTAGGTAGTCGCGGACCAGATCGGGGTTCCCGTCGAGCAGCTGGCCCGCCAGCGGCAACTGGTGGAAGGACTGATACCAGAACTCGCTCTGCGCCTTCGCGGTCAGGACGCGGTCACCGGCACCGGGCAGCGGCGGGGACAGCACCAGCGAGCGCACCAGATCCGGCTGCATGCGAGCGACGCTCTGCGCGACGCGGCTGCCGACGTCGTAGCCGGCAAGCACCACCTCGGACAGCTCGAGCTCCTTGATCAGGCCGATGATGCTGCCGGCCTGCGCGGTGGCGCTGTAGAAGTGCCGGATCGCGACCGCGTGCTTGTCCGAGCCGCCGAAGCCCCGCAGGTCCGGCACGACGACATCGGCGGCATCCCCGAGCAGCGGCACCACCCGGCGATAGTCGTGGCGGTTACCGGGCCAGCCGTGCAGCAGTACCACCGGCGGCGCGCCCCTCGTGCCGAACCGGTCGTAGGCGAGCCGGAACCCGTCGACGGGCGAGCTGCGCGACCACACCGGCTTATTTTGGCCAGATGTCATCCCGGTTGTTGTGAGGTTGCACGATCCCTGCCGATATCACCGGTGATGACCCCCAGGATCGCGCGCCATGCGTCCGAGGGTGCGTTCAGCACGTCGGAGTGGGCGCTGGGGCCGGCCATCGGGCGTCCGTCGTCGTACCGGCCTGCGGGCAACGTGATCACACCGGCCATCTCGTCGGGGTCGGCGCCGTGCGGGCCGCCCGGGATACCCTGCACGGCCGCGATGAGGTCGCCGGGCGGTGTCATGGAGAAGCGCAACACATGTGGGTTTCTGTTGTGCCAGTCACCGGGCTCGTGCACCCCGACGCCCGCCCCCGCGGCGGCGACGTACATCGTGCGGTCCGAGGTCATGCCCAACGCCTCCGCGGTGCCCACGATCGACCCGCCGTAGGAGTGACCGACGACAGTGACAGGGATTCGGCGGCCCGTCGAGTCCACCGTGCGATCGACGTCTTCGGTGAAGGCGACCAGCCGCGGCGCCATGGCCTGCGCGTACCGCGGGTCGGCCGCCGCCGCCAGACCACTCACGACGTTGTCGCCGCGCGGAAACGGCCCGCCGAGATAGGTGATGGCGGCGACGTCGCCGCGGGTCGCCGAGACGAACCGGCGCGCGGTCCCGACGTTGGCCGCCGAGCCGGTGATCGTCGTGTTCAGCCCCGGTACGAGCACGGCGACGCTGGAGGCCGTTGCGACGTTGCCGTGCAGCTCCACCAGCGATGAACGGCCGGGGTCGAACGCCAGCACCTGGCGGTCCAGGCGGGCGTGGCCGCCTGCGGGATCGTCGATCTCTCCGAGCAGCTCCCGGTACACCGCGAGCCGCTGCGGATCGGGCTCGCGCAGCACGGCCTGCGCCACGTTGGTGCGGTTGGCCTCGACCCGCATCTGCCACGGCACGCCGTCGGTGTTGCCCACCTGCGAAGGGAAGTCGTCGATGAGCCGCTGCCGCTGCTCGGGTGTCATGGCCGCGATCTGATCGGCGATCCGATCCTGGCTGGTGATCGGCCATGCGGCGACGACGTCGGCATCGGCGGCCTGACTACCGGCGGCCGTGAGCACGAAGGCCTCGGCGATCTCGGCCGCAGCGTCGGCGTCGGCGGCGTCGAGGCGGTCCAGTGCCTCGGCGAGTTGGCCGGTCAGCTCGGCCGCACGCACGGTGAGCATCTCGACGGCGACCGGCGGGGCACCTCCGGACAGCGCGACCAGCAGCGGCGACGGCGGGTCGTGCACCGCGACCGCCCCGGCGTCGTCGACGGAAAAGCCTTCGGCGCGCGCGGTGGCGACCACGGCCATCACGTCGGCTCGGGCGGCGCTGATCTGGGCGGCGCCGTCGCGGGCGGCCGCGGCGGCGAGCACCAGTGCGCGCGAGAGCGTATCGGCCGTCGCGACAATGCTTTTCGCGCGGTGACGGGCCGTCTCAGCGGCAGCACCGGTCCAGAAGCTGAATTCGGCGGCCAGGGAGTCGGCGTGCACGCACACGGACCGGGCGTTGCGGTCCCACTCGTCGGCCATCAGGCCCAGCGCGCCGGGAGACCAGGTGTGGGCCTGGCCGATGGTCGGCCGCGTCACCGCCCGACGCGGTCGCCGGTGCGTTGCTCGGCGCGCTCGAAAGCGTCCGCCGAGATCCGCGCTGCGAGGGCCCAGCCGCGCATGTTCGCGACGACCTCGGCGAGCCCGGGTGCGACGGGCGCTGTCGCGGCGACGTCGGCGACGGCTGCGCCGGGCAGCTCACCCGGATTCAATTCGGGCCAACGCATCTCGGCGATCCGGTCGGCGGCGGTCATGACCTTTTCGGCGACGGTGCGCAGCTGCGACACGTCGACCTCGACGATTTCCCCCATGGCTCATGCTGACAGAATCGGCGTCTGCGCTGATGAAGTTATCCACAGGCCGACGTCCCTTACGGACTTTGACGCGAGTGTCAAGCGAAGGTCCGCTGCCTTCTTCGGCGCGGCTTGCCCACCGCGACCGGCGAGCAGCAAGTAGTCTCGATGAGGTGCAGCGACGAATCATGGGCATCGAGACTGAATTCGGTGTCACCTGCACGTTCCACGGCCATCGTCGGCTCAGCCCCGACGAGGTGGCGCGCTACCTGTTCCGGCGAGTCGTGTCGTGGGGCCGCAGTTCGAACGTATTCCTCCGGAACGGCGCCCGGCTCTACCTCGACGTGGGCAGCCACCCCGAGTACGCCACCGCCGAGTGCGACAGCCTCACGCAGTTGGTCACCCACGACCGGGCGGGCGAGCGGGTGCTCGAAGATCTGCTCATCGACGCCGAACAGCGGTTGGCCGACGAGGGCATCGGCGGCGACATCTACCTGTTCAAGAACAACACCGACTCCGCGGGCAACTCCTACGGCTGCCACGAGAACTACCTGATCGTGCGGGCCGGAGAATTCTCGCGCATCTCCGACGTGCTGCTGCCGTTCCTGGTCACCCGCCAGTTGATCTGCGGTGCGGGCAAGGTGCTGCAGACTCCCAAGGCCGCGACCTTCTGCCTAAGCCAGCGCGCCGAGCACATCTGGGAGGGCGTGTCGTCGGCTACCACCCGGTCACGACCGATCATCAACACCCGCGACGAACCGCACGCCGACGCCGAAAAGTACCGCAGGCTGCACGTCATCGTCGGCGACTCGAACATGTGCGAGGCCACCACGATGCTCAAGGTGGGCACGGCGTCGCTGGTGCTCGAGATGATCGAGGCCGGAATCGCGTTCCGCGACTTCTCGCTGGACAACCCGATCCGCGCGATTCGGGAGGTCAGCCACGACCTGACCGGCCGGCGCCCGGTACGCCTGGCCGGCGGCCGACAGGCCAGCGCCCTGGACATCCAACGCGAGTACTACACCCGCGCCGTCGAGTACCTGCAGAGCCGGGAGCCCAACACGCAGATCCAGCAGGTCGTCGACCTGTGGGGACGCCAACTCGACGCCGTGGAGAGCCAGGACTTCGCCAAGGTCGACACCGAGATCGACTGGGTCATCAAACGAAAGCTGTTCCAGCGCTATCAGGACCGCTACGACATGGAGCTGTCCGACCCGAAGATCAGCCAACTCGACCTCGCCTATCACGACATCAAGCGCGGCCGCGGGGTGTTCGATCTGCTGCAGCGCAAGGGACTGGCCGCGCGGATCACCACCGACGAGGACATCGAGGCGGCCGTCAACACGCCGCCGCAGACCACCAGGGCAAAACTGCGCGGGGAGTTCATCAGCGCCGCGCAGGAAGCCGGCCGCGACTTCACCGTCGACTGGGTGCACCTCAAGCTCAACGATCAGGCGCAGCGCACGGTGCTGTGCAAGGACCCGTTCCGGTCGGTCGACGAGCGGGTGAAGCGGCTGATCGCCTCCATGTAGGCGCTCGGCCGGCGGGCGGCAAGCTCTAAGCTGGGTCGAATGGCGATCTCCAAAGTCGAACGGCTGATGAACCTCGTGATCGCACTCCTGTCGACGCGCAACTTCATCACCGCCGAGCGGATCCGCCAGACGGTTTCGGGATACGCCGACAGCGCCAGCGATGAAGCCTTCTCCCGCATGTTCGAGCGCGACAAGAACGAGTTGCGCGACTTGGGCATTCCGCTGGAGACCGGGCGGGTCTCGCAGTTCGACCCGACCGAGGGCTATCGGATCAACCGGGAGGCCTATGCGCTGCCCACGGTCGAACTGACTCCCGACGAGGCGGCCGCCGTCGCCGTGGCCACCCAGTTGTGGGAATCGCCGGAGCTGATCACCGCGACCCAGGGTGCGCTGCTGAAACTGCGCGCGGCGGGCATCGACATCGACGCCGTGGAGGCCGCACCGGCGATCACGTCGACCGCGGCACTGCCCGGGCTGCGCGGGTCCGAGGAGGTGCTGGGAATCCTGTTGTCCGCCATCGACTCCGGACAAGCCGTGCAGTTCCCGCACCGACCGTCGCGCAGCGACCCCTACACCACCCGCACGGTGGAACCCTGGGGCGTCATCACGCACCGGGGCCGCTGGTATCTGGTGGGACACGACCGCGACCGCGACGCCACACGCACGTTCCGGCTCTCCCGCATCGGCGCCGAGGTGACCACGATCGGACCGCCCGGTGCGGTCAAGCGACCACAGGGCGTCGACCTACGCGAAGTCGTCGAACGCGCAGTGGGCGAGTGGCCATCGGGCGGCCAGGCGCGGGTGTGGATCGCCGAGGGCAAGGGCACCGCGTTGCGGCGACGGGCCGCCTCGGCGACGCCGCAGACACACAACGGCCGCCCGGGCGAGGTCATCACCATCGACATCGGAATGTTCGACCGGCTGGCCCGCGAGGTCGCCAGCTACGGTCCCGACGCGGTGGCACTCGAGCCCGACTCGTTGCGCGACGACGTGGTGGCCCGGTTGACGGCCCAGGCGGGACAACAGTGACTTGCGAGCGAGTAGCGAAGGCGGATCGCGCATGACGGCCGTATCGACGCGCCTGGTCCGGCTGCTCAACATGGTGCCGTACTTCCAGGCCAACCCGAAGATCACCTACGCAGAGGCGGCCTCCGATCTCGGCGTCAGCGTCAAGCAGTTGCGCGAAGACCTGAACCAGCTGTGGATGTGTGGGCTGCCGGGATACGGACCCGGCGACCTGATCGACTTCGAGTTCTCCGGCGACACAATCGAAGTGACGTTCACCGCGGGTATCGACCATCCGCTGCGGCTGACATCGCCGGAGGCGACGGGCGTGCTGGTGGCCCTGCGCGCGCTGGCCGAGGTGCCTGGCATGGTGGACCCGGAGGCGGCGCGCAGCGCGATCGCGAAGATCGAGTCCGCCGCGGGCACGGTGGGCCAGGACGGTGCCGCGGTCGACGAGCCCGCGCCGATCGAGAGCGACGCGGCCGCGGCGGTGCGGGAGGCGGTGCGCGACGGACACGCCTTGTCCATCGAGTACTACTCGGCGTCGCACGACGTGCTGACCAGCCGCATCGTCGACCCGATCCGTGTGGTGCTGGTCGGCGACCACAGCTACCTGGAGGCGTGGTGCCGCACCGCCGAGGGGGTGCGGCTGTTCCGTTTCGACCGCATCGTCGACGCGCAGGTGCTCGACGAGCCCTCGTCGCCGCCACCGCCGGCGGTGCAGGCCGAACCGGACACCTCGCTGTTCGACGCGGACCCCTCCCTGCCCTCAGCACTTCTGCTGATCGACCGGTCGGCGGCGTGGATGTTCGACTACTATCCGCTGCGGGTCAGCCGGGAACTGCCCGACGGCGCCGGTTGGGAGGCCGCGATGACCTACGCCTCCGACGACTGGATGGCCCGTTTCGTGCTCGGTTTCGGGTCGGCGGTGCGGGTCCTCGAACCCGCCCAGTTGGCCGAGAGGGTGCGGGAATCGGCGCACGCCGCGCTGCGCGCCTACGGCGCGGAGGCCGAGTGACGGTAGACTGGCCGCGACGTCTGGAGGTGACCTAAATGGGCGGTCTACAACCCTGGCACTGGGTGATCGTTATCGCCGTATTCGTGCTGCTCTTCGGTGCCAAGAAGCTCCCGGACGCGGCACGATCGCTCGGCAAGTCGATGCGGATCTTCAAGTCGGAGATCAAGGAGATGCAGGCCGATTCCAAGTCGGACACGCCGCCGGCCACTCCGATCGCCTCGGAGCGCGTTGACAACGCTGCGGCTCCGGAGCCCGAGCATCCATCGGACAAACGTCCGGCCTGAACGCCGAGAATCGATTGATCGCGGCCACGCTGCCGCGTCAGTAGGCATGCCGTGCAGACCCCAGGACTCTTCAAGAAGCTCGATCCTCGCCGACGGCGCTCGCGGGTCAACCCCGATGGCACGATGTCGCTGGTCGAGCACCTGCAGGAGCTGCGCACCCGGCTGCTGATCTCGGCGGCCGCCGTCGTCCTCACCACGGTCCTGGGTTTCCTCTGGTACAGCAACGGCGTGTTCGGGCTGCCCAGCCTCGGGGACTGGCTGCGCGGCCCGTACTGCGATCTGCCCGCCTCGTCGCGGGCGACGATCGCGCCGGACGACGAGTGCCGCCTGCTCGCCACCGCACCCTTCGACCAGTTCATGTTGCGACTGAAGGTCGCGCTGACCGCGGGCATCGTGCTGGCCTGCCCGGTGTGGCTGTATCAGATGTGGGCGTTCATCACGCCCGGGCTGTACAAGAAGGAGCGCCGGTTCGCGGTCGCGTTCGTCACCGTCGGCGCCACGCTGTTCGTGGCGGGAGCGGTGCTGGCCTACGTGGTGTTGGCCACCGCGCTGGGCTTCTTGCTGACCGTCGGCAGCGACGTGCAGATCACCGCGCTGTCCGGCGATCAGTACTTCGGCTTCTTGATCAACCTGCTGCTGGTGTTCGGTTTCAGCTTCGAGTTCCCGCTGCTGATCGTGATGCTCAACGCCGTCGGGGTGCTGACCTATGAGCGGCTCAAAGCGTGGCGCCGCGGCCTGATTTTCGCGCTGTTCGTGTTCGCCGCGCTGTTCACCCCGGGATCGGATCCGTTCTCGATGCTGGCACTGGCGCTCGCCCTGACGGTGCTGCTCGAGTTCGCGATTCAGATCGCGCGGCTGCACGACCGACGCAAGGCGCGTCGGGCCGCGCTCGAAGACATCTCCGACGACGCGGCCGCGCCGATCGAACCCGCCGAACCCATCGAAGCGTCCAGCACCGTGCCGACGTCCGCACGGCATGTGGTCGATGACGACGCCACCTAGTGAATTGGGCTGCGAGCTGGCCCGTTTCACCGAACAGTTGACGTTTGCACTCGATGACTTTCAACGCCGATCCTGCGAGGCACTGGAGAACGGGCACGGTGTGCTGGTGTGCGCACCCACCGGCGCGGGCAAGACGGTGGTGGGGGAGTTCGCCGTGCACCTCGCGCTGGCGGCCGGCGGAAAGTGCTTCTACACGACGCCGATCAAGGCGTTGAGCAACCAGAAGCACAACGACCTGGTGCTGCGTTACGGCCCGGAGAAGATCGGACTGCTCACCGGTGATCAGTCGGTCAACGGTGACGCCGATGTGGTGGTCATGACGACCGAGGTTCTTCGCAACATGCTCTATGCGAATTCCTCGACGTTGCACGGTCTTTCGTATGTCGTGATGGATGAGGTGCACTTCCTGGCGGACCGCATGCGCGGCGCGGTGTGGGAAGAGGTCATCCTGCACCTGCCCGACGAGGTGCGGCTGGTGAGCCTGTCGGCGACGGTCAGCAACGCCGAGGAGTTCGGCGGCTGGATCCAGACCGTGCGCGGGGACACCGCGGTCATCGTCGACGAACACCGTCCGGTTCCGCTCTGGCAGCATGTCCTGGTCGGCAAGCGGCTGTTCGACCTGTTCGACTACCGCGCCACCCGGGCGGCCCGCGGCACCACGAAACCCAACCGGGAGCTACTCGTCGATCCGGAGTTGTTGCGGCACATCGCACATCGGCGCGAAGCGGATCGGCTGTCCGACTGGCAGCCGCGCGGTCGCGGCCGCAACCGGGGCAGGCCGACCATGTACCGGCCCCCGTCGCGGCCCGAGGTGATCGCCACGCTGGACCGCGAAGAGTTGCTGCCCGCAATCACCTTCATCTTCTCGCGCGCGGGATGCGACGCCGCGGTCAAGCAGTGCCTGCGGTCGTCGCTGCGGCTGACCACCGACGAGGAACGCGCCCGCATCGCCGAGGTCGTCGACCGCCGCTGCGGGGATCTGCCCGAGTCCGACCTGATCGTCCTCGACTATCACGAGTGGCGCGAAGGCCTGCTGCGCGGGCTGGCCGCCCACCACGCCGGCATGTTGCCGGTGTTCCGCCACACCGTGGAGGAGCTGTTCTCCGCCGGGCTCGTGAAGGCGGTATTCGCCACCGAGACACTGGCTTTGGGAATCAACATGCCCGCACGCACGGTGGTGCTGGAGCGGCTGGTGAAATTCAACGGCGAACAACACGTGCCGTTGACCCCCGGCGAGTACACGCAGCTGACCGGGCGGGCGGGCCGCCGCGGCATCGACGTCGAGGGCCACGCCGTGGTGCTGTGGACCCCGGATGTCGAACCGGCAGAGGTCGCCGGGTTGGCGTCGACCCGAACGTTCCCGCTGCGCAGTTCGTTTGCGCCGTCGTACAACATGACCATCAACCTCGTCCGGCAGATGGGCCCGGCCCAGGCGCACAAACTGCTGGAGAGTTCGTTCGCGCAGTACCAGGCCGACCGCTCGGTGGTGGGGTTGCGCCGCGGTATCGAGCGCGGTGAGCGGATGCTCACCGAGATCAGCGCCGAACTGGGCGACGAGGCGATCCTCGACTACGTCCGGCTGCGGATGCAGATCTCCGAACGCGAACGCGCGCAGTCGCGGGCCTCGCGGCTGCAGCGACGCAGGGCCGCCAACGAGGCGCTGGCCTCGCTGCGCCGCGGCGACATCATCACCATCACCCACGGTCGCCGCGGAGGCTTGGCCGTCGTGCTCGAACCGGCCCGCGATGACGAGGATCCGCGCCCGCTGGTGTTGACCGAACACCGCTGGGCGGGGCGGATCTCGTCGGCCGACTACGCGGGAACGTCTGCCCCATTGGGCACCATGCCGTTGCCCAAACGCGTCGAGCACCGCAACCCGCGAGCCCGGCGCGACCTCGCCTCGGCGCTCAACTCGGCGGCCGAACGCCTCGACGTGCCGTCGAGAAAAGGCAAGCGCAGCGGGAGCGCCGCGGCCGAACGCGACATCGACCCCGAATTGGTCGCGCTGCGCGAGCAATTGCGCGCGCACCCGGTTCACCACCGTCCCGACCGGGAGGAGAAGGCGCGGCTGGCCGAGCGGTACCTGCGCATCGAACGCGACAACGACCAGATCCGGCAGAAGGTGGCCGCGGCGACCAACTCGCTGGCGCGCACGTTCGACCGGATCGTGGTGCTGCTGACCGAGCGCGGATTCATCAGCGGCGCCGCGGACGACCCCAAGGTGACCGACGACGGCCGCCTGCTGGCCCGCATCTACAGCGAAAGTGACCTGCTGGTGGCCGAGGCGCTGCGCACCGGCATCTGGGAGGGACTCGACGCCGCCGAGCTGGCGGGCGTCGTGTCCGCGGTGCTCTACGAAGCGCGCGGTGACACGCCGGGCGCTCGCGAGGGCTTCGACATCCCGACCGGCAGACTGCGTCGCGCCCTCAACCAGACGCAGCGGCTGTGGACCGAGTTGCGCGCCGACGAACAGCGCCACCGCATCACCGGCAGCCGCGAACCCGACGACGGGTTCGTCGCCGCGATTTTCCGGTGGGCCACCACCGGCGACCTGACCAGCGCCCTGGCCGCCTCGGATGCCACAGGCAGCGGATCACCGCTGTCGGCGGGTGATTTCGTCCGGTGGTGCCGACAGGTCCTCGACCTGCTCGACCAGGTGCGCAACGCCGCACCCAGCGCCGCGTTGCGGAGCGCCGCGAAACGCGCGATAAACGACGTTCGACGCGGCGTCGTCGCTGTTGATGCGGGGTAATGTGTCGGGGGCAAGACGCCGAGGTATCCGCGGCTCGGCCGCGGGTGAACAAGGAGTGATATGAGCGGACCGCAGGGATCTGATCCGACGCAGTCGTGGCCAGGCCAGCAGCCGGAACAGCCTTCGGACCAGCCGTCCAGCGATCCATCGGCCAACCAGCCGTGGCAGCCCCAGGGCGGCGACGCGACCCAGGCGGCGCCCAGCTGGCAGCCGCCTGCCTACGACCCGTCGCAGGCCCAGCAGCAGTACCCGCAGTACCAGCAGCCGGCGTATCAGCCGCCGCAGCAGTACCCGGGTGGCGAACAGTACGGACAGCAGCCCAGCGAGTACACCCCGCAGGCGTATCAACAGCCGGGGCAGTACGGCCAGCCGCACTACGGGCAGCCATACGCGCAGCCCGGTCAGCCGGGCTACCAGCAGCAACCCGGCCAGTACGGTGACCAGACCGGCCAGTACGGACAGCAACCGGGCCAGTACGGCCAGCAGCCGGGTCAGTTCGGCCAGTACCCGCAGTACGGCCAACCGGGTTCGGAGGAGGGTTCGAAGCGCTCGCTGGCCGTGATCGGCGGCGTGATCGGCCTGCTGGCGGCGGTCATCGTCGCGGTCGTGCTGGTGCTGGGCTTCTGGAAGCCGGGTTTCTTCGTCACCACCAAGCTCGACATCGACGCCGCGCAGTCCGGGGTGCAGCAGATTCTCACCGACGAGGCCAACGGATACGGCGCCACCAACGTCAAGGACGTCAAGTGCAATGACGGCCAGAATCCGACCGTCGAGAAGGGCGGCACCTTCAACTGCGAGGTCAGCATCGACGGCACCAAGCGCCAGGTGACGGTGACCTTCCAGGACGACGAGGGCACCTACGAGGTCGGCAGGCCCAAGTAACCCTGGTCGTCGCTAGCCGTCGAGCCCGTCGAGGGCCTTCTGCAGCCGCCCGATCGATGACGTGACGCCGTAGGTTTCGGCGAGTGTGACGACCTTGCGGGGATGCTCGGCGGACAGCGGCAGCGTGTCGCTCGGGGTCGACCAGTCCAGGTCGGCGTCGGTGGCCACCTTGACCACCGGGGCCGCCGCCTCGATGTAGTCGGCGGCCTTGAGCAGCTTGGTTCGGTACGCCTTGCTCATCTTCGACTTCGGGTCGTTGGCCGCGGCGAGGATGCTCTCCAGCGAGCCGTGCTGTGCCAGCAGCGTTTCGGCTGTCTTCTCTCCGATACCGGGCACGCCGGGCAGGCCGTCGCTCGGATCGCCGCGCAGCAGTGCCAGTTCGGCGTACGCCGGGCCCGCCCTATCCACCGGAACCCCGTACGTCTCGGCCACTTCCTTCGGACCCCATTTGGTGGCCTTGGCCAGGCCGCGGCCCAGGTAGAGCACCCGCACGGGGACCGGCTCGTCGCGCACCAACTGCAGCAGATCGCGATCCCCGCTGACCACCACGACGGGATCGCGCTTTTCGCGCGCGGCCAGCGTGCCCAGCACGTCGTCGGCCTCACACTCGGCAGCACCCGCGGTCGGGATGCCGAACGCGTCGAGGATCTCGAAGATCATGTCGACCTGCGGCGTGAGCTCGTCGGGCACCTCCTCGACGTCGGGCTCACCCTCGGGGTTCTCCTCGAGCACGCGGTGCGCCTTGTAGGACGGAATGAGGTCGACGCGCCACTGCGGTCGCCAGTCGTCGTCGCGGCACACCACCAGCCGGCCGGGGCGCTCCCGGGTAATCACTGTGGCCATGGCGTCCAGGAAGCCGCGCAGCGCGTTGACGGGGCGGCCGTCGGGCGCGGTGATCGAGTTGGGCACCCCGAAATAGGAGCGAAACCACATGCTGGCGCCGTCGAGCAGGACGAGGGGAGCGGCCACGGTCACTGACAGTAGCGCGACCGACGAGCGCGGTCGCCACCCATACGGGCGCCGATTAGCCTGAATCCCATGACGGCCAACCGATTCAGTACCGATGTCTACGCCTCCCGGCTGCGTGCCGCCGCGTCGGCCGCCGCCGATGCGGGTCTCGCGGGCCTGGTCATCACGCCGGGCTACGACCTGCGCTATCTGGTCGGTTCACGCGCGCAGACCTTCGAGCGGCTCACCGCGCTGGTGTTACCGGCCGACGGCGAGGCGACCATCGTGGTGCCCCGGCTGGAGTTGGCGGCCCTGAAGGAGTCGGCGGTGCCCGAACTCGGCGTGACGGTGCGCGACTGGGTCGACGGCGACGACCCCTACGCGCTTGTCGGCGAGGCGCTCGGCGGGGGGACGGTGAAGAGCGCCGTGACCGATTCCATGCCCGCCCTGCACTTGCTTCCGCTCGCCGAGGTCCTCGGCGCGGTGCCGGTGCTGGCCACCGACGTGCTGCGCCGGCTGCGGATGATCAAGGATCCGGCCGAGATAGCCGCGCTGCGCAGGGCGGGCGCGGCGATCGACCGCGTGCACGCCAGGGTGCCCGACTTCCTGGTGCCTGGCCGCACCGAAGCCGACGTCGCCGCCGATATCGCCGAAGCCATTGTCGCCGAAGGACATTCGGAGGTCGCATTCATCATCGTCGGTTCCGGGCCGCACGGGGCGGACCCGCACCACGAGTGTTCGGACCGCGAACTGCGCGCCGGTGACGTCGTGGTCGTTGACATCGGCGGACCGTACGAGCCCGGCTACAACTCCGACTCCACCCGGACCTACAGCATCGGCGAACCGGATGCCGACGTAGCCCGTCGCTACGCAGTGCTGCAGCGCGCCCAACGCGCCGCGGTCGACGCGGTCCGGCCCGGGGTCCCCGCCGAACACGTCGACGCCGCCGCCCGCGACGTGCTGGCCGCCGAGGGCCTGGCCGATGCGTTCGTGCACCGCACCGGCCACGGCATCGGATTGTCAGTGCACGAGGAGCCCTACATCGTCGCCGGCAACACGCTCCACCTCGAGGAGGGCATGGCGTTCTCGGTCGAGCCGGGCATCTACTTTCCCGGCGAGTGGGGCGCGCGCATCGAGGACATCGTGATCGTCACCGCCGACGGCGCCGAGTCGGTGAACAACCGGCCGCACGAGCTGGTGGTGGTGCCCGCGGGTCCTGCCGCGACGGGTTAGTCCTGGACGCGGTCGAGCAGGCCCGAGGAGCCAAGCACCCGCTCGACACGGACCTCGATCACGACGCGTTTCGGGTTGACCCGCGGCGTGCGGTAGCGCTGTGCGTATCGCAGTTCGGCGTCGCGCACGGCGTCGGGATCGGTGTTGACCTTGGCCTTGCCCTCGAGCGACAACCACCGCGCACCGTCGACCTGGCTCAACACCGCGACGCCCTGCCGCTCGGCGTTCACGGCCTTCTGCGAACCGCCGCTGGTGATGACGCGGGCGATGTGGGTGGTCGGGTCGAAGGTGAAACCGACGGCGACGACGTGCGGCGAGTTGTCCGAACGCAGGGTCGTCAGCATGGCGAGATGACGCTCGGACAGGAACGCGAGCGCGTCGGTGGTGAGCCGGGTGGTCGACCGGCGGCTGGACTGGGCCATCGGGCTTCACCGTAGCGCAGGACATAATCGCAGCCATGACAGACACGGCTGACTCTCGTGCGCCCTTGGTCGTGGTCTTCGGCGGGCGCAGCGAGATCGGCCTCGAGGTGGCCACGCGTCTGGCGTCCGGGGCGGTGGTGTTGCTGGCGGCGCGCCGCTCCAACGAGCTGGCCGCGGAGGTGTCCGCCGTCCGCGCGGCAGGCGCCACCGCCGTGCACGTGCGCGAGTTCGACGCCGACGACCTGGACTCACACGGCCCGCTTGTCGAGTCCATCGTCGCCGAACACGGCCCGATCGGCACCGCGGTGCTGGCCTTCGGCATCCTCGGGGATCAGGCCCTGGCGGAGAAGGATTCCGCGCACGCCGCGGCGATCGTGCACACCGACTTCGTCGCCCAGGTCAGCCTGCTGACCGTGCTGGCCGCGACGATGCGCGGCGCGGGCGCCGGGGCCATCGTCGCGTTCTCGTCGGTCGCCGGCGTCCGGGTGCGACGCGCCAACTATGTCTACGGGTCCGCGAAGGCGGGGCTGGACGGGTTCTGCAGTGGGCTCGCCGACGCCCTTCACGGCTCGGGTGTGCATCTGCTCGTGGTTCGGCCGGGGTTCGTAATCGGGCGGATGACCGAGGGCATGGCACCGGCGCCGCTGTCCAGCACGCCCGGGCAAGTCGCCGACGCCACCGTGCGTGCGCTGCGGAAGGGCCGCGCCACGGTGTGGGTGCCCGCGCCGCTGGCCGTGCTGGCGGCGGCGTTCCGGATGACGCCGCGGTTCGTGTGGCGAAGGTTGCGGCGATGATCATCGTCGTCGGCATCGGCGCCGACGGAATGCCCGGACTGTCGCCGGTCGCAAAGGACGAACTCGCAAGAGCCACCGTAATTTACGGCTCGCGGCGTCAGCTGGAGCTGCTCGACGACACCGTCACCGCAGCGCGGCGGGAGTGGCCGTCACCGATGCTGCCGGCGCTGCGCACGCTGCTCGACGGGGCCGAGGGCGACGTGCATGTGGTGGCCAGCGGTGACCCGCTGCTGCACGGCGTCGGCAACTCGCTGATCCGGTTGTACGGCGTCGACCGGGTGGCGGTGCTCCCGCATGTGTCGTCGGTGACCCTGGCCTGCTCGCGGGTGGGCTGGGCGGTGCAGGACACCGAGGTCATCAGCCTGGTGTCGGCCGACCCGCACATCGCGGTGCGCCGCGGCGGGCAGGCCGTCGTGATGTCGCGCGACCGTTCCACTCCCGCGGCGTTGGCGCGTCTGCTGACCGACACCGGCCGCGGCGATTCCGAGGTCACCGTGCTCGAGCAACTGGGCGGGCCCGCCGAGCGGCGCCGGACCGCCACAGCACGGGAATGGGCGGCGCGGCCTCCCGGTGACGTCGACGACCTCAACGTGGTCGCGGTGCGCTACCTGCCCGACGAGCGGCGGCTCGGGGTGCTGCCCGACGACATGTTCGCCAACGACGGTCAGATCACCAAACAACCGGTGCGCGCGGTGACGCTGGCCGCCCTCGCGCCGCGGCCCGGCGAAATGCTCTGGGACGTCGGAGCCGGATCGGGCAGCATCGCGATCGAATGGTGTCGTAGCGGGCCGGGTTGCCGCGCGGTGGCGTTCGAACGCGACGAGCAACGCCGCAAACGCATCACCGAGAACAGCGTTGCGTTCGGTGCGCGCGTCGAGGTGCAGGGCAATGCGCCCGGTTCCTTCGACTCCGTACCGGCGCCCGACGCCGTCTTCATCGGCGGCGGCATCACCCAACCCGGCCTGTTGGAGGCGTGCTTCGAGCGGTTGCCGTCCGGCGGCAGGCTCGTCGCGAACGCCGTCACGGTCGAATCCGAATCTCTTGTTGCTCAGTGGTATTCACGTTACGGCGGGGAGCTGCGGCGCTTCGAGTACCACCGCGGCGAGCCGCTCGGCGGCTTCACCGGCTGGCGCCCGGCCATGCCCATCACCCAGTGGACGGTGACCAAACGATGACCGTCTACTTCATCGGCGCCGGCCCCGGTGCTGCCGACCTGATCACCGTTCGGGGACAGCGACTGCTGCAGCGCTGCCCGGTCTGCCTCTATGCCGGGTCGATCATGCCCGAGGACCTGCTCGCGCTGTGCCCGACGGACGCTCGCGTCGTCGACACCGGCCCCTTGACACTCGATCAGATCATCACCGAACTCGCCGACGCCCACGCCGCGAACCTAGATGTGGCGCGGCTGCACTCCGGTGATCCCTCGATCTACAGTGCGCTGGCGGAACAGTGCCGCCGCCTCGACGAACTCGACATCGACTACGAAATCGTCCCCGGTGTACCGGCATTCGCCGCGGCTGCCGCCGCACTGGGCCGCGAGCTCACGGTTCCCGGTGTCGCGCAGACGGTCACACTGACCCGGGTGGCCACCCTGTCGACCGCGATGCCGCCGGGGGAGGACCTGCAGACACTGTCGGCGCCGGGCGCCACACTGGTGTTGCACTTGGCGGCCGCGCAGATCGATACGATCGCCGCGGACCTGCTGGCCGGTGGATACCGGCCCGAAACGCCCTGTGCGGTGGTCGCGTTCGCGTCGTGGCCCCAGCAGCAGGTGGTGCGCTGCAGGCTCGAGAATCTCGCGGAGCAGACGAAGGCGGCGGGAATCACCCGCACCGCGGTCATCGTCGTCGGCGACGTGCTGGCGGCCGAGGGGTTCGCCGACAGCTACCTGTACTCGTCAGGGCGGGTACGACGGGGACGACACTGATGCGAATCCTGTTGTTGGGCGGCACATCGGAGGCGCGTTCGCTCGCCGCGCGGCTACACCCCGACGTCGAGGTGATCAGCTCCCTCGCCGGACGGGTGCCCGACCCCGCGCTGCCGGTCGGCGAAGTGCGCATCGGCGGGTTCGGCGGCGTCGAGGGCCTGCGGCAGTGGCTGCGCGGCGAACAGGTCGACGCCGTCGTGGACGCCACGCACCCGTACGCCGCAACGATGACCGCCCACGCCGCCGCCGTCTGCGCCGAACTGGAGTTGCCGCACCTGGTGCTGGCGCGACCCGCATGGCCGGCCGGCGACGCGATCGTCGTCAATGATGATCGCGAGGCCGCGAAGGTTGTTGCCGCCGAGGGGTTTCAGCGGGTCTTTCTGACCACCGGGCGATCCGGCGCCGCTGCGTTCGGGAGCGTCGACGCGTGGTTCCTTATCCGTGCCGTCACCCCACCCGATGTCGGGGACCTGCCGTCGCGGCATCAGGTCCTGCTGTCGCGCGGGCCGTACCGCTACGACGAGGAGCTGGCGCTGCTGCGTGAGCATCGCATCGACGCGCTGGTCACCAAGAACAGCGGCGGGTCGATGACGCGGCCCAAGCTGGACGCCGCCGCCGCGCTCGGGGTCGCGGTGGTGATGGTAGACCGGCCACCGCTGCCCGCGGGGGTGACCAGCGTCGCCACGGTGGATGAGGCGGTCGAATGGGTCACGGCGATTCGGAAGGCGCCGACGAGCGACTGACTGCAGGGCTCTTGCGCGGTTTGGCTCACTGCCTCGCAGCAGAGTGGGCACCGATCATCAAGGCGGCGAGGTCCTCGGGTTCCAGGAACGAAGGCGGAGGGGGCGGCCCCCAGGCGTAGAGCCCCTGCAAACCGTGCAGCACCTCAGGGCTCCACAGTTCGTCTTCCGGGACGGTATCCATGTCGGAGTAGTACTCGGAGAAGTTGCCCGCCGGATCTTTCAGATACCAGAAGAAGTTCGCGCCCGCATAATGGCGGCCGAGACCCCAAATGTGGCGTTCTGGATGACTTTCCAGCATCGATTGAGCGCCGCGGCCGATCTCGTCGATGTCGTCTACCTGCCAGCTGGTGTGATGCATGAAGTTGACCGGCGCAGCCATGACCAAGAGGTTGTGGTGTTCGACTGAGCAGCGTAGGAAGGCGGCTTTGTCTCCCATGTAGTCGCTGACTTTGAAGCCCAGGCCGTCGACGAAGAAGCGCATCGTGGTTTCGATGTCGACGGAGCCGATCACCGCGTGACCGAGCTTGCTCGGCCGTACCGGCCCCCGCCGAGCAATGAATGGTGCGCGGCCCCAACGGTCGATGCGTCCTGGGCCGTTGTACGCGGTAGCAGCGATGGCTGGTTCGACAACGATCCAGGGCCGGATCTCGACGGTGACCCGAGTACCGGTAATGGATTCGATCGCCGAGCACGTGGTCGGCGAGCGCTGGACGTCGGCGCCGAAGGCGGCGATACGCGTGGCGATGCGTGCGATGTCGTCTTCGTGATCGGCTGCGACCGTCAACTCGACTAGCCGGCGCCTAGGCGTATGCCTGATTTCCAGTTGGTCACCCCCGTCGCGGGTGGCGAACACGCCGCCCCCGCGCGTGTGAGGCCGAAGTCGGTGTAATAGGCGATGGCTTCGTCGACGTTTGGTACGCCGATAGTGGCTTTGGCCAAGCCGTGTAATGCCATGGTGCTCCTTCAGAAGTCTGTCGAGTCTGCCTCAAGGGGCGAAGTCTCCCGATGCCCCTCGATCCAGCGATCCTGAAGACCTCTACGTCACAGCGCTCGACAAGGTTCACCGCAGATTTCGCGGAGCCACGGTCGAGTCCGGCAATGCGCAGCATCGATCGTCCGTGCTCTGCAGGCATCGACTTCTTACTTCATCGGCTGGCCTACCGATATGACGCGATGAGCTCCAAGGTCTCCAGTTCGCGGATGGCCTGGCAACCGCGACTCAACATCGCCAGCATCATCTCGTCGCCGCGCTCGGTCGACGTTGCGAACGCCGTGCCCAGCGCCACGAGCAGCGGCGCCTGCACGACGCCGAGACGGTAGTCGTTCCAGCAGGTGGCGAGATCGTAATCACCGACGCCGTAACCGATCAGCGCACGGTGGTAGCGCTCGACGAGGCCACGCTCGGTCTCCGCGCGCACCGCCGGTTCGAGGCTGGTCGCGGTGAAGTACGCGAGGTCGCGCGTGGGCAACCCGATGCCGATGGTCTGCCAGTCGACCACCGTGATGCGGGTGTGGTCGGGATCGAACAACATGTTGTCGAGCCGGTAGTCGCCGTGCATCAGCGCGTAGCGGTCCGGTTCGGCCATCAGCCAGTCGGTGACCGAAGCCATTGCCGCGGAGAGTGTTTCCTGGTCCTCGGCGCTGATCGATGGCCCCAGGCGGTCGATGACGATGTCGGCGGCCATCTTGCAGACGTCGCCCATGCCCTTGGCGGCTTCGGCGTCACCGGGTTTCGGCATCACGATTCCGGCCAGCTGCATCCACCGGTCGTCGCGCCAACTCGGGCCGTGTAAGCCCGCGAGCGCCTCGACGGCGAGCCGTGCCTCGACAACGCTGCACCCGGCGATCTGGTCACCCTGCACCGCTGGGGCCATGTCGGCAAGGACCAGGACGAAATCTGTTCCGTCGGCTGAGATGTCGCTGTGGAAGCAACCGGGGATGGGGATGGCCACCTGATCGGCGATCAGCGAGTAGAACTCGACCTCGGAGCGGTAACCGAGCGCCACCCGCTCGCGCACCGCATCGTCTTGGGCGGACAGCTTGATCGCGAACGTCGCGGGCAGGTCGGTGTCGCCGGCGTACGTCACCGCCGCCCGGTAGGTGGCACCGGTCTGTCCGGTCCCGATCGCGAGCACGTCGACGACGTCGACGTCCACGCCGAGCGCAGAACCGAGCCAACCGGGCGTCACATCGGCCGGACCGCGGGGGATGGTGAGCACGCTGCCCTCATCGGTCGATGGGGTCTGCTGCCCCACGGCGCCTCCCTCAGTGGTTGCGGGTGTGAGCCGAAACCGTATCGGTAAGGGCGACAGTCGTCAACGAACCCGGGCGCGCGCGTCAGTGCCGGGTAAGGCGCAGCTTCCAGGCCTCCGGTCCGCGTTCGAGGTATTCCACCGAGATCCGGCCCGAGGTGCGGTCGTGCAGTTGGCGCAGCAGCGGCACCGGGTCGTGGGGAGCCACGAGCACCAGCGCGCCGCCAGCCCGGACCGCGTCGAACGCGCCGAACACGGTGGCGTGCCGAATCGAGTGCGGCACCTCGCGCACGTCGAGCACAGGTTCGTCGGCGTCGGACTCACCGCAATCGCACCGGTCATGGCCGGGTTCGCCGCAATCGTGACCGCCGAGCAACTCGTGCATCCCGCCGGTGATCTCCGTCAGGGAGGCCTCCGGGTCCGCGGCGACAATCGGCAGTATCCGGTCGTTCTCGTCGATCAGGTGCGCCTCGAACAACACCCGCAACGCGTGACCCGCGGCCGCCGCGCGCACCGGGGACTCCTCGGTCCGAATCCGGTCCACCAGGCCCGCGATCACACGGTGCGCCGCGATCATCGACTCGATCAGAGGTCTTGCCTTTTCTGTGCCGGCGGCGGCGGGATACAGGCGGGCCTCCTCGGCTGCGGCGTGCGGCAACAACTCGCCGGTCAGGAACTCGGCCGCAGCCGCGCGCACTGGTTCGAAGTCCGCGGAGCGCTCGGCTGCCGACAGCATCGCCTCGGTCAACACCTGAACGCGTCCTGCGAGCTCGGCGTGATGGCTCTTGATCGCCTCGACGGCCTCCGCATCGGCGGCGGTGGACGCGACGATCACCTCGTTGACGGTCATGTCGGCTCCCTTCGGGTTGTGCTGGTCCGACGCCTAACAATTTACTACAATAAATTCCGTGTTAAATAGTGGCCCGTCCCTCGGGCCTCCGCCCGCCCGCCCGGTGACCGGCCATGTCCCGTTGTCGGGCCAGCGGCTGCGCGTGCTCGGATATCTGCGTGAGCACGCGCCGGTTCGCACCGTCGACGCGGCATCCGGTCTCGGCCTGCACCGAAATACCGTGCGCGAACATCTCGATGCGCTGGTCGACCTGGGTCTCGCCGAGCGCGGCACCGAATCCGCCGCGGGCCGGGGGCGGCCGGCGGCGGTGTATCGGGCAGCCGCCACCGATCCGGCCGTGGCGGCCCGCGACTACGCCAGCCTCGCGACTGCGCTGGCCGGGCACATCGCCCGGACCAGCGCCGAGCCCGAGCGCGACGCCCGCGCGGCGGGCGTCGAGTGGGGCCGCGAGGTAGCCGAGGAGATCGGCCGCACCGACGGCGATCCGCGCCAAGCGGTCCTCGACGCGCTGACCTGGCTGGGCTTCGCTCCCGACGACGAGGGCGCCGAGCGTGGAGTGGCGCTGCGCCGCTGTCCGCTGCTCGACGCGGCCCGTCGCTACCCGAGCGTGGTCTGCCAGGTCCACCTCGGCATCGTCGAGGGATTGCTGCAAAGCGTCGATGCGCCCACCGGGCCGGGCCTGGACCTGATCCCGTTCGCCGAACCCGGCGCCTGTCGGCTGTTCCTGCCCGATCCGGTGGTGAAAACCCATGACTGAGAATCGGATTCCGCTTCGGGCGGTGTTGCTGATACCGGGAGGGTTCGCGCTGCTGGCCGGATTGGACGCCGCGCTGTTGCGTCTCGGGCTACCCGCCCCCGTGGAGACCGTCCGGCTGGCCGAAGTGCACGGCATCGTGCTGGTACTGGGGTTCGTCGGCACCGTGATCGCGCTGGAACGCGCTGTCGCATCGGGCCGACGGTGGTGCTATCTGGCCCCGGCGTTGTCCGGATTGGGGGCGATCCTCCTCGTCAGCCCTGCCCCGCGACCCCTCGCCGACACCGCCCTCCTGGCGGGGGCCGCACTTCTGGTCGCGGTGTATGTGCCGCTGTGGCAGCGCAGTTGGGACGCGGCGGTGCTGGTTCAAGCCGCGGGTGCGGTGTTGGCGACCGGAGCGGCGCTGCTGTGGGCGGCCGGGCTTCCCGCGCCGGACCTGCTCGGCTGGCTGGCCGGCTTCCTCATCCTGACCATCGCGGGGGAGCGCCTGGAACTGGCGCGGGTGGCGCTCTCGGATACCCGCGCCGAGATGCTGCTCGGCGCAGCAACGGGCACACTCGTCATCGGTGCGGTGACGCAATTGATCTGGTCGACAGTCGGATTCGCGCTTCTCGGTGCGGGAGTGCTGGCGGTCGCATGCTGGCTCTTCCGATTCGACGTGGCCAGGCGCACCATCCACACGACAGGCCTCACACGCTATATGGCGGTGTGCTTGCTGGCCGGCTACGCGTGGCTGATGGTTCCCGGCCTGGCGTGGCTTCTCGTCGGCGCGGTGAACTCGGGCGTCGGATACGACGCGATCGTGCACGCTGTGATGCTCGGGTTCGTGCTGTCGATGATCATGGCCCACGCACCGGTCATCTTGCCCGCGGTGCTGCGACGTCCGTTGCCGTACACCCCGACGATGTACGGGCCGGTCATGCTGCTGCACGCATCGCTGTTGCTGCGCATCGTCATCGGTGACGTACGCGACGTCGAGTGGGCGGCGCAGGCCGGAGGCGTGCTCAACATCGTGGCGGTGCTCGCGTTCGTCGGCGTCGCGGTCCGCGCGTCCGCGCGGCAGACGATCGGGGCGCCGGTATGAACCGCTCCCAGTGGCATCTGCGGGTCGGAGCCATCGTATTCGCCTGGCTCGCAGCACTTGTCGTGATTGCACTGGTTCACAGGTCGGTGCCGATATCGACCTGGATGCTGATCCACCTGCTCGGTCTGGGGGCGGCAGGCAACGCGATCCTCATCTGGAGCCGACACTTCACCGATGCGCTGCTGCGCCGTCCACAAGACCCGTCGAGGTCCGGGCAGGCCTGGGCCCTCGGGGTCTTCAACGTCGGCGCGGTCGCGGTGGTCGCAGGCATGGCCGTCTCCTTCTGGCCCATGGTGCTGGCCGGTGGTATCGCGGTCGCCGCCGTCGCGTTGACCCACGCCGTCACATTGGTGCGGCAATTGCGCAGCGCGCTGCCCTCACGCTTCGGCGACACGGTGCGCTATTACGTCGCTGCGGCAGCGCTGCTTTCGGTCGGGGCCGGGCTTGGCATCGCGATGGCCAACGCGACGCTGCCCGGCGCCCTGCACGAGCGGTTCGTCGTCGCCCACGCCGCGGTCAATGTGTTCGGGTTCATCGGGCTCACCGTGCTTGGCACCTTGGTAACCCTGTGGCCGACGATGCTGCGCACCCGGATGGCAGACGGGGTCGAGGTCGCGGCCCGGCGTGGTCTGCCCCTGCTGGTGGCGGGTTTGACAGTGACGTTGGTGGCGGCGGTGGCCGGTTCGCCGATGGTGACCGCCGCGGGCGCGCTGGCCTACCTCGCTGCGGCCGGCTACGTGCTGGGGCCCCACCTCGACGAGGTCCGTCGCAAGCGGCCGGGCAACTTCGCCACGCTGTCGGTGCTGTGCGGCGTGGTGTGGCTGCTGGGCTCGCTGAGCTACGCGGTGGTCGCCTTTGCCACCGCACCGACATGGTCCGCACTGCTGGACCGGGCCGGTCCGCTCACCGCGGCGGTGCTCGCCGGGTTCCTGGTTCAGGTGCTGCTCGGTGCGCTGTCGTACCTGACCACCATCGTCGTCGGCGGGCGCGCCGCCTCCATCGCGGCGACCACCGAACTGGAACGCGGTGCGCCGTGGCGGCTGGCCGTCGCCAACGTCGCGCTGCTGCTGTGCGTGCTGCCGACCCCGAGCCTGCTGCGGGTCGCGGCGTCGGTGTTGGTGCTGACCGCCTACGCCGCGTTCTTGCCGCTGCTGGTGCGGGCGGTGTGGCGGGCACGCAAGCTCCGCGATACGCCGTCGACGCCGGGACCGCCGCCGTCGGGGCCCCCGGTGCGACAGCGGCTCGGCGTCGCGGCCGCAGGCTTGGCAGTTGTGGTGTTGACGGCCGTGGCCGCGGTGGCCGCCGACCCCGCCGCGGTCGGTATCGCCGACGCGCCCCAGGTATCGGTGACCGCCACCGGACAGACCACCGAGGTCGAGGTGCACGTCGAGGGGATGCGCTACGTGCCCGACACCATCGACGTCCCGGTGGGCAACCGGCTGGTGGTCACCCTCGTCAACAGCGGTTCGGACCGACATGATCTCGTGCTGGCCAACGGGACCAGCACCGGGCGCCTCGCGGTCGGGGAAACCGCCGTCCTCGACGCCGGGGTGATCGGCGCCGACATGGACGGCTGGTGTTCGGTGGCCGGACACCGGCAGATGGGCATGACCATGTCCGTGCGCGTGACCGGCGCCGAGGCGCACGCCGGCCACCACGACCAGTCGAGCGCGGCGTCGATCGCCGGTGACGACATCGCGCGCAGTCTCGCGGCGACGCCCGACAGGGATTTCGTGGCGCGGGACGCGGCCTTGGCCGCCGCGACGCCCGACCACCGCGTCACCTTGGCGGTGACCGATACGACGCGGGAGGTCTCGCCGGGAATCACGCAGCGGCAGTGGACATTCGGCGGCTCGGCGCCCGGGCCGACGCTGCGGGGCAAGGTCGGTGACGTCTTCGAGGTCACCCTCGTCAACGACGGCACGATCGGGCACTCGATCGACTTCCATGCCGGAGCGCTCGCGCCGGACGTGCCGATGCGCACCATCCAACCCGGCGAACGCCTGGTCTACCGGTTCACCGCGAGCCGTGCCGGTGTGTGGATGTATCACTGCTCGACGATGCCGATGTCGGTGCACATCGCCAACGGCATGTTCGGCGCGGTGGTCATCGACCCGCCGGACCTGGCGCCCGTCGACCGCGAATACCTTCTCGTGCAGTCGGAGTACTACCTCGGGCCGCAGGGCGGCGAGGTCGACGCCGCCAAGGTCGCCGCCGACAAGCCCGATCTGGTGGTGTTCAACGGCTACGCCAACCAGTACGACCACGCGCCGCTGACCGCGCGGATCGGGGAGCGAGTGCGGATCTGGGTACTCGCCGCCGGACCGAACCGGGGCAGTTCCTTCCACGTCGTCGGCGGCCAGTTCGACACCGTGTGGTCCGAGGGCGACTACCGGCTGCGACCGGGCCCCGGCGGCGCACAGGCCCTCGGATTGTCAGCGGCCCAAGGGGGTTTCGTCGAGCTGAGCTTCGACCAGCCCGGGCGCTATCCGTTCGTCACCCACGCGATGGTCGACGCAGAACGCGGCGCTCACGGATTCATCGAGGTCGCCGGTCAGTCCGGATAGCGGCGCGGGGTGAACACCCGGTCACCGTCGTCGGTGTACCACTGGGTCTGCGAGGAGCCGACGATCAGCAGACAGCGCATGTCGACATCGCCGGGGTTCAGGTCCATAAGGCGCACCACCTTGACCTCCTCGCGGGGACCGGACACATCGCGGCCGATGACCACCGGGGTGCCGGGATCGCGGTGGTCGAGCAGCAGGTCGCGCATCGCACCGACCTGCCAGGTGCGGGTCTTGGACGCCGGGTTGTAGATCGCCAGCACCAAATCGGCGGCCGCGGCCGCGGTCAGGCGGGCTTCGATCACATCCCACGGCTTGAGCCGATCCGACAGTGAGATCACCGCGTAGTCGTGGCCCAGCGGCGCGCCGACCCGGCTGGCGACGGCTTGCGCGGCCGTCATCGCCGGGATCACCCGCACCGACACCCCTGGCCACTGCTTGGCCTCCTCGAGCACCGCGGTCGCCATCGCGAAAACCCCCGGGTCGCCGGAGGACACAACCGCGACCGTGCGGCCCTGTTCGGCCAACGTGCACGCCAGCCGGGCGCGGGCGGGTTCGTCGGTGTTGTCGCTGGGATGCTTGCGTTGGCCGGCGCGGTGGCCCACCCGGTCGAGGTAGGGGCCGTAGCCGATGAGGTCGGTGGCCGCGGCGAGTTCACGACGGCATTGCGGGGTCATCCAGTCGGTGCTGCCCGGACCGAGTCCGACCACCGCGACGCTTCCGGTCGGCGCCTCCCGATCGTGTCGGCCCGGCAGCATGGCCAGCGAGAAGTACGGCACGGTCGCGTCGTCGACCTCGCCGGCGCCCAACACCCGCTGCTGCGGCGTGCTTGCCCGTTCGACATAGAATGCGTCGTCCAATCGACCGGTCGCCGAGAGTGCTTCGCGCACAGCCGGATAGGACCGACCGAGCTTGAGCATCACCGCCGCGTCGGTGTCGGCGAGCCTGCGTCGAAGTTCGTCGGCGGGCAGCGTGCCCGGCAGGATCGTCAACACCTCGTCGCCCTGGACGAGGGGAGTGGCCACCGCCGCCGACGCCGCGCTGACCGACGTCACCCCCGGCACGATGACCGCGTCGAACCGTTCGGTGAGCCGGGTGTGCATGTGCATGTAGGAGCTGTAGAACAGCGGGTCGCCCTCGGCGAGCAGCGCCACGTTGCGACCGGCCTCCAGGTGGGCGGCGATGCGCTCGGCGGCTTCGCGGTAGAAGTCCTCCATCGCGCCTGCGTAGCCGCCGGGATGGTCGGTGGTCTCGGTGGTGACCGGATAGACCAGGTGCTCCTCGATCTGACCGGGCCGCAGGTACGGCTCGGCGATACCACGCGCGATGCTCTTACCGTGCCGCGCGCTGTGGTACGCCACGACGTCGGCCTCACCGATCAGCCGTGCCGCCTTCACGGTCACCAGTTCCGGATCACCGGGGCCCAGCCCGACACCCCAGAGCGTGCCCCTCATTCCCGTTCCGTCGCAATCGCATTCACGGCGGCGGCGGCCATCGCGCGGCCGCCGCGACGGCCCGTCACCACCAGATAGGACATCCCACGCGGCCGGTCGATGAGTTCCTGCTTGGATTGCGCGGACCCGACGAACCCGACCGGGCCGCCGAGCACCGCCGCGGGCACCGGAGCGCCGTCGTCGAGCAGTTCGAGCAGCCGGAACAACGCGGTCGGGGCGTTGCCGATCGCCAGCACCGCGCCGTCGAGCCGGTCGGCCCACAGATCCACCGCGGCCGCCGAGCGGGTGCTGCCGAGCCGGGCGGCGAGGTCGGCGGCGCGTGGGTCGGCCACCAGCGAGACCACCTCGTTGTCGGCAGGCAGCCGCGACCTGGTGATCCCGGCGGCGACCATCGACGAGTCACACAGCACCGGGGCGCCTGCGGCCAGCGCGGCGTGGGTCCTGGCGACGACGTCGTCGCGATACGCGACGTGGTCGGCGACGTCGACCTGACCACAGGTATGGATCAACCGCACGACCACCCGGGCGACATCGTCGGGAAACCGCGACAGGTCCGCTTCGTCGCGGATCGTCGCGAACGACTGCCGGTAGATCTCCTCGGCGTCGCGGATGTAGTCGAGCACGCGATCACCCTACGGGTGAGCGTCTCGCGTCCGGTATCCGTCTCCGGTTGCCACCAGCACCTCACCGGTGGGCGGGCTGCCGCAGGCCCGGTCGCATCCGACGAAGTGGCGGTGGCCCGCGGCCGGTTGTGCCACCGCGGCGGCGGCGTCGGCGCGGACGTCGGCCAGCGAATGCTCGCAGCCGGGGCGGCCCGTGCACGCGCTGACCGACAGCCAGGGCGAGTTCTCGTCGAACACCAGGCCCAACGGGGCGAGCACACGCAACGCGACGTCGGCGACGTCCTCGACGAGGTCGAACACGAGCACCGAGCGCCACGGCGTGATCACCATCGGCGCGCCGATCGCGGCCAGAAACTCCGCCGTCCGGGCGGGCAGCACGCCCAGCGGGACCGCCGCACCCAACGCGATGCGGCCGTCGTGCTGTTCGAGCCAACCGACGGGCGGGCGGGTGACCGCCGGCCACATCGCACCCGGGTCCACGGACGACACCAGCCCGCCCAGCAGGGCATCGGTATCACCGAGTTCCTTGATGCGCCAGGCATTTTCGCGTGTGGCAGCGAAGCGCCGGGCGACGTCGACCATCGTCGACACCGCCGTCTGCATCGGTACCCGGACACCGGTGTCGCGCCCGGCCAACAGAAGTGCGGCGTCGGCGGCTTCGACGTGCACGCCGACGTCGGGGGCAAGACCGGAGATGTCGCCGCGCCCGTCGTCGATGCCGAACAGGAACCGGCCGGGCAGCGTCGCCAGTTCCGGGTCGGCCTGGATGGCGTCGTCGAGTTCGGTGACCATCCCACGGATGTCGGCGCTCGCTCCCACCCGTCCTGACAGCGGTGAGGCGACGATGTTGCGCACGCGCTCGTGCGTCGGCGAGGGGAGGAGTCCGGCCGCCGCCACGGCCTCGGCGACCGTCCCGGTGTCGGTGACGCCGCGGATCTGGAGGTTGCCCCTCGACGTGAGCTCCAGCGTGCCCACACCCCAGCCGGTGGCCGCATGCGCCAGCGCCGCCAACTGCGCCGCGGTGATCACCCCGCCCGGCAGCCGCATCCGCGCCAGCGCGCCGTCTGCGGCCCGATGCACCTGCAGCGCACCGGGGCAGGCGTCCTGGTCGCGGGTCCTGGCCACGAGTTCACGGTAGTCCGTGGATGCGGCCCGCAAACACAGCTACTGCCTCACGCGACTGTGGCGCACCGGGGGCTCGTGACCTCGGTGGCAGAGACCGCCATGACCGAGCGCAATGTGATCAGCTCGCCAGGGCGGCGGTCTGCCCGCCGGGGGCTCCGACCACCGCCGAATATGCCGAGGCGTCGCCGACGATGACGCGGCTCGGCCGGCCCCAGATGTCGACCGGGACGTCGCCGGCCAAAGTGATGCGGTTGAGTCGGCGGTACTGATCGTCGTAGTCGGCGACGGCGTAGTGCTGGGTGGCGCGGTTGTCCCACAGTGCAACGTCGCCGAGTCGCCAATCCCACCGAATCGTGTGCTCCAGCTTCGTGATTCGCATCTGGAACAGGTTGAACAAGGTGGCCGACTCGGTCGATCCGAGCCCGACGAAGTTCTTGACGAAGTGGCCGAGGAGCAGCACCCGCCTGCCGGTCTCCGGGTGTACGCGGACCACGGGATGTTCGGTCTCGTAGTAGTCGGAGACGAATTCGTCGCGGTATGACCGCTGTTCGGCGGTGAGCGTCGCGCCCGGCTCGTCGTGCAGCGTGGCGTAGTCGTACTCGTTTGTGTGCACGGCCCACAGGTTCTCGGCCAGTGCGCGCAACGGCGCCGGCAGACGGTCGTAGGCGGCCTCCGTGGATGCCCATGTCGTCGTGCCGCCGTACGGAGGCAGGGTGATGGCGCGCAGGATGGACGCTTTCGGGATCCGGTCGACGAACGTCACGTCGGTGTGCCAGCTGTTGGCCTTGTCGTAGCGGGAATCGATGGGCAGGAGGCGGTCCCCGCGCGAGGTCACCGTTGGATGCGCGGCGGTCGGGGTGCCCAACGCCTGCGCAAAGGCGAGCTGACCGTCGTCGTCCAAACCGTGCTGGTCGCGGAAGAAGATCACCTTGTGTTCGAGCAGCGCCGCGTTGATCGCCGACGCGGTTCTCGCGTCGACCCCGGCGCTGAGGTCGACGCCTTCGATCCGGGCGCCGATGTGAGCGCCGAGCTTGACCACCCGCAAAGGAGACGGCACGTGGGAACCTCCAGACGATGCATGAACGTGGTGATCAGGGTCGCCTCGGGACCGTGTGACGACAACCGTTCGACTCAGCGCGAATCGAACAGAGCAGGTGTTTCGGCTCAATCAAGATCGGGTAGCTCACCGCCGTGAGGGCACTGTGGGACTACATCTGGGCCCACCAAGCGCAATTGGCGTTCGACTCCTACCAGCACGTCAGCGCGGTCGTCCAGAGTGTGCTCATCGCGACGATCGTCGGCGTGGTGATCGGTGTGCTGACCTACCGCAACCCGGTGGCCGCCAACCTCGCCACCTCGACATCCAGCGTCATCATGACCGTCCCGGCGTTCGCGCTGCTCGGCCTGCTGATCCCGTTGTTCGGACTCGGCGTGGTTCCCAGCATCACAGCGCTGGTGCTGTACTCACTGCTGCCGATCGTGCGCAACACGATCGTCGGGCTCACCGCGGTGGACCCCGCGCTCACCGACGCGGCGCGGGGTATCGGGATGAGCAGGCTCGACACCCTGGCCCGAGTGGAGTTGCGGTTGGTGTGGCCGTCGATCCTGTCGGCCATGCGGATCAGCACGCAGATGTCGATGGGCGTGCTGGCGATCGCCGCCTACGTCAAAGGACCGGGGCTGGGAAACCTGATCTTCACCGGCTTGGCGCGGGTGGGCAGCCCGACGGCGGTCCCGATGGCGCTGGCCGGCACGCTGCTCATCGTCATCCTCGCGCTCGCGCTGGATGCGGTGCTCGTACTGATCGGCCGCCTCACCACGTCGAAAGGTCTTCGATGACAGGGCATTTGAAGGCAGAGCAAATGGCACCGGACGACACGGCCTCGAACGGCAGCACCGGCGTGCGCATCGTGCTGGATCACGTCTCCAAGGTCTATCCCGGCTCCGACCGCCCGGCGGTGGACGACGTGTCGCTCGAGATCCCCGCAGGCGAGATCGTCGTATTCGTCGGCCCGTCCGGCTGCGGGAAGACCACGATGATGCGGATGATCAACCGGTTGTCAGAGCCGACGTCGGGCACGATCATGATCGGCGACAACGACGCGATGTCGATCCGGCCGACCGAACTTCGCCGCTCGATCGGCTACTCCATCCAGCAGGCCGGGCTGTTCCCGCACATGACGATCCGCCAGAACGTGGGCCTGGTGCCCGGGTTGCTGCGCTGGGACCGCAAACGCATCGCCGACCGGGTCGACGAACTGCTCGACATGGTCGGGCTGGAGCCGAGCCAGTACGCCGACAGGTATCCACGCCAACTGTCCGGTGGGCAGCAGCAACGTGTGGGCGTCGCGCGCGCGTTGGCCGCCGACCCTCCGGTGTTGCTGATGGACGAACCCTTCGGCGCCGTCGACCCGATCACCCGCAGCACGCTGCAGGACGAACTGCTGCGGTTGCAGGGCGAATTGCGCAAGACCATCGTCTTCGTCACCCATGACTTCGGTGAGGCCGTCAAGCTCGGTGACCGGATCACCGTGCTGGGCAACCAGTCCAAGGTGCTGCAGTACGACACTCCGCAGAACATCCTGGCCAACCCCGCCGACGACACCGTGGCCGGCTTCGTCGGCTCCGGCGCCTCGTTGCGCCAGCTGGGGCTGACGCGCATCAAGGATGTCGAGCTGCGGCCGCATCCCTCGGTGCGCCAGACGGCCTCGATCGACGATGTGCGGAAGACGTTGGCGGGCAGCGAGTTCGACTGGGTCGTTGTGCTCGACGACCGCGACCGGCCGGTCAGCTGGGTCCGGGGCGCCAAACTCGCGCACGCCACGACATTGGCCGATGTCGTCGAACCGCTCGATGTCGTCAGCACACATTCCACGCTCGAGGACGCCCTCGAGGCGATCCTCGCCGACCAGCACGCGTCGGCGGTGGTCGTGGGTGCCGGCAGCCGGTACGAGGGTGTCGTCACCCTGGACACGTTGATCGACACGATCACCTGGCTGAGGGCGTCGGCAGAGGCGGACACGGACGGGCAGCCATGACCGCGGTCGCAGATTCCGCTCAGTCGTCGGGTGCCAATTCGGGCGAGCGCACACGACTGCTCATCCAGCCGGTCCTGGTGCTGATCATCGCTGCTGCCGTGATCTTCTGGGCGTTCAACCGCGACCTGACCGCCACCCAGCAGGAGAACATCAACCCCGGCAACATCGCCACACTGATCTGGCAGCACCTGTTGATCACCGTGGCGGTGACCGCGATCGTGCTCGCCATCGGCGTTCCGCTGGGAGTACTGGTCACCCGCCCCGGCGCAAAACTGTTGCGCCCGTTGTTCATGGGCGTCGCCAACATCGGCCAGGCTGCGCCGGCCATCGGGCTGCTCGTGCTGCTGTTCCTGTGGTCGGGTAGGACCGGGTTCTGGATCGGCGTCCTTCCGATCGCGCTGTACTCACTGCTGCCCGTGCTGGCCAGCACCATCCTCGGCATCAATCAGGTGGACCGGTCGCTGGTGGATGCGGGACTGGGACAGGGCATGTCGCGACGTTCGGTGCTGACGCGGGTCGAGATGCCGCTGGCGATCCCGTACATCCTGGCCGGACTGCGCACGTCGTTGGTGCTCGCCGTGGGAACCGCGACACTGAGCTTCCTCGTCAACGCCGGCGGTCTGGGCATCCTGATCGACACCGGATACAAGTTGCAGGACAACGTGACCCTGATCCTCGGCAGCGTGCTCGCGGTCTGCCTCGCCCTGCTGGTCGACTGGATGGGCGGATTGGCCGAGTTCTACCTCAATCCCAAGGGCCTTCGATGATCCGCCGCTCGATCGCCGCGCTGGCCTGCCTGCTGCTCGCCGGGTGCGGGCTGGGAGCGGGCAGCACCGTGCCGCTCAAGGTGGGCCCGGGCTCCATCCAGCCCGTCGCCGCACTCGAAGGAGTGCAAATCACTGTGGGCTCAAAGGAATACACCGAACAGGTGATCCTGGGATACATCCTGGAGTTCGCGTTGACCGCCGCCGGTGCCGACGTGCGTGACCTCACTGGCATCGTGGGCTCACGCAGCACCCGGGAAGCCCAGTTGTCGGGTCAGGTCGACGTCGCCTACGAGTTCACCGGCAACGCATGGATCAACTACCTGGGCCACGAGAAGCCGATTCCCGACAGCCGCAGACAGTTCGAGGCCGTCCGCGACGAGGACCTGGCCCGCAACGACATGGTGTGGTTGCCGCCCGCACCGATGGATGACACCTACGCGCTGGCGGCCAGCAGGGCGGTCGTCGAGCGGACCGGTGTGCGCACGCTTTCCCAGTACGCCGAGTTGGTCAAGCGCGATCCGGCGGCTGCGCGTACGTGCGTGGACACCGAGTTCCGGGCCCGCCAGGACGGCTTTCCCGGAATGGCGGCGGCCTACGGGTTCGATCCGGCGCGGGCGCAGACGCCGGTACTGCAGGTCGGGATCATCTATCAGGCCACCGCGGACGGTACGCAGTGCGACTTCGGCGAGGTGTTCACCACCGACGGCCGCATCTCCGCGCTCGACCTCGTGGTACTCGTCGACGACAAGCAGTTCTTCGCCCACTACAACCCGTCGGTGACCATGAAACGTGCCTTCTACGAAGCACATCCGCAGATCGCGGAGGTCACGGCACCGGTGACGGCCGCACTGACCAACGAGGCGATCATGGAGATGAACAAGCAGGTCGACGTGGAGGGCCGCGATCCGAGCCAGGTCGCGCGGGACTGGATGGTGGCCGAAGGTTTCGTCACCGTGCCGTAGCCCCGATTGCCACGACAACCACGCTGGTCAGGCGTACCCTTCCGGTAGCCGGAGGGGGTTCGATGGCAGAGAAACGCGCAGTGCGTATCGCGATCGTCGGCGCAGGCATGTCGGGCATCTGCATGGCGGCCAGGCTCCAAGATGCGGGCATCGACACCTTCACGATCTTCGAGCAGGCCGACGAAGTCGGTGGCACCTGGCGCGACAACACCTATCCCGGACTCCACTGCGACGTGCCGTCGCGCTTCTACTCGTATACGTTCCGGTCCAATCCCGAATGGACGCGGCTACTGCCGCCGGGTGGCGAGGTGCAGTCCTACTTCATGCAGGTCGCCACCGAGCGCGACATTCGACCCCACATCAGATTCGGCACAGCGGTGACATCGGCGCAGTACCGCGACGGCACGTGGTGGGTCAGCACCACCGGCGGCACAGAAGCGTTCGACATCGTCATCACCGCCACCGGAATCCTGCGCGTGCCACGCTATCCGAACATTTCCGGCCTGGAAACGTTTGCGGGCCCGATGTTTCACTCGTCGCGCTGGGACCACTCGGTGTCCTTGCAGGACAAGCGGATCGGCCTGATCGGGACGGGCTCGACCGGTGTCCAGATCACCGCTGAGCTCGGCGGGAACGTCCGCGCTCTGACGATCTTCCAACGCACCGCGCAATGGGTCTTCCCGTTCCCGAACCCGCGCTACTCACCGATCACCAAAGCAGCACTTCGACGCTTCCCGGCGATGAGCCGCCTCGGCTACCGCTTCTGGCAGGCCGTGTACGAGAACTTCTTCGCCAAGGCCATGGTTTCGCCGGGATTCCGTCGCCGCCTGGTGTCGGCGATGTGCCGGTGGAATCTCCACCTCTCGGTGCGCGACCCAGAACTGCGGAGCAAACTGACGCCGAACTACCAGGCGATGTGCAAGCGCATCATCGCGGCCGGGCACTACTACCAGTCCGTGCAGAGGCCGGGCGTCGACGTCGTCGTCGATCCGATCGACCACGTCGAGCCCAAAGGTGTCGTCACTGCGGACGGGACACTGCACGAGGTGGACCTGCTCGTCGTCGCCACAGGCTTCGACGCCCACGCCTACGTGCGTCCGATGGAGATCGTCGGCGAGCACGGAGTGTCACTCAACGAGGCCTGGGCAGACGGGCCGCAGGCCTACCGGTCGGTCGCGGTGCCGGGATTCCCGAACCTGTTCATGCTGATGGGCCCGCACTCTCCGATAGGACAACAGTCGTTGGTGATCATCGCCGAGAACCAGGCCGACTACGCGATGTGGTGGATCGAACGCATCCGTAACGGCGACATCCTCGCCGCGTCCCCGACGGACGTCGCCACCAAGGATTACAACGAGGAGATGAAAGCCGCTATGCCGCAGACGGTTTGGACCACCGGCTGCAACAGCTGGTATCTCGACAAGAACGGTCTGCCGGAACTGTTCCCCTGGGAACCCGTTCGGCATCGCCGGCTGCTGGCTTCGCCGGTGCTGTCGGACTTCACCGTCCACACCGCGCAAAAGTGACGGCCGTCACACTAGAACCTCTAGTGATCCGTACCACACAAGTCGGTCTCAAATACCCGCTGACGTCGTAAGTTCCGGGTTACTGCACGCGTGTGCAGTAAGCGTCAGGAAGGAACGACGATGTTCGAACTCATCGTGTTCGGTGCTCTTCTGGTCGTACTGATCGCCGCCCTCGGACTGCCTTATCCGCAGAGCACTTACGGCCGCTGGAACCGCCGCTAGACACCTCACCCTTCTTGCGCGAGCATTGCTCCTATGTCAAGCCGCGGCGGGCTGGGGGGTGTGGTGGCGGGTTTGTTCATCGTTTCTGAGGTGG